>NZ_BRYH01000030.1:0-116222 GCF_054772055.1 Lacrimispora brassicae | reverse complement strand
CAGTAATCCTCGATAGCTCAGTTGGTAGAGCAAACGGCTGTTAACCGTTGGGTCGTAGGTTCAAGTCCTACTCGGGGAGTTCGTGATACTCAAGAGAAGACTATGAGGAGAACGAAATGTAAGTGTGCGGCCCCATGGTCAAGCGGTTAAGACATCGCCCTTTCACGGCGGTAACACGAGTTCGAATCTCGTTGGGGTCACTGGAGTTAGCAAGTTTTAGTTTATAATTTATGGCGACATAGCCAAGTGGTAAGGCGTGGGTCTGCAACACCCTGATCACCAGTTCAAATCTGGTTGTCGCCTCTCTTATGAAAGCCTCAGAAACCTGATAAAATAAGGGTTTCTGGGGTTTTTACTTTGTGTATTTGGTGTTTGCGCTTGTTTGCGTGGGCATTTTTTGTGTTTTTGAGGGTGATTAATCCAGGATTGCCCTTATTTTTGATGCTGTTTCTTCCTGGGAAGTGATGTTGCGGAGGTAGTGGTGGGTCATGTTGAGGCTTGTGTGGCCCAGGAGCTTTTGAAGCTCGGTGTCTTCCATTCCGTTTTTGTACATGATGGAGGCGGTGGAGAAGCGGAGTTTGTGGGAAGAGCGGTATTCAATGTTTAATTCTTCGCAGCATTTCTTTAAACGGCGATTAAAGGTTACTGTTGCCAGGGGGTGGCCGTTACGGATAAAGATGTATTCGCTATCTGGATTTAGAATCTGGACTTGTTCCAGGATTTCTTTGGCTTTCCGCGTCAATGGCATGAAACGCTTCCCTTCACTTGCATGGCCTTTGATATCTTCAATGATTTCATTCTTGTCATCTACAAAACGTTGGATATGTAAAAAAACCCCGGAAATATCATCCCATCTTAATCCCTTTAATTCACCTATGCGCAGGATTAAGTAGAAATCCAGTTTTATGGCTAGTGAGTAAAAATCATCTCCCAAGTGATTTATAATTTGCAGACGTTCTTCCTCGGTGTATGGGGTGCTTTTAGTATTTTCTGCTTTATAGCTGAACTGTTTATAATTGATGTCTCGAAGACAATTTCGTTCTATAATATCATTTTCCACTGCAAGGTACAGAATTCCATTCATAATGCTTTTTAGGTCATTAAAGCGTTTTCTTGTGATCTGGCGGCCTTTTGTAATGTTCCTGAAATAGATAATTAGATCTTTTGCTGTTAGCTCCTTTAAGGGAATCAAGGTGATATCCTGATTTTTCAGTAAAGAATTCCACATAAAGCAGTTTTCTCTAATTGTTTTTCTACTTACGCTTGTCTCCTTTTCCCTCCATTCCATCCAGGTTTTAAAATATGTTTCCATTGTAGCAGCGGTAGCCCCGAAGAACTGATCATACAGTTTATCGATTAAACCCTCATAAGTACTGCTGCTTATTGGCTTTCTTTTGAAGATAAAATATTTTCGTCCATCATCAGGTCTGGTTTTAATTTTTGATAAATCACAAACCCTTTTTAACTGCTTTTCTTTTGACTTTATATTCATGATGAATATGCGTGCCGGTGGAATTATCATAGCACTGCGCTTGGAGATGCACAATCTTATATTGTTGATTAAATGGATTATTTTTTACGAGAATTTTTGATTGTTCTAGTTCACCAATGCAACGCCAACCCATTTACAATTAATTTCACTTCTTAAACAACGAGATAAAATAAATATAAAGATAGAGTAAAAAAATTAAGTATATACGGTATTCAGCAAGAAATTAAAAAGACTTAATAATTTACTGGAAGAGCGAAGAAAGAAGTAAATGAGTTATACGATGTAACTGACAGGAAATGAAAAAGCTTGATTTTGCTGCGTCTTTTATTTTTTATTATGATGTAAGAAAGTTTTAATGGCTGTTTAGCCGGAAGCAATTACTGTGCGTCTTGTTTAGAAGGATATGGTTAAACTTGAAAAAAAAGGTAACCTGTGATAGTATCAAAATATAATGGGTATATTATATACTTTTATTTTATTGCAGGCAGAGAAAAGGCAACAAGAAGGTTCCTTTGAAAATTCTTATTTTTTGAAATAAGAAGTATGGGCTAATGATGATTCAGAATAAGTTTAGAGGACTGTAAAGTTATCGTAGAAAAAAATACAAAAATATGTTAAAGGAGATACCCTTTTATCTGAAGGAGAAGCACAGAAATTATATAAGCTTTAAAGCTGTATTTAGGGGAAATATACTATGGAGTTTTTTTCAAAATTGTTTAAAAAGGATAGAAATGTGGGCAGAACTATGCTTGAGAAAAAAGAAAATAAAGGTTCTGCAGATAACATACCTCAAATAAAAGTAAGTGTCAGCTTTTCTGTTGAGCATAATGAACATGAAATCCCTCCATTACAAGGTGATTACGCAAAAGCGGTATTCCTGTGGGCATTTTCTAAGCCTGCACCTATTCGTAAGGCAGATGGATATGCAGCATATTTTCTGTATGAATGTGGAATAAGAGACTGTATTAAATATCATCAGGATATGATTCAAGACGGGTACATGATTGAGGCAGAACCTGTTGAAGTACTAAATTCTTTTAGGATTCCAGAGCTGAAGGAAATGCTGAAGAAATTAAATCAGCCGGTATCCGGAAAGAAAGCCTTACTGATAAATAGAATCCTTGAATTTGCTGGGGCTGACTTTTTAGGATTACATTGCCCGGAAAAACTATATAAACCATCTATGAAGGGGCTATCGTTTTTAGAAAAACATGAGGATTATGTTCAGGTACATAGGCATAAAAATTGGGGCGTATCATGGGAGGAATATGATCGTTATGCAAAAGGTGATCAGGATTATCTTTCAACCATGTGGGTTATTTTTAATGATCATCTGAAAAAAGCGAGCCTTTTGGAGTCGAGAAATCTTTACTATTCCCTTTATTCCGTTCTTATGGAACAGGGGAAAAGATCTGATGCACTGGAAATGCTTCTGAAAGTTTTTTATTTAGACTTGAGTGGAGTGGAAGTTCAGTCATTATTGCATTTGTATCAGGAAAGATTTTATACAAAAAGGGATATGAGAGAATACTTCAATGTAGCTGTTATGCTTCCTCCCGGAAATGTTGCAGCTTTAGAGAAGTTTCAGGATATATATGATTCAGAGATGATTGATCAGTTGTACATGTGGAAGCTTCCAGTACAAATCTGCGATAAAAAGTTATTCCGTGAAATAATAGAAAGTGCAATTGATGGATTGGTAGAAAGTGAACATGCAAATGAGAAATTAAAGACGGCTTATGATAAGTTCATTGATGAGCTATAAGATGGGGGGGGATTTACATGGATTGGAGAGTATTGTTTAAAGCAAATATATTAAATAGCGCAGAGGACTATATCAAGAGTAATTCTGTCCGTGAACTGCAGATAAGCGAAGGACATGTTACTGCAAATGTAGCAGGGATTGAAAATTTCTATGTTGAGATTGATTTAGCAGAGGATGGAGCCCCTAAGATGAACTGCAATTGCCCATACGCTAAGACAGGAAGTAATTGTAAGCATATGGCAGCGGTCATGCTTGCATGGGAAAGTTCCATATCATCAGAGAAAGAAATTAGGACAGAAATACATTCAGGAGAAACCAATGCAAATGTAACGGTAGATAATAATCAGGATTTTAAGGCTTCGCAGGAAATAAAGATTCAAGATTCTGTGGAGATGGTTTCTGAAGAGAAAAAGAAGGAAATTATCCAGAGGGCGAAAAGCAGAGTGGAGCTTTCTTGCGAAATAGATGATGTATTGACCTATGCAATTCAGCATAATGGTGCTCACCTTGTCAGAGATATTTGTGTGAAGAATATTTCTGAGAATGATATTGATAACCTGGTTGTAAGGATTGATTCGAATAACGAACTGGTAGAATTATTTGAGTTCGGAATTCAAAAAATTAAACCGGATGAAGAACTTCATTTTAAGAAATTGAAGATTGGAATCAATGCGGATTATCTTGCGTCGCTGACAGAAAGAAGTATCAGTAAATTAAAAGTAAAGGTATGCTTTGAAGAAGAGGTCCTTGTTTCGGAAATAAAAGATATTGCTGTGCTTGCATTTGATCAGTGGCCAGGATTACAATATACCCCTGAACTTTTGGCTGCTTTTGCTATGCCAAATCATCCGGTGGTCATCAGTCTGTTACAGTTGGCTTCAAAATATCTGGATACATGGACTCGTGAGCCCTCACTCGCAGGATATCAGTTTAAAGACCCAAATCGCGTAAAGACAATGGCTGCAGCTGCTTATGCAGCCATTCAGCAGAAAAATATTACTTATGCTGAACCTCCTTCAAGCTTTGAAGTTTTCGGACAGCGTATCAGATTAGCTGATGCAGTGTTAGAGCAGCATATGGGAACCTGCATGGACATGTCACTTCTTTATGTGGCATGCCTGGAAGCTATGGGGCTGAATCCTGTTTTGATTATGATGAAAGGCCATATATTTGCAGGTGTATGGCTGATTGAAGAATCATTCGCTGATATGGTCATGGATGATCCTTCCCAATTGGAAAAGAGAATGTCAAAGGGCATTCATGAGCTGATTGTTGTAGAGTGTACGGCTATGTGTGCAGGAAAGACCCGCAGTTTTGATGAGGCAGTTAATCTGGCAGAGCATCATGTATCTGACTATGGAAATTTTGCTTTTGCTATTGATGTACGAAGAGCCAGAAGCATGGGTATTCGCCCTTTGCCGGTTCGGGTAAAAACGGATGCAGGGTTTGAAGTTCTTCATGAAGACAGAAAAGAAAAAGATATTACCAGTGCTCCGGAAGCAATTGGAGAAACTTTTAACCTGTCATATTCAGGGGAAAAGAAACAGGCTACGAAGCAGACACAATGGGAGCGTAAACTTCTTGATATAAGCATGCGAAATATGCTTATTAATCTGCGTATGACGAAAGCGATTGTTCCGCTGCTTTCTTCAGATGCAGGGATACTGGAAGACGCATTGGCAGACGGTGAGGAATTCCAGGTGCTGCCAAGACCTGCAGATATGTCCGTCTCCGGAGATGCTGGGGTTCCTGTTGAAGCACTGGGTGAATTGGGGCCATTTGCTGATTTTATTGTATTAGAGAGTAAACACCGAAGACTTCATTCCTTATATACAGAAAAAGAACTTGGCGTGTGTCTTACCAGGATGTATCGATCTGCAAAGACATCAATGGAAGAAAACGGAGCCAATACACTTTATCTTGCATTGGGGCTGCTGCGCTGGTTTGAGGGAAAGAAAGATACAGCTGCCAGGTATGCTCCTATTGTTCTTGTACCAATTGATATTAATCGAAAATCTGCAAGCAAGGGTTATGCTATGCATATGCGCGATGAGGATGCGCAGATTAACATTACTCTTTTCGAATTCTTAAAGCAAAGCTTTGATACTCAGATTTACGGATTAAATCCGCTTCCTATGGATGAACATGGCTTAAATATGCCTAAGATTTTTGCCATCGTGCGTCATGCCGTTATGAACTTGCCTATGTGGGATGTGGTTGAGGCTGGAGTTATTGGAAACTTTTCTTTTTCACAATTTGTTATGTGGAATGACATCCACAGCAGAACGAATTTTCTGGAAAACAATAAGATTGTTCGCAGTCTTATGAGTGGATCAGTGGATTGGGATTGTACAATCCCCGACCGTGTAGATACAGATGAAGCATATCTGCCGGTGACTGTTGATTCTTCACAGCTGAGAGCAATTAATATGGCGGCAGAAGGGGTCAGCTTTGTGCTTCACGGACCTCCGGGAACAGGAAAATCCCAGACCATCACGGCAATGCTTGCCAATGCACTCACAAAGGGTAAAACTGTTCTTTTTGTGGCAGAAAAGATGGCTGCACTTGAGGTGGTACAAAAACGTCTTACTGCACTTGGCATTCAGAATTTCTGCCTGGAGCTTCATTCAAATAAGGCGACAAAAAAGGCAGTATTGGATCAACTGAAACGTGGTTTGGAAATCGGTGTATGGGGCATGCAGACAGATTATGATAAGAAAATTCAGGATATCCGTATGATGAAAGCTGATCTGGATGCGTATGTTAAAGTGCTGCATATTCAGAGACCCTTTGGAAAGAGTTTGCGCCAGCTAATGGATATCTATGAGATGGTGCCCGTTCCTGATCACTATATCAGGTTTGATCATACATATGCATGTGCGCTGACGGAAAGCAATCTGGATCATCAGATTCACAGCCTGGAGAGATTAATTGCAGCTGGTAAAGTAATTGGCCACCCATATAATCATCCACTGGCCACAGTTCATCAGGAAGAATACAGTCAAAGTCTGAAGTTTGATCTGGAGGATATTGTTGCTGCATACAAAACTTCTTTGGAGAAGATCCAGAATGAAGTACTCTCTTTTGTTCGCTGGCTGGAAATAGAAGAGCCTGTTGCAGAACGTGAGTGGAAAAATGTCTGCAATTATGCCCGCAGTGTCATTGCTGCAGAAGAAATCCCTGGGTTTCTGAGAAATGCAGACTCTATTGATAGAGTATTTTCTATTCCTAAAGCTTACATGGAGAAGCGAGATGCCTTTGCCGCCAAGAAAGTAGTGTTCATGCAACAGTGGAACGAAAACTTCCTTCGTATGGATATGACTGTTTTCAGGGAAGCATATGATAAAGCTAATAAGAAGATTTTCGGAAAAGGAAGGGCACTCGATGCATTGACTATAGAACTGCAGGCTTATGCGTCTTTTAAAGTTGAGACAGATAAAAT
The DNA here is from genome assembly GCF_054772055.1 of Lacrimispora brassicae. Classification (NCBI taxonomy): domain Bacteria; kingdom Bacillati; phylum Bacillota; class Clostridia; order Lachnospirales; family Lachnospiraceae; genus Lacrimispora; species Lacrimispora brassicae. The sequence continues at coordinate 109,523 of NZ_BRYH01000030.1, read as the reverse complement.
ACCGGTTTATTTGACAGATATTACTTTTTATGAACAAGAAGCGGATGAGGTGGAAACCCTGGAATCTCAACTGCAATATGAATGGAAGACATTGATTCGGGAATATTCAACCCTGGAGGCATTGCAGCAATATCAGCAGATGGTGAAAATTCAGCTTCAGATTATGCAGCAGTTTTCAAGACAGATAAGAAAGCTGGAATCAGAGGGATCTTTGGATGCATGTATTCAGTTGGCAAAAGATATCATTACTGATTTAGATACTGTAAAGCAGAAGGAAACAGCAGCAATTGAATTATTGAATCTGGTATTTGAGGCTGATGATGAAAATTGGATGGAAAACCGACTGACTCTTTGTCATTGTATTCTGGAAAATTCTTCATTGATTAAGGACTGGATTGTATTTAGACAGTTTGCCAAAGAATGCAGAGAAAGGGGACTTGCACCTGTTTGCGATGCTTATGAAGCTGGCATGCCTCATGACCAGGTAATGAATGCTTACCTCAAGTCGATATACAGAGCCATTATTTTGTCTGTCATTGAAAATGAGCCTGTTTTAAACGGATTTACAGGTACAGGATTTAATGAACGGATTTCGCAGTTTAAGAAGCTGGATCAGGAATTTATGGAACTGACCAAAGAAGAGATGTTCTATAAGCTGACTCATCAGCTACCGACAGGATATGAGTCTGTACAGATAAGCAAAGAATTAAATATACTACGCAGGGCCATCAGCAGTAATGGGAGGGGACTGTCTATCAGAACGTTATTTGAACAGATTCCTCATGTTCTGACTAAACTCTGTCCATGTATGCTTATGAGCCCGATTTCAGTTGCTCAATACATTGCAGCTGAGAATAATCTGTTTGATATTGTAATTTTTGATGAGGCATCTCAGCTCCCTACATGTAAGGCGGTAGGGGTACTTGCCCGAGGAAAGAATGCAGTCATTGTTGGAGATCCGAATCAGATGCCGCCTACAAGCTTTTTCTCAGGAAATACTGTGGATGAAGACAATCTTGATATAGAAGATTTGGATAGTATTTTAAATGACTGTCTGGCTCTTGGTATGCCGCAGGCACATCTGCACTGGCATTACCGAAGCAGACATGAGAGTCTGATTGCTTTTAGCAATCAGGAATTTTATGAAAATTCTATGCTTACGTTCCCGTCTGTAAATGACCGGGAGAGACGCGTAAGTCTTATAAAAGTAGATGGATTTTTTGATCGTGGAAAAGGCCGTGTAAATGAAGGAGAGGCAAAAGCGATTGTAGAGGAGATTAAGCGCAGATATAGTGATCCTGAATTGAAATCACAGACCGTTGGCGTAGTTACTTTTAACATCAGCCAGCAGACATTAATTCAGGATTTGCTGCAGGAGGAATATCAGAAGGATCCAGCTTTTGATAATTGGGCGAATGTGGGAGAAGAAACCATGTTTGTAAAGAATTTGGAAAATGTTCAAGGTGATGAGAGAGATGTCATTTTATTCTCTGTTGCTTTTGGCCCGGATGCAGAGGGGAAGCTTTCGCTTAATTTTGGACCTTTAAACAAAGATGGTGGCTGGAAGCGGTTAAATGTGGCTGTTTCCCGGGCGAGAATGGAAATGGTAGTATTTACTACTATGACAGCCGACATGATCAATTTGAAGCGTACAAAGTCAAAGGGAGTTGAATCTTTTAAGAACTTTCTGGAGTTTTCCGAGAAAGGAAGACTGATTGGAGAATATGTTGATACCAGGGTTCAGAAAGATCAGGGGATTATGGAACATATCTGCCAGCAGATTACAGATGCGGGATATCAATATCAGAAAGCGGTAGGACATTCCAAGTTTAAAGTCGATATTGCTGTGATTAATCCATATAATGAGGAAGCGTATTTGCTTGGAATCATGCTGGATGGAGAATCATACAGGCGGTCTTCAAATACAAAAGACCGGGAGATTGCCCAAATCAGTGTACTTGAAGGTTTGGGGTGGAAGCTTCATCGCATCTGGACAATGGATTGGTGGGATAATCGGGAAAAGGAAATATTCAGGCTATTACAGCTTTTAGAACAGGAAAAAGAGATTGCATACTCAAAATATCAAGAGATGCATAAGGAGGATCAGGATTCAAAAGCTCATTCAGTAGACAGCATTGATGAAATACTGAATGATACCCAGAATATTTCGGATGTTACTTCTACTTCTGCAGAGAAAGGAAATTTATCAACTGTACGGGAAGACTCAATGAAATCTGCTGATGAGAGTAAAGTTGAATCTGAAGTCCAAGAGGTTTCATTGATTAATCGGGAAGAGACTGAAAAAATAGAGGAAACTGCAGAACAGATACAGAAGATGGTTATAGACATTGAGAATCGATTTGTTCCTAAGGTTCTGATGGCAGAGGCAGCAGAATTAAAAGTAGCGGCAAAATCAGGAGATCATAAAAGTGAGATCATAGTAATTGGTTCGGAAAATCAGGAATATAAAGTGGAAGACTATATACTGGCTGATATTGAAGTTACACCTATATCGACCACCGACTATATATTGAAGGATTCTATGGCAATGATTACTGCAAGACTTCAAAAAATTATTGATATGGAGGCTCCGATCGCTCATGACCGGCTGGTAAAGAAGGTGTTGCGTTCCTTTGATATCGGGCGCTCCAGTGCCCAAACGCTTGAGGCGACGGATAAGGCCTTGAAAAAGGCAGAACTTAAAAGTAATAAGCAGGCTGGTATGAAGGTTTATTGGAGAAAAGATCAGGACCCTGATTCTTATAGAGTTTATCGGAGTGATGTAAATTCTGATGATAAAAGGTCACCAGATGAAATTTGTCAACAGGAACTAAAAAATGCTATATGCGTTACCTTGTGTGAAAAAGGCTCTTTGGACAAAGATTCTCTTGTAAAGGAGACGATTCGGACAATGGGCTATGCCAGAAGCGGCGCAGCGCTGGTTGTAGCAGTAGAGAGAGGTTTGAAGTTTGGCAGAAAGACCGGAGAAATTGCGATAGATGAACAGAAAAACTTTATTCTGAAGGCTGTCATCTCATAAAAAATTTATAAAAGGGGAGTATTACTTTATGCATGATTAGGTAGTATTCCTTATGGGGTACAGTTTGATTTTTTTGTTTGATATCAGATTAAAACTAAAATAGCGGGAGGTGATCTTTTGATTATACAAGAATTAAGAAAATTAATAGAATCTGGCGAAAAAATAGATGTTGAATTTAAGTGTTCAAGAAAAGACATAACTAAGGATGTTTACGACACTGTATGTTCATTTAATAATCGTAATGGAGGACATATTTTCCTTGGGGTAAAAGATGATAGAGAGATTCTTGGTGTAGAGCAAGAATCTATAGATAAAATCCTTAGAGATTTTACAACGGCAATTAATAATGCCAATAAGGTTTATCCACCACTCTATTTGACGCCTGAAGTTTATGAGATAGAACCGGAAATAAAGATTATTTATATTAGAGTTCCTGAGGGAGGTCAGGTTCGAAGGCACAATGGTATTATATGGGATAGAACATATGAAGGCGATATAGATATAACAAAGAATGAAGAATTAGTATATAAGATGTACGCTAGAAAACAAGGCAGCTATTATGTCAACAAGGTATTTCCCGGATTAGGTATGGAATTTCTTAATTCTGATTTAATAAAACGTGCCCGAAAAATGGCAACAGGGCGTGTGGATAATCATCCTTGGGCAACAATGAATGAGGAAGAAATATTACGCAGTTCAGGATTGATTCTGACAGATATGGAAACATACAAAGAGGGAATAACGTTAGCAGCAATTCTGTTATTTGGTAAGGATTCTTCGATTATGTCAGCAATGCCTCAGTATAAGACAGATGCAATTTATCGGGTTGAAAATGTTGACCGTTACGATGACCGTGATGTAATTATTACAAACCTTATAAGTAGTTATGATAGGCTTATGGAGTTTGGAAAAAAACATTTGAATGATGTGTTTGTGCTTGAAGGAATTCAAAGTGTTAGTGCAAGAGATAGAATATTACGTGAGGTTGTTTCTAACATCCTGGCTCATAGAGACTATTCCAGTGGATTTCCTGCCAAACTTATTATTGAAAAGGATAAAATTTACACAGAAAATAGCAATCTTGCACATGGGATTGGAGAATTGAGACTGGATAGATTTGAACCATTTCCTAAAAATCCGCCAATTTCTAAAGTGTTCCGTGAAATTGGACTTGCAGATGAATTAGGTTCTGGAATGAGAAATACAAATAAATATACAAAGCTTTATTCTGGTGGTACACCATCTTTTGATGAAGGCGATATTTTCAAAATAACGATACCTCTAAAAAATATTGCAACAGCAAAAGTAGGACCAGAAAAAGAAAGTGTCGGTCAAAGTGTCGGTCAAAGTGTCGGTCAAGGTGTCGGTCAAGAGGAGGCTGTTTTGCAGGAATTGATTATGAAGTTGATAAATAAAAATAATAAAGTGACAAAAAAACAAATTGCAAAAGAAGCATCAGTGAGTGAAAAAACTATTGAGAGACAGATGAAAAAAATGACCAATGTAAAATATGTTGGAAGAGGGTATAGCGGGCACTGGGAGATAAGGGATTAATTTGTATCGGGTTTAACTTTCAAGTTGAGCGGGTATTAAGCCGGCGACAAATAAACGATGACGAAATAGAGTAAGGATGTAATATGATATTTCATCGAAATTGAGAAGTTAAATTGAAAAGGAGGTATACCCATGGATGATAAAGACAAGTTAATACATGAATTACAGCAAAAAGTATGCAGATTAAAATCCAGAGTGGAATACCTCCAGAGCATTTTGGACGAATCAAGGATTCCATATGAAACAAATCAACCGAAAGAAATTTTAATGAATATTGATTTCACAGAAGAAAACCAAGGAGCGCTCATCCTTTCAGAAGTGATAACTCAGAATCATGCTAAATATTTTTATTCTATGTTCAAAGGAAGAATGGATGTCTATAGCAAGCGTGGAGGTAAGCCAAATTCTAAATCAGGAAAGACCGGGTATTATACACAGTGCTGGAACTTTTGGAAAGATGGGATATGTCCTAAGAAGAACGGTAACAAAATAAGGTGTGGAGAGTGTAAAAATCAGAACTATAAGCCTCTTAATGGTGAAAATATCATGAATCATCTAAAAGGTGAAAGAGAAGACTGTTCTGACGTAATCGGCTTATATCCAATGTTTCCAGATGAAACCTGTAATTTTCTTGTATTTGATTTTGACAATCATGATGAAAAGACGAATGGAGAAGATTTTTCCAATACTGACAATGAATGGATTGATGAAGTCAATGCAATGGTAGTTATTTGCAAAAATAATGACATCCAGGCGTTGGTGGAACGTTCAAGGTCAGGAAAGGGTGCACATATCTGGTTGTTTTTTGAAGAACCTATTCCGGCATCTCTAGCTAGAAAATTTGGCACAGCATTACTTACAAAGGGTGCGGAATCTGTAAATCAAAAAAGTTTTAAATCCTATGATAGGATGTTGCCGGCACAGGACGATATGCCAGAAGGCGGATTGGGGAACCTGATTGCTCTGCCACTACAAGGACAAGCTCTGAAGAAGGGTAATAGTGCTTTTATTGATGAGAGGTGGAATGCTTATCCAAATCAATGGAAAATTCTAAAAGAGACCAGTAAGTTACCAAAATCATTTATAGAGAAAAAGATAACTGAGTGGACAGCAGATGGATTACTTGGAGTTCTCGCAGAAGATATGAGTGGAAGTACTGAAAAAGGTGAAAATGAAGAGTCAAATCCATGGGAAAAGAAAAAACAAAGATTTGAGTCTTCTGATGTTGATGGTATTTTAAACGTTACGATAGCGAACCGGATTTATATTAATATAGAGAATCTAAGGCCTCGATTGCAGAATCAAATCAGAAGATTAGCGGCTTTTAGTAATCCTGAGTTTTATAAAAATCAGGCAATGGGTTTTTCAACACAAGGAACTGCAAGAATTATATCCTGTAGTCAGGATATAGACAACTATATTTGTATACCTCGTGGTTGTGAAGAAAAACTTGTCGAAAGGCTTACAGATGCAGGTATACCATTTAAAAAAGACGATTGCAGGCAAGTCGGTAGAAGTATAGCGGTTTCGTTTGGTGGTGAACTGTATTTAGAACAGCAGAATGCGGCAGATAAAATGCTGGAATACGATACCGGGATATTAGGAGCTGCTACTGCATTTGGTAAAACGGCAGTTGGTGCCTACTTAGTAGCTGCACGCAAGGTAAATACTTTAGTATTGGTGCACAATACGGAAATTATGAAGAATTGGGTGGAGGATTTTGAGAAATTTCTACATATTGATGAAGAACTACCGGAGTATAAAACTATTACTGGCATGATAAAGAAGAGAAAAAGTGTAATCGGGCGTATGTATGCAGGACATAATTCGGTTACTGGAATTATAGATGTTGTAATGATTTCATCCTTGGGTAAAAAGGGAGAAATTAACCAACTGGTAAAAGATTATGGATTAGTTATCATGGACGAATGCCATCATGGAGCTTCTCAAACAGCAGAGGAAGTTCTAAATGAGGTAAATTCAAAATATGTGTATGGGCTTACCGCAACGCCAAAACGTGATGATGGCCAGGAACAAAAAGTATTCATGCAGTTTGGTCCTATACGATATCGTTATACAGCTAAGGACAGGGCAAAAAAACAGGGAATAGAACATTTTGTTTATCCTCGCTTTACAAGGCTGGTACATGCTGATGGAGAAACCCTTAATATAAATGAAGCATACCAGATGGTCAGAGAGAGTGATATCAGAAATAGTCAAATTATTTCCGATGTAAAGGATTGCCTTGTGAACGGAAGATCACCGTTGGTGTTGACCAAATTTAAAGAGCATGCGGCTTATTTATACGAAAAATTAAACGGAAGTGCAGATCACATTTTCTTATTGCAGGGCGGAAAAAGTGTCAAAGAGCGAGATTTAATAAGAAAACAAATGAAGGAAGTACCGGAAAACGAAACAATTGTACTTGTAGCAATTGGACAATATATTGGTGAAGGGTTCAATTATCCAAGGCTTGATACCATGATGTTAACGACACCAATTGCATGGCAGGGAAATGTGGAACAATATGCAGGAAGGTTACACAGAGATTTTAAAAGCAAGCAGGATGTAATTATATATGATTATGTAGATTCGCATATCCGGGTATTGGAGAGAATGTATCATAAGAGACTTCGAGCATACAAGAAAATTGGTTATGAAATTTGTCTGACTCTGACGGATAGAAAGCAGAATGCAAATGCGATATATGACAATGAATCCTATGGAACAATCTATGAAAGAGATCTTCTTGAGGCAAATAAAGATATTATTATTTCCAGTCCAGGTATTAATGAGAAGAAAGTGAAGCGAATCATTGAGTTGATACGAGGCAGACAAGAGTCAGGGGTATCTGTAACGGTTGTAACGCTGAGGGCGGAAAGCTATCCGGAAAATAGAGTGGAGAAAACAGTTCAATTGATAAAGCAGCTTTTAGAGGTTGGAATAAATGTAAAACAGGTGCCGGTTATGCATGAACACTATGCGATTATTGATCAGGAGATTGTATGGTATGGGAGCATGAATTTATTGTCTGGAGAAAAAAGTGATGACAATTTAATGAGAGTTATTAGTAAGGAAATTGCGCAGGAGCTTATGGAGATTACGTTTGGAAAAGGCATGTGAGAGTACAAGTGATAGCAGTGGTTTAATTGATAATTTCGAATATGAACTTGTATTTGATCTTTTGTTGCAACAATTTGATGCAAGAGTTCCCATCATACACTTCTGAGATATCGTTTAAAGGTAATCGATATTCCAAAATCACTGATAACAGATGTAATTTCTCCAAAATAAATGCAAAAAGCTTCTTATAACAATGCCTGACGGTTAGTTTGCTGTCAGGCATTGTTCATTTGGTATCTTATATACTATTTACAATTATGGATTGAAATCTAGGTATAATCTGTAGGAAGTGCTACAGAAAATTTAGATACAAAATGCTACATAAAGTGGAACGGATAGTGGATTCTCAGATTGTTTAAAATTCTTTTCAAAAAAGCGGATGGAATAGCTGGGTTATTTTTTAAAATAAATACGCTGAGACTTTTAGAGTGAACCTTTGTCCCCTTTTTCACTTCAATGCCAATAATCTCGGAATCTTTTTGCAGTACAAAATCAAGTTCAGCACTGTGTTCACTTGCCCAATAGAAGAGGGCGTGTCCATTAGAGGCCAACGCCTGAGCAACGTAGTTTTCAGTAACAGAGCCCATAAACACATTTGATTCTCCTGTCAGGATCGTTTGTTGTGGTGCACCGGATTTTATGACAAAAAAACCTACATCACTCATATAGAGCTTAAAGAAGGACAAATCTGCATATACGGCGATGGGGCTTGTGCCATGATCAATCTTCTGACACTTTAACACGATGCCTGCTTGTGCCAGCTATTCGATTGATTCACCGAACAGTGCAGCACTGCCGCCACGCTGAACAACCTTGTATTGGAACTTTTTATTTTCTTTTGCAAGCTAAGCTGGAATGGAATTGAAACAGTTGCGAATTTTAACAGTATCAGCTGTGGTAGCATATTTTGCCATGTCTGACACATAGTTGTTTGCAATTTCGTTTTGTCCGGTTGGTATAAGAACCAACTTTCCGGAGCCTGTAAAAGTTTGAACACAGGCAGGCTTTCCACCCACAATGAGATAGTACCGATAAAATTCGACAGCTTTTTGGTGGAGCGTTTCAGGCAGTGGAGCCATCAGATCAAAAGCTGATCGAATTTCCTGCGATAGCTGTTCTTCACCATTTGCCCAAAGAAATTCCTCAAAATCCATTGGGTAAAGCGTCATGCTCTCCACCTTGCCCATAGGGAAAGAGTAAAGCTTGAGAAAGGCGATGGTGCTGATGCATCAATGAAGAAGAAAATGGAGGGTTTTAACCTTTCTTCTCTGATTAGAAAGCTGGTTTTCCAGGTATTTGAGAATTATTTTTTCTTTAATTAAATACTTTTTTTATTAATAAAACAAACAATAAGTTTTGAAAAACTAAAAAACAAACAAAAAGTATTAAATAATCGCTTGAAATTTAAAAAAACAAAACAAAAAGTTATAATAATATATTGACACAAAACAAAAAGTGTTGTATTATGTTTTTGTAAAGAACGACTGAAAGAGGTAATACTTATGGAAATGAATAGTAAGCTTTTTGATACGGATTTTGTAAACAGACTGTTAGACATGTTGGAACAGCAGTTAGGTAAAGGTTCGGAAATTGTTCTGCATGACTTGCGAAACGGCTATGAACATACGATTGTTGATGTTCGAAACGGAGAAATCACGGGCAGAAAGATTGGTGGAACCGGAAGCAACCTGGGTCTGGAAGTGATGAAAGGGACAACAGGGAAAGGGGATAAATACAATTATATTACGAAACTCCAGGATGGTCGTTATTTACGTTCCTCTTCACTTTACATAAGGGACAAGGAAGGGGAGATTGTCGGATGCCTTTGTATCAATACAGATATTACGGAGACGCTTAAGTTTGAACAAGTACTAAAAGAGATGAACCGGTGTGATTTAAATAATCCGGAGGAGGAAATTTTTGTGTCAGATGTAAATCAGCTTTTGGAAAGCATAATAAAGAAGACACAGGAAAATATGGGGAAAGAACTGGAACAGATGACCAGAGAAGACAAAATAAATTTTGTGCGGTGTCTGAATGAAAAAGGAGCTTTTTTGATTACAAAATCAGGAGAACGGGTACAGGAATATCTGGGGATTTCAAAATACACTCTCTATAGTTATTTGGATTTAGCAAAAAATCAGAAAGAATAAGTAATTCTTTATAGATGGAATTAAATACCCATAACAACAAAGTTTACCGCAAACATACTGTTGGTATGGGTATTTTTTGTACCTAAAAATAAGAAAGTGGAGGGATTAAAATGAAACTGAAAGGAAAAATTGCAGTCATCACAGGCGCTGGAGCGGGGCACGGAATGAGCAGGGGTTTTCCCACTATTTATGCAAAGGAAGGTGCAAATCTTGTGCTGAATTACTACAAGGATGATACGGTTAAAATGGAGGAGCTGAAAACAGAGTTAGAAGCTTATGGCAGTCGTGTTGTAATGCAGGAGGGGGACATCTCAAAACCGGAAGTGGCCGAAAAATTGATTAAGAGAGCCATTGACGAATTCGGGAGAGTGGATATTCTTCTCAATGTTGCCGGAATTTCTAATCCTAAATTGTTGGTAGATATGACCCTTGAGGATTGGAACCGGATGCTTGAAGTAGACTTAACCAGCAGCTTTCTGACTTGTAAATATGCAGTTCCCTATATGATCAAGCAGAAATTTGGAAGAATTATCAACTTATCTTCTCAGATTGCACAAAAAGGCAGCGTAGAGCATTGTCATTACAGTGCAGCAAAGGCGGGCCTGATCGGATTTTCCAAATCACTGGCACGAGAATTAGGGCAGTATAACATAACTGTAAACTGCATTGCTCCAGGGCCTATTGAGACACAGCTTATGGGTGTGGTAAGCCCGGAATGGAGAAAACAGAAAGAATCAGAGCTGGTTCTTCCAAAGTTTGGTGAGCTTGAGGAAATTCTTCCTACAGCTGTATTCCTGGCTGCAGAGCCAGATGGCAATTTGTATACAGGACAGACCCTGGGTCCTAATCTGGGAGACGTAATGATGTAAGGAGACTTCGGAAGAAATGGGGAACAAAGCATGAAAAAAGTTCTTTTGGAAACAGAAAGTATTGGGAAGTCATATTCAGGCAATGCAGTGTTAAGAGATATTAATCTCATAATCAGGAAAGGCGAGGTCCACGCTCTGATGGGGGAAAATGGAGCCGGAAAATCAACTTTGGTGAAGATCATCACAGGAGTGGTCAAAGCAAATTTCGGAACGGTCACCTATGAAGGGAAAGCACTTGTCATTAATCATCCAAAAGATATTTTTGACATGGGAATTGGGATTGTTTATCAGGAATTCAACTTAATGCCGGATTTAACGGTGGCACAAAATATTTTTATTGCCAGAGAACCTGAATTAAAAATAAAGGGGTTTCTGGATGATAATAAGACTAATGCCATGGCGCAGGATATTCTAAAGGAATTGGAGTGTGAGATTGATCCGGAACGGAAGGTGGAAGAGCTGAGCGTGGCGGAGCAGCAGATGGTGGAGATAGCAAAATCTTTGTCATACAATTGCAAACTGTTAATTATGGACGAACCGACGGCAGCGCTGACAGATAATGAAATTCAGGTATTGTTTAAAATCATCCGAAAATTAAGAGATAAGGGGGTTGCAATTATCTATATTTCTCACAGAATGAGTGACTTGGATGAAATAGTAGATACGGTCAGCGTATTGCGTGACGGTTATCTCATCAGCACCCGTCCTTATAATCCTCAGATCAAGGAGCTTTTGATCCGTGAAATGGTTGGACGGGATCTCACTCAGCAATTTCCTCCAAAACCAGATTACCACAAGGCAGATGTCACTCTGGAAGTGGAGAATTTAAACTCCGGCAAACGGCTCCATAATATATCGTTTAAGGCATATAAAGGAGAGATTCTTGGCATTGCCGGCCTAATGGGAGCCGGGCGGACGGAGATGATGAGGGCGATTTTCGGAGCATATAATAAAAGTTCCGGCACCGTAAAAGTGAATGGAAGAGAAGTACATATTCGAAATCCGAAAGAAGCTATCCGTGAAGGAATTGCATATTTGACTGAAGACAGAAAAAAGGATGGTTTGTTCCTGGGGTTATCCATTAAGGAAAATATTGTTTCTTCCAGTTATGATGCATTTACCAGAAGAGGCTTTGTAAATGACGGGAGAGCAGAAGAGGCAGTCTTGAAATATGCGGAAAAAATGAGCATTAAAATGCATGGCTCCAGGCAGGCGGCCGGTACTCTGTCCGGAGGTAACCAGCAGAAGGTAATGGTGGCGAAATGGCTTTGTAATCATGCTCAGATAGTCATTTTTGATGAACCGACCAGGGGGATTGATGTAAAATCAAAGTATGAAATTTATGAGCTGATGTATGAACTGATTCAAAAGGGTGTGACTATTATCATGATATCTTCTGAAATGCCCGAAATACTTGGAATGAGTGACCGAATACTGGTTATGAAGGATGGTGGCATTTCCGGGGAATTGGATAAGGCAGAAGCGACGCAGGAGAAGATACTTCAATTTGAGATGATGGAGGGGTAAGGAATGGTTCAGATAAAAGCAATGAATTTACAAAAGCCAAAAGCCAGGTTTAATATGCAGTTGGTTGTCACTTTGGTTGGCCTTGTTCTGTTAATGATATTTTTTTCATTAAATACCAAGAACTTTTTAAGCCAGAGAAATTTACTGAATATCGCTCTGCAGACATCAGTAGCCGTACTGCTGGCGGTAGCAGAAACCTTTGTAATTATTACCGGAGGGATTGATCTTTCCATTGGCTCGATGTCGGCAGCATCCGGAATGGTTGTTGCCATTGCTCTGAATCATGGAGTTCCGGTTCCGGCGGCGATTGCGCTGGGGATTTTAGTTGGGATTCTCTGCGGGGCTTTTAATGGATTTACAATTACGGTGTTGGGAATTATTCCTTTTATTGCAACTCTTGGTACCAATAGTATTATGCGAGGATTGATTTATGTCATATTAAATGGAATTCCACTTTCGGCATCATCCGCCGGAGAAGCATTTACGTGGATTGGACAAGGAAAGCTGGGGGGATGGTTGCCTTATCCAGTATTATTTATGGCAATTATTGCAGTGCTTGCAACAATTATTCTGACAAAATCAAGGTTTGGAAGGACTATTTTTGCCATAGGAAGTAATGAGGGTGCGGCATTTTTATCAGGCATTAAGGTTAATGCGACAAAATTTAAAGTGTATCTGCTTTGTGGTTTTTTGTCCTCTGTTGCAGGAATAATCTTGACTTCCAGAGTGGCTTCTGCATCTCCTACAGCTGGACAGGGAGATGAAACTTTTGCAATTGCTGCCGCAGTCATTGGCGGAGCCAGTATGTCGGGAGGAAAGGGTAATATGCTCGGAACGATTATCGGAGCATTTATCATTGGTATTTTAAATAACGGATTAAATTTAATTGGACTGAGCTCGTTCTGGCAGCAGGTGGCCGTTGGCTGTGTCATTATTTTGGCAGTATTTTTGGATGTTGTACGAGTAAGGTTCAAGAATCAGTAAGTGGGGTCGGGAATTTAAGTTTAAAGGTAATGTTATTCAAAATAAATCTAATAAAAAGAAGGAGTGTAGCAAATGGGTAAGATGAAAAAAGTGAAAGCAATGGCATTAACAGGTCTTGTGGCAGCTGCGTTAATGGGGTGTGGAAGCCCTGATGCAGGAAGCAGTTCAATTAAGGCAGAAGGTAAGACGGAGGAGAAGCAGGAAACTGCAAAGACAGAAGAAACAAAAACAGAAGCAACAAAAACATCTGATTCGGAAAAGACCATGACAATTGGCCTGATTCCACAGTCTACACTGTTTGTATTTTACGATTATGTTCAAAAGGGCGCCAATGATGCGGCGGCTGAGGCTGGGTATAAGATTAATTACCAGGGCACCACAACGGATACGGATGGAACCGGGCAAAGAAAAATTGTAGAAGATATGATTGTAACGGGAATTGATGCACTGGCAATTTCCGCAACAAATGCGGATGCGGTCAGTGATCTGCTTAAGTCTTTGGATATTCCGGTTATAGCCTGGGACTGCGGTTTAGATTCTTCTGTTTGTGCAACCAGCGTTTCCGTAGACCATTATAAAGCGGCCGGAGAAGTGGCAGATTATGTAATTGAGCATAGTCCTGAAGGGGGGAAATTTGCTGTGATTTCCACGAATGCAGGAAATGCGGTTATTCAGCATCGGGAAAAGGGATTTATGGACAAGCTGGCAGCAACGGATGGGTTTGAATGTATTGGGCCGTTCTACACCGATGGTGACTTGGAAAAAACTGCAAATACAACTCAGGATTTACTCATGGAAAATGCGGATCTGAAAGGCATATTTATGGTAAACGAAGGCACAACGGAAGGTGCCTGCCAAACAATTAAGAATGAAAAGAGAGAGGATATGCTGGTATTTGGTTATGATACATCGGAATCTTTGATCAAGTATGTATATGACGGAGTTTTGGACGGAATGGTTTCTCAAAATCCATACGGTCTTGGATATAATTCTGTAAAGCAGGCAATTGCAGCAGTAGAAGGACAGACCGATTTTCCGGAATTTATTGAAAATGCTTCTGTGCTGGTGACATCTGATAATATTCATGACAAGGATATTATTAAGATTCTGGACCCCCTTGGAACAATGAACCTGCAGTAAGAACAGTGAGATGAGGCAATGTGATTATGAATTGTGATTTAGTAATTACCAATGGGCTTTTGGTGCTGGAAGATGAAGTGGTCCGAAAAGATATCGGGATTTGCGATGGGAAAATATTAACAATTTTTGATGAGGACTGCTGTGAAATGGATTGCATTCAGGCAAGGCAGACGTTGGATGCAGAAGGGTGTTATGTGATGCCTGGAGCAATTGATACGCACACTCATTTTTTTGAACCTGGGGCGGATTACCGGGAAGATTTTGCCCATGGAACCAGAGCCGCAGCCAGCGGAGGGTTTACCTGTATCATGGAAATGCCAAACAGCAATCCGGCAGTGGTTGATGCAGATACATTTCATTTGAAAAAACAACTGGCAGCAAAAGGGGCTGCCGTGGATTATGCAATCTGGGCAGGCGCAACGGCAGATAACCAGGGGAATCTGGAGGAACTAAAAGACCTGGGATGTGTTGCGTATAAGGCATTTACTTTGGATGCTGGCCCAACCTTTCCTTACCTGAATACAGAGATGGAAATGGAAGCCATGCAGAAGATAGCAGGACTTGACAGAGTTTTTGGATTTCATGCAGAGGACCCGATTGTTATTACAGAGCTGGCAAAACGATACTGCAGTCAGCCGTGGAATCTTGAGCTTCACGATCAGGCACGGCCTTATTATGCAGAACTGGCTGCAATTAATCAGATTATTCTGTTCTCAAAGAAAACCGGTTGTCCGGTACATATCTGCCATGTGTCTATTCCGGAAGGGGCGGAGTTAATTGTAAAGGCAAAGCAGGATGGTGTGGATATTACGGCGGAAAGCTGCTCCCATTATTTTCTGCTTAATATGGAAGATGATGCAAAATATGATACATATGCCTTAATTCAGCCCCCGCTCAGGAAAAAGGAGCGGATGGAAAAATTATGGGATTATTTATTTGACGGATCTATCGATTATCTTGGAACAGATCACGCTCCTTATACGGCAGAGGATAAGGAGCCGGAGGATGGAGACAAATGGAAGGTAATCGGCGGCACGCCCTCCATTGATGTGGCATTTCCCCTGATGTTTGATGAGGCAGTTTTGAAACGGGGAATGAGTCCGGTTCAGTTTGCCAAATTAAGCGCAACCAATGCTGCAAAAAGGTTTAAACTGTATCCGCAAAAAGGAAGTATCCGAGTCGGAGCAGATGCAGATATTACAATCGTTGATTCACACTTTCCCTGGAAGATTGATCGCAGCAAAAGTTTTTCCAAAACCAGGAATGAAAAATTTCCTTATCAGGGGAGATTGGTAAATTGTAAGGTAATGACTACGATAGTGAGAGGAAAAGTTGTATTTGATCATGATACAATTATGGTAAAAGGTGGTTATGGGCAGTTTGTCAGGCCGCAGCAGTTGGCAGGAGGCAGTTTATGAAAATTAATGCGGAAAGATTATGGGACAGAGAACAGGAAGTTGGTGAATACGGGAGAGATCCAAGAGGCGGAATCAGCCGTTTTGCATGGACGCCGGAATATCGGGAATCGGCAATTCTTTTGATTAAATGGATGGAAGAGGCCGGACTAAAGGTAAGAGTGGATACCGTAGGAAATATTTATGGACGATATGAAGGAATGGAAGATCTGCCTCCGGTCTTGACTGGCTCTCATTTTGATACCGTACCCATGGGAGGTAAGTACGATGGGCTGGCAGGGGTTATGACGGCATTGGAGGCTCTTAAGACAATGAGAGAGGCCGGCTACAAGCCCAAACGCCCGATTGAAATGATTGCATTAATTAATGAAGAAGCAAGCCAGTTTTTAGGCGGCCATTTTGGAAGCAAGGCAATCTGCGGAATGCTGCCCCATGATTTTGCATCTGTATCTGTGGACCGGAATACCGGAAAAACCATGAAAGAAGCTATGCTGGAATACAATATGGGCTTGGAGCCGGATAACTTTGAGGGGTCGTTCATTAAGAAAGAAGATTATTTCGCCTTTATTGAGCTCCATATTGAGCAGGGGAAATATTTGCTTAAAAAAGGATTGCCTGTGGCGGTTGTGGATGATATTGCTGGTATTCACCAATTCTATATCACATATTATGGTGAATCCGTACACGCAGGCGGTATGGCAATGGAAGACAGACACGATGCTTTTGCAGCAGCAGCAAAGACAGCCTGTAAAGTGGAACAACTTGCGCTAGTATCCGGTTCCCCAACCAGAGGAACAGTAGGATACTTAAAGGTTGAACCAAATGAGCATAATATAGTGGCTAATAAAGTTACATTTTCAGTGGATTTCCGTGAAGTGGAAGACGATATCTGGAAGCAGCTGTATGATAATTTGATAGAGTTTGTGGAAAAGCAGTGTGGGGAGAGGGGACTGACTTATGAGGTAAAGTCCACAATCAGCACGGCACCGTGCCATTGCCATCCAAGGCTGAAAGAAATAATTGCAGAAAGTGCGGATAAACATGGAATCCCCTATATGAATATGGTAAGCTACCCGGCTCATGATGCAATGCAGATGGGGAGGTTATACCCAATGGCAATGATATTCTTGCGCAGTTCTAATGGCGGGGTCAGCCATTGTCCGGAAGAGCTTACAACAAAAGAAGATTTGGCAGCAGGAGCACAGGTGCTTTGCGAGACCTTGCAGAGACTTTGTGAATTGGAAGAAATATAATTTATGAAGGAAAGGAAACAGAAATGAAAGCAGAGAAAATTACTACGAGGAAGGCACCTGAGCCGGGAGGATGGTATTCTCAGGCATTTCGGGCAGGAGATTTGGTGTATACAGCTGGCATAACTGCTCATGATCCGATAACAAAGCAGCTTGTTGCACCGGGGGACATTGTAGAACAGACCCGCCAGGCTCTGAGAAATCTTGAGCAGATTCTGTTGGAAGCGGGCTCCGATCTGGATCATGTATTTAAAACTTTGGTATTTGTTGCGGATATTGATCAGTTTCATGTATTCAATGAGGCTTATAAGGAATTTTTCCCGGAAAACCCACCTGCCAGAAGTACTATGGAGATTGGAAAGTTTAACAATGGAGTTATGATTGAAATTGAAGCGGTAGCGACAGTAGTCTGAATTTTTAGAGCAGTGATGTGTAATTAGAAACAGGGTATGGACAATAAGTTAACAAAAGACTGGAAAGGCGGCTTTCGCACCGCTTACCGGTCTTTTGTTATTTCCCGGGTTCACAAATTTGTTTTTTGTTTCAAATTTTGAAGCAAGTATAAGGTCACAGTGAAAAATATATCATTCCTTGTTTTTGCTGTTTGGATAGTATATAATGAGAAAATGAAAAGGCTGAAAGTGCGAAATCAGATCAGCAGTTATTGATGAAGCCTGTATTTTTATTATAGGCAATAAGCGAAAAATATGATTGAAGGTAAAGCAGTTGGAAGGTTCTGGCTATAAAGGAAACTGGGAGAAGAGAAAGATGAAAAATGCAATATTCTGAGCAGGATGAGCCGGCTTATTCCGGTAGTGTGAATTGAGGAGAGTACTTAAATGAGTGATCTTAATGGCTTACAAAGGCAGATTCTGGAAGAAATAAAAGCAGATATTAAAAAGAACAGCGATATGTCAATTAAGGGACTGGCAAAAAGACACTATGTTTCTCCGGCATTTCTGGTGAATTTATCAAAAAAGCTCGGCTATTCCGGATATAGTGAATTAATCTTTTCCTTTAAATCAAACCTGAAAAGCCCGGATATGGCGCAGATGCATGATCTAAAGGGAATCAGAAGTACTGTTATCAGAAATTATTCTGAAGTATTGGCTGCTGATTTTTCCAAAAACATGAAGAGGGCAAAAGAAAAATATATATACGCAGCAGGAGTCGGATATTCGATGGTTGTTATAGACTATATTAGCCGGAAGTGTATCCAGAAAGGATATCGGGTTGTTTATACTGAAAGTTTAGGGGAATTATCCGAGGTCAAGGAGAATGTTGGAATTATGATATCAGAGTCAGGTGAGACTCAGCTTGTGATTGACCAGGCGGAAAAGTGCAAAAAGAATAACTATTTTACAATTGCCTTTTTACGAAATGGGAATAGCCGTTTAGGCAGGATAGTAGATTTGCCGATTATCATTCCCAAAGCGGAATGGGAAGATGAATTACAGGTTAATACTTTCGTGCCAAACGCCATAATAGCTTTCCAACTATTATTTTCCCAATTATAAATAAAAAGTTAATGAAACCGTTTATTTTTGAAAGATCAAGAATAAACGGTTTTTTGATATTTAATATTATTAAAAAACTTGAATTATTTTACTTAATATGAACATTTTCACCAATGGATTGAAAATATTGCAATTAAAAGTTGTAACAGCTATACTAAAAGCGCACTAAGATACAGCCTGCGCAGGCAAAAGCATTTACGTTTTAAGTAAACAAAAGGAGTATTAGTTAAAAGGAGGGGTAACATGTCAAACAGTTTGAAATCTTTTTTTCAAAAATTAGCCAGGGCATTTTTAATTCCTGTATCCCTGATTGGTGTAGCTTCACTGATCATGGCAATCGGCTGTGTTTTTACAGATCCGGTGATTATAAAAATAATCCCATTTTTCGCCTGTGTTCCAATTCAATATCTGGGGAATTGGATGGTAACGGCAGGTGTTCAGGTGCTGCATAATCTGGCGCTGATATATGCCATTGCTTTAGCGTTTGGCCTGGCGTCTGAAAAGAAAGAGTATGCGGCTATGGGGGCGTTTATTGGCTATTTTGCTTTGCTGAAATCAATGAATCTGTTGATTACAACTTTCCCGGCGGTAAGGGAAATGTTCCCTGAAACGGGAATTACAACGGTTCTGGGGGTAGAAACTGTTAATGTGGGAATTATGGGCGGTATCCTGGTTGGTGTTATTGTTGCAAATTTGCATAATAAGTTCAAGGATGTAAAGCTGCCCATGGCATTTTCCTTTTATCAGGGAACAAGGTTTGTGCCAATTATTTCCTTAATCGTACTTAGTATTGTTGGTCAGATTCTGCCGTTTATCTGGGTATATGTACAGTTGGCAATTAACGGATTTGCAAAGGTGCTGGGCGGTTTGGGAGTCTTTGGTCCGTTTGTCTATGCTCTCGGG
Organism: Lacrimispora brassicae; assembly: GCF_054772055.1. Classification (NCBI taxonomy): domain Bacteria; kingdom Bacillati; phylum Bacillota; class Clostridia; order Lachnospirales; family Lachnospiraceae; genus Lacrimispora; species Lacrimispora brassicae. The sequence goes on along the minus strand of NZ_BRYH01000030.1, from coordinate 90,048 downwards.
GAAAGAGCTCTGATTCCCACTGGACTGCACCAGATCTGGAATACGATTGTCAGAAATACTTCTGTATCGGGTATATACACATTTGCTTCCGGAACAGTTGCAGAAGGAACAGTGGCCGGGTATGCGCAATATCTGGTGGAAGGCCTGCCGACCAATACCACACTTCCCCAGTTAGTTTCATACTATTTTGGGCCGCAGATTCCCATGATGCTTGGAGGCCTGCCTGCCATAGCACTGGCTATTTACAAATGTGTGGATGCAGATAAGAGAGAAAGCATTAAACCACTGGTACTGGCCGGAGCTTTGACAGCTATATTTGCTGCGATTTCAGAACCAATTGAGTTCATATTCTTGTTTGCGGCACCGCTTTTGTATGTGGTCTATAGTTTTTATACGGGATTAAGCTGGCTGCTGTGTTACATTCTGGGCAGCGGTGTAGGCGGTGCCAATTCCAGTATTATAGGGTTGATTACCAATGGATTCCTAAGGCCCGATTCCCATGTCTGGGTGGTTTGTGTGGTAACGGTGCTGGAATTTGTCCTCTGCTACTTTACTTTCCGCTGGTGGATCATCCATTTCAATGTAAAAACACCTGGACGCGGTGGTGATTATGATGATTCTCTGGCATTTGCTGCAGAAATTGCCAATATTGATATGTCCTCTTCAAAACCTGGAGCACAGGCAGAACTGGATACGAAAAATCCGGAGATGCTGAAGGCACAGCTGATTATCAGAGGATTAGGTGGAAAAGATAATATTACGGAGATGGAGGCCTGTATGTCACGGCTTCGCGTGGCGGTAAAGGATTATGCCCTGATTGACGAGGCGATCCTCAAAAAAACAGGATGCAATGGAATCGTAAAAGCCGGAAACAATGAAATTCAGATCGTTTACGGAACTACCGTTACATTAATTAAGAAAACAGTTGATAAGGTTATGGAAAATAGTTAAAGGAGAAACAAAAAATGAAAAAGTATTCAGTTGTCATTGCCGGGGGAGGAAGCACTTATACACCGGAGATTGTCTGCACATTGCTTGCACATCTTGACAGGTTTCCACTTCGTAAAATTAAACTTTATGATAATGATGAGGAGCGGCAGAACCAGCTGGCAAAGGCCTGCGAAATTCTAGTGCAGGAAAAGGATCTGGAGATTGAATTCCTGGCAACTATGGATCCTGAGGAAGCGTACATTGATGTGGATTTCTGCCTGGCCCATATCCGGGTAGGAAAATTACCCATGCGGGAAATGGATGAAAAAATTGCTTTAAAACACGGCTGTGTCGGACAGGAGACGTGCGGGCCGGGGGGAATTACATATGGTATGCGCTCCATTGCCGGGGTGCTGGAAAACATTGATTATATGGAGAAGTATTCTCCAGATGCCTGGATGTTAAATTACTCCAACCCGGCGGCTATAGTCGCAGAGGCCACAAGGCGATTCAGGCCCAATTCAAAAATTATCAATATCTGTGATATGCCCATTGGCCTGGAAGACTGCATTGCCAATATTGCAGGCTTGAAGGACCGCAAAGAGATGGATGTACGTTATTTTGGTCTGAATCATTTTGGCTGGTGGTGTGATATCAGGGATAAAGCAGGCAATGACCTGATGCCAAGGGTCAGGGATTATATGTTGGAAAAGGGCTTTGTCTCACCGGAAATGACCTCCAACCAGCAGGAATACAGCTGGGAAGAAACATATTTCAAGGCAAAGGATGTTCTTAGGGTAGACCCGACTATGATTCCCAACAGTTACTTCAAATATTACTTCTTCCCAAACTATGTGGTTGAGCATTCGGATCCAAATCATACGCGGGCCAATGAGGTAATGGAAGGAAGAGAAAAAGAGGTATTCACGGCATGCAGGGAAATTGCTGAGGCGGGAACTTCTAAAGGCAGTTATTTGGAGATCACCAACCATGCTACATTTATTGTTGATTTATGCATTGCGCTGGCACAGAATACCCATGAAAGAATGCTGTTAATTGTTCCAAACAATGGTGCTATCCCTAACTTTGATGATGATGCTATGGTAGAGATCCCCTGTCTGGTTGGTAAGAACGGCTATGAACCGCTGTCCATTGGAAAAATCCCTACCTTCCAGAAAGGGTTGATGGAGCAGCAGGTGGCAGCGGAAAAACTGGTGGTGGATGCATGGGAGGAAGGTTCCTATCACAAAATGTGGCAAGCGTATACCCTGTCCCGTTGTGTTCCCAGCGCAACGATTGCCAAAAAACTGCTGGATGATTATATTGAAGCCAATAAGGGATATTGGCCGGAATTGAAATAGTAACAATGGAGTGGAGGCTGAAATCCAGCCTCCATTCTTAAAAAATGGGAGGATGATAGCGTGTTGGGAATGTTTAAAAAGAAAATCAGTGTTTGTGCACCGTTTGATGGAATAGCAATGGATATAACAGAGGTAGAGGATGCGGTCTTTGCACAGCTTATGATAGGGGATGGCTGTGCCATCAGACCGGTTTCCGGAGATGTCTTTGCTCCTGTATCCGGACGGGTAGAGTTGATAGCCGAGACCGGGCATGCCATATGCTTAAAGACAGCGGAGGAGCTTGAGATTATGATTCATTATGGAATTGATACTGTAAGCCTTGAAGGAGAAGGTTTTGATGTTAAGGTGGAGGCTGGGCAGCAGGTTAAAGTGGGAGAGCTATTATGTCATGTTGATATGGAATATTTTAAAGCGCAGAACATTGATTTAACTTCTCCGGTATTGGTTTTGGATTCTGATAAGTTTGCCGTTGTAAATAAACAGCTGGGAAAAGAAGTGACGGCGGGGGAACCTCTGTTTTCTGTTGTCAGAAAATAGGGAGGAAAGGCGTGGATATGCAATGAGTGATTGTGATAATCGGTGGGATACTGATGATGGAAGCGGGTCTGGCAGTATGCAGCAATATAGCACTGGGGATTGTATCCTATATTGAAGGATTTTTGTCGGAAGAGGTATTCCGGGATACAGATAACCGTATAGTTGCGCATAGGAAGTTATTTTTTATGGTTTAAGATGAGGTATTTGCACCTTAATTACCTATGTTGGGAATTCTTTAGATTTCAGTCAGATTGGTTGGTTATTTCGTCGTAAGTGCGTCAGCCTATGTACTGGAGAATTGGACAAAGATACTGAGTTATAGTAAGATATAAGTAATTTATTTAATTGATTGGGGGAATACTATGCAGTACGGACCAGATCCTAATGCTATATATCCAAATGAAAAAATCAAAAGTATTTGTTATATTAAAAACGTGATCACCCGCTCCAATATTATTATTGGGGACTATACCTATTATGATGATGTAAATGGGGCTGAAAATTTTGAAACTCATGTCACCCATCATTATGAATTCTTGGGTGATAAGCTTATCATTGGCAAGTTTTGTGCTATAGCTAAGGGGATTGAATTCATAATGAATGGAGCAAATCATAGAATGTGCAGTGTCACGACCTATCCCTTTAACATTATGGGAGGGCACTGAAAAATATAGGGTTTTAAATCCTGAGTTATTAATAAAACACAAAATCCACCAGACTCAAATTTTTCTGGCGGATTTTGTGTTTTTCCTGTTGATGATGCCTTATTTTGAACCAAGGCTTCCTTTATTTTTCGCTCATCACCTTAATCCCAAAATTCGGTATAGAACTTTTTTTCTTTACACATTGTCCGATGGAACAAATTCTTTAGAATTACCTGCTTATTATAACAGAAATTTTATTGATATTACCTATGTTGTAATCGGATGAACAACGCATATAGTTAGCAATCGACTTTGAAACGGTGTCCAGATCTTTTTCTTTTATTAAACCTTCGTCTACCATATCAAAGCACTGCATTCTTGTACCATCAACAGTAGCAAAGAACTCAACTGAGTAGCTTGAATCACCAATATTGGCGCGAACTTCGAGTTTTTCAAAATTAGGTACAATATGAGAAATTTGCTCAGAAATAAATTTTTCCAGTTCAGTCATTAGTTTTCGCCTCCTTGCGTGTTATCAATAACAACCTTTGTTCTATGATTAGAATTATCTTCATCTGTATAGGTGACGTAAACGGTTGTTTCTATCAGATTTCCATTTTCGTCATATTCTTCTTTGATGGAAGAAATTTGACCATCGGTATCATCTAATTCTGCCCATACAGCGTCCTTTCCGTTCTTAGGCACTTCATCAATTAGCGAATCATCGAGATTGTTATCGAATTTATAGACAGTATCTTTACCATCAGCAGTAACCGCAACAGTGATTTTATCAGGGCGCTCTGAATCATCTGTATATGTCATTTCCGCCTTGGTAGTAACATCCTTTCCTTCATCCAGAGCGTTCTTGACATCGTTTTCCATGCGCTTATAGTCACTTTGATTGATTTTGGAATCCATAGCAACCAAGTTACCGCCGCCACCATCACCATTCAAATCACGTCCGACAATGTGGCCGCCTTGGTCGTTCGATTTTCGGTCTTCCCCACCAGCTTGTCTTTGTGCTTCTGTATCACGAAGGTTCTCCGGGCTGCGCTGTGGTTTTGCTTCACAACTGATTATTCTACCCAGATCATCCGTTTTATAAACGCTACCATTAAGCTCGTATGTAGTATTTGGTTTCAACTTTCCATCTGCCATGTAAATGTTTCCGTTGTCGTCTGCTTTATAGGTTATTTCACCAAGTACATAGGTGTTATTTGGAATTAAGCCACCGTCGCCTGTATGGTAAGGCTGACCATTATCATCATAATTCAAATTCTCATCCAAATCAACAAGTTCCATTGGTTTCGAGATTTCAAGTTTATAGATTTTACCCAACGGCTGATCAACTACATCATCGCCAATGTCGAAGACTTCCGCTCCTTCTAACTGTTTACCAAGAGGAGACTCAGCAAATTTGGTTGAGAGTGTTTCGGTAACTTCTTTGAGGCCTCCGATCATCATTTAATACCCCTTTCTTTGGTAAAGTTGATCCACTTAATATACAGCTTTCTTCTGATTTCGGTTTCTTCCTGCTGTGTACTCATGTCTTTCATAAAGCACTGGCTCAATGCAAGAATCTTGCTCTTGGAAGCATCAGGAGATATTTGACGAACAATCTTTTCAAGCATAACTGTCAACTCGGCATCATCCGTGGCACTCAATACGCTGTTTTCCACTCTTGCCCGGACACCAAGAATATCTGTAATGCGGCGTGAAAGCCTTCTGAAATTACTGTCGTCCCAGATTGCAAGAACTTTGTTTTCTTTGTAATCTGCAATCTGTTCTTCAATAAACTCTGTATTGATGGATGAAAGACCAAGAGAGTCCAGTCCTTCCTCAATATCCTTTATTGAAAAATTCAACTTTTCACGCACTCTGCCTTGAATCAGAAAGTCAACAAGCTTAGATTTTATGTTATCCTTATCTGCATTAACTGTAATACCATCAAAATCATATATTGTTTCGGAGAGATCACATTTATTTACCTGAACAAGAACTGGTTCAACCCAGTCGTTCTGATAAATCGCTGCAACACCTCTCTTGAGCTTGGATAGTTCATCCACCTGTTCCTCATTCAGGCCTGCGGAATAACCAACAAGTTCACGGTCTCCTTTATCCGGCAGTCTCAAAATGATTTTTGTATTTGTGTTGCGGATTACCGACATATCAAGCAATCCCGGCGATTGGTCTGCAATAATGAAACCTTCACCGTAGGTACGCATTTCAGCGATAGAGTTTGAAAGTAATTCCACAGATTTTCCAAGAAGGTTAGAGCTTTCGGAGGACTGTTCTGTAGATGTACGTTTAAGAAGATTATGTGCTTCCTCCAATACCGTGATATGCGACAACGGACTGTTAGTTTTGCCGGTAGACATACGATGCTCGTTGAGCTTCATAACAAGAAGCCCCATAATCAGTGACTTCGTTTCGGTTGAACCGACACGGCTCAAATCGACAATAACACTTCTGTCAAAGAGTTCTGTATCTGTGAGATCATCATTACAGAAGATTAATCCATTCAAACCGTTGGTCAACGAGCGAACACGGGTTAATAAAGCACCGGAATAGTCGCCCTTACTATCAGCAGAATACTTCGAATCATTAATAACACATTCGATCTGTTCAAGCAGGTCTGCAAAATTCGGGAACTTTTTCCCCTTGCAGTTTTCGGATGTGATCAAATTCCAACCAGCTTCAACATAAGCTTTTTCCATAGCCTCTTTCAAAATTGCGGGCATCGCTGCATACATTGGCCAGCAGACATTGAAGATTTCAACCAATCTGTCAAGATGTTCCAAGATGTGTACATCTTCTGGGAAACGGAAAGGATTTATTTTAAGCAACACCGTCTTATTCGGGTTTGTTCCATAAACGGAGACATCGGAATGCAGACCAAATACATTCTTGTATTCGCCTTTTGCCGGTTCAACAATCAGGAACGGAATACCGTAGACGTTATGCAGCTGGTTAAGGATTTCGTACACAGTGTTACTTTTACCAGAACCAGTAGAACCGGTTACAAATGTGTGCATAGTAAGAGAGTTAATATCGAGGTTAACTTCGGTACTCATCTCTGTCCCCATGCTGAAAACTTTGCCTAGACAAAGGTCTTTTCTATGTAGTTTCTTTCCATAAGAAACAACTTCCTTACCAAAATCAGCATGCTCGATAACAGGGAAACCGCATACAGATTTACGAGGTAAACCCATCTGAATCGCAAGTTCATTGCTGCTTATGAGAGAAGATGCTGTTACAGGCAAAGTGGTATTTTCGGAACGATAGGCAAAAACAGGATGAATGAAGTTTGTAATATACTCTCGGAGAACAGGAAGTTTGCTTGCGTTTTGGCGTCCCCATAAGTTTATAGCAGAAATTTCTATGCCAGATTTTGCACCTTTCATCAATGCCTTATAGGTGCCAGCAGCCATTTCAGCTGTTTCCTGGGTATCAGACAGGAAGTAGGCTGTACACTCCCACATGCCCAGACTTTCACATTCATCAATTCGTTTGAGTTGCAGGTCAATGCGATCCATGGTGTTAAGCAGGGTCTTGTTTTGCATAGACAACTGCATATTGTCAGATGTTCCAGAAGTCAAACCTCTTGTACGAGTTTCATTTTCATTATGACTTTCGTTTGACCCATAAGTTTCCCCTTTATTTCTGGATTCATTCTCCGTGCGGTTTTCCGTAGTTGATGTTCCATGGGTATTTGTAACAGGATTAAATGCACCAAGTGAAATTTGACCTGCCACAATTGTACCAGCAGCGGCGATACTTGCGCCACCGGTCAGCGGCGCGGTAATGAGGCCTAAAGCACCTAACGCAACGGAACCAACAGTTTTTGTCAAAGTACCAAGGGTATCTGCTTTCGATGAGGATTCGTTCACAGAGAATCCAGTTGAATAGCTTGTTCCCGTGGTTACCGATGTATTTTTTGAATAAGATGTTCCGGTTGTTGTTCCATGGGATAGGGCATCCGAAATACTGAGTGCAGTATTTGTTGCATAGGATAACTGCATATTAGCAAATGGTGACAACTGTGTATAAATTGTTTCATAAGCACGGCGAATTTCATCGAGTTGATTAGCAGACGTACTTTTTGCAAGGACAATAGCAGTATATCTTTGGCCTTGCATTGCAAGTGCTAACTTTTCCAAGCCCTGAATAAATGTTTCGTTATCTTTGAAATCTTCATCTTTATTGTTCGCTACACAAGAAACAGAGGCGATATTCTTTGACGGAATTTCCGATAAGAAACTTTGTGCTTGAGAATCAAGAAGATCGTCTGATTTTACACCGGGGAATTGACCGCTCAAAGCGTTTCTAAGGGTGTCTTTCAGCGATTTCGTTGTACGATTATCGTCCAGAGAACGAACACCCATATAAAAACCTGTTTTGTGTCCATCACTATCGGCAATGATAAAGATACTGCAATTCAGGTTTTGCACAGCATTAAATACGGATGCAAATTTATAGGTTGAGTATTCATCCTTCTGATAAACCATTTCAGTAATTTTGAAAAGGCGAATATCGCTGATCTGTTTAAAATCATCATCCAGAGGGATGATTTCCAGGTCTGCCAATTTGTGAAGATATTTCTTTAGGACAATCTCATCGACAAGTTTACTGGCTTCAACAAGCTGTGCTTTCAAAGAAACATAACTTGGTATGTTGCTTTTGGGCGGTTCACCTATACCCGATTCCAAAGGTTTTTCAGTTGGGAGGTTCTCCTTTTGCCCAAGTATTACAGTGTCACTCATGGCTGCTTACCTCCGTTGACAGCGATAGTAACTGCAACACCGCCAACCACGGCACCTGCGGCCGCACCGCCAACTACAGTAATACCTGCCATGGAAGCCAATACACCGCCAACTACGGCACCGGCAACGGCACCGGCTGTAATTTTTGTACCCAGGTAGTCGCCATTTTCCTGATCACGGAGTTTCTGTTCCTGATAGGATGAACCGGTAGGCTCTCTATGCGTAGTTTTAGTCCTTTCGGAGAATTGGGCAGTCTTTATTGTTGTTGCAACAGGTCTTAGACGATGAACAACATCTTTCAGGTGGTCAATGCGTTCGTGAGAAAAGTTTGTAACAACTTGTACCATGAGTTTATTCATGTAATCATCGTTCCATAGAGACTGATCAGTGATAAACTCACGACCATCGTGAGCATCATATAATCCCTCCAAAGAACGAGCAGCACGCTCCATTTCTGAAAATCCTGTGAAAGAAGGATCTACCAAGAGGCTGTCCTTCATCATAGTGTGAACAAGGCGAACATTACCGGTGCTAACAGCATCATAAAAAGCATTTGTTAAAGCCATAGTTTCATACCTCCTTATTATATTTCAAGTATAGATGCAACCTTACGTTTGATTTCTTCAAGCCATTGCAGTTTTTTTTCAGTTTCCTGGATCCGTTCTTCAGCTTTTTCCCTATCCGTTGCGAAGCTTTCTAATTCAACGAGTTTTCCCTTTAAGATGACGTCCAGATGCTCAAATTCCTTGCTGAATGCGGTTGCAATGTGATTAGATTGCTTAAGTGCATACTGCTGTGCGGCATCACTATTGTTATACATGTTCTCTTGAATAGGGGCGAAAAATTCTTGAATAAGTTCATCAGCTGGAACATATTTAACATGTTTATATTTTTTTCGGTAATGGCCGCTTTCCTGGAGCCAGGTCCAAGGCTTGTACCATTTCTTATCAGCGTTCGAAAACCATTCTTTACCGTCCTCAACTTCTTTTTCCTTAACCAGTTTTTCGAAAGAAAATTCATCCGCACTGGGAATGCTTCCCCCCATGAGTTCCATTGGGGCAATCGTGATATCGGAAAAAGATGCAGGGTCAATTTCTTCTGTCAGGGATGCAAGTTTAGCCTTGTATTCTGTAAGAAGGGCATTACATGTTTTAACTAAATTTTCACGAACAAGTTCTTCAAGGTCAGCTTGGAAATTTGGCTCAAGTTTCTTTGCAAATCGAACAAGACTTTCAACTTCCTGGTCGATTTCAGACATATCAAATTCTTCGCCTTGGACGGAGTCAACTTTTTTTGTAAGGCGAGCTTGATATTTTTGCATAATGCCTTCGATAACATCTCTAGCATCATTATTGACTTTTACAACCGCGTCGTCAACCGCGCCTTTGAATTCTTTGGCAGATTCAGCATCGTCAATTTTTTTGCGAATTGCTACAAGCTGCCGGACGATACGTTCGCTATCTTCTCGGTTTTTTGCCAATTCCTGCTTTGTTTTCTCAAAACAGCCGACTTCATCGAGTTTGTGTGTGAATGTATCAACAATATTCTTGATTTTTGCAGTCTTTGCATATTTCTGAACATACTGCCGAATGGCGGCTTCAACAGAAATAACACCGGTGTGAATCAATGCTTCTGTATTAACATCGTCATTCTGTTCCGCTTCACTCAGTTGTTTCTTGATTTCTCCACGAATACTTGCAGGAAGTGATGCATATGTTTCAAAATGAAGTGGTTTATTTCTGTTCAGCTTACGAACCTTCATTTCGGTTTCGTCCAGTGCATCTTCATCAATTTCTGCGCCACTTTGCATCAAACGGATATTCAGTGCAGGAAGAGCTGCTACAGGGAACAGATTGGGATTAGTGATACCATGTTTTTTGAGGTAGGCCCGGATACGATCCAGGGTCTGAGAGGTGTCGCCATCTTCCTTGCGGCGATCATCCATTTTGTTTACGACAAAAATAAATCTATCCTTACTCTGCTTACCACCGATCTTCATACTGTCGGCGACACGCTGTAATAAAGCATTATCGTCATCAGATCCGAAAGTTCCTTCCATAATGTAGAGAACCAAAGACTTAGAAGATTTATTAAGAAATTCGCTCTGAACTTTCCTATGTTCCGGATCTCTGGAGTTGTTAGGGCCTGGAGTGTCAATCAATACGAGGGATACATCTTCAGAGGATACAAAAGGAATGTCACCAGCAGCCTTAATTACGGATACATTTTCGTCGCTATTGAGCCTTTCCATAGTTGTGTAGGAAAGGTTTTCATGGGTTTCGATGAGATGGTTCTCTTTATTATAGACTTCAGCTTGCCATGTACCGGCTCCCTCGGTGTCCTTGATACGCGTGATAATAGCGGTACAGGCTTCCTGTTTGGAGGGCATCAGTTTTTCACCAAGCATGGAGTTAATGAGCGTAGACTTACCGGCACTCATCGTAGCAACTACACAGACTTCAAAATCGCTGCTTTTTGCGTGCTGAAATGCACTAATAATTTCAGTATCATGCAGTTCATCAAATGGACCATCCTGAATTTCTTTGAAAACATCTTCAATGAGACCTTTCTTGTCAGATGTTTCCTTTGCGGGGATTCTATCGAGTTTGACGGTCAGTTCTCCTCGCTCATAGGCCTGGGTAAAGACTTCAGTCAAATCCTCGAAGTCCAGCAGTGTCCCATGAAATATAACATCAAAGTCCGCGTCGTTGTATTCGTCAATTAAAGCGTGAGGTAAGTCCTCAATCCATTCCTGAAGGCGGGAACCAGGAAGAATACGTTCTCCGATTTTACTGTTTTGTGCAAGCTTTTTTCCATCAACCGTCAACTCTGTTTCGAGGTTGTACGGGTTGTACTTAATGAATACCTTTTTCATACCATTCCTCCGTAAATCAGTTTTTCTAAACCATAAAGTCCAGATTTTTTGCTAAGTCTTATGTCATTGGCATCATCAGCATTGCATTGAACACCATTGTAGAAGCGTGAAAGATCATAGGACGGTTTGTTGAATTTTTTTGCTAACAGAGCATATTCGTCTTGCTCATCTTCTGTAAGTTCCTGCCCTGTAAGCTTCATTTTTAATAGTAAGCCGAAGTAAGCAGAAATAGGGCAGATAACAGGATTCTCAAATCCGATGTTCACGAGATCGGAACGAAGTCCATCTATACTTTCGCCGACATTATCTGTGCTACTATGGTAATCGTCCAGTTTGTTCAAAACGAAAATGATTTTTTCTTTTGGAACATTTTCTGCTACCCATTTCAAATGTTTGATTTCTGCATATGTACCAAGATTTGTAGGACTGACCACATACAGAACCTTGTCGTATTTTAAGTTGGTCAAAGCGTTATGGGTAATTTTACTATGTTCTTTATACAATGCAGCATTAACTCCAGGAGTATCAATAATACACAAGCGAGGAACTTTTGGTTCTACGCCAGAAAAATGCGAAGCTATCGAAATTGCTCCTTGCCATTGGTAACTACTTAAAGCATCTTCATTGGTATCTAAATTGAGTTCTGGTGATGCAAGATGTACGCATCCATCTTCAAAGGGTTTGTTATACAGATAACAAAGATTACCCGTACAAACTTCCTGTGAAGTTCTTGCAAGTGGCTTTCCAATCAACGCATTGATTAATGTTGATTTACCCGCACTCATATTTGCAGTGACAATAACCCCTTGTTCAGTTTTTTTCGCGAAGGAATCATTCAGGTGGTATTGCGATATAAGCTGTTTGGAACTCGAAAATTTGCAGGTAGTAATATTCAAGTCCAAAAGTGAAGAAACCAATAAATCAAGTTCTTCTCTTTGCCATCTTATCAAGAAACCTTTAATGATTTCGGCTGATTGTTTTATCATTACATGATCCAAGGTAATGAGTGCTACATCACACATCAACCAAAGCCGATGTTTCTTTCTCCAAGGGCGTGATACACACGCTGATACTGATTGCAAGGATTTCCTCTTTATAGCATCAGTGTCGAGGTTGGTATTTGCCTCTTTGAGAGCAAATTGCTTTCTGTATAATTCGAGCCGTTCCGTGATGTGTTTTTTCAAAAAAGCTGATTGAATGCCTTTGCCTAAAACTTTAACTTGTGCAGTATTTTCACTGGATGTGATGCAGATGTGGTCATCTGTGGAAATAGCATTTTCAATTACCTGATTTACTATATATGATAGGGCGGTATAATACTCCGTCCTGATTCTTTCTTTTGATTTTTTTATTGGATGTTCCCGTAAGTCAAGGGATTCCACAAAAAACAGAGTCGCATCGAACATGGTTAGTAGCTCCTTGTATCCACATTATTTACGAGTTGCAACATCCCAACAATGTGGCGATTTTCTTTTTGATTTTGCATATTAACTCATTCAGCCTGGGAGGAGCCGCGGTTGTGGTGAATCTTTTGAGCTTGTCCGTCAGTGCTAATAGTTCCGCTCTCGAAAAGATCCTGGCATCGATCAAAACTTCGACCAAGGCGAACAGTTCTTTATTCATGAGAAATTCTTCCGTTAAATCACTGTAATATAATCTCCTTGACTTTTTAGCCACATATTTAGTCCGGTTTCCCCGAAGACTTCAACATCTACTTGATATGTACCATTTTCCTGGGGTTTTACCGTTGCTGTAGGCAGTCTGTCATAGATCGCATTAATATCATTTCCCTTATAAATGAAACTGGTTTTATGCAGCTTACCTCCATACATAAATGGTATTCTTTTCCGAAATTCTCCTTCTTCGAATCGCTCTTTGTCAGGTATGTAATACGTTTCATCAGTTATTTTATAATTTTTTATCCGGTCAACACGATAAATGGTAGGATATCCGGGATGCTCTCTATCTTTGTCTCCAACATAGGCGATCAGATAAAAGTAATATTCTGATTCCATGATTCCTACTGGTTTAACAAGCGCTTTTGTAATATCTCCGTTTACCTTTTTGTATTCCAGACTGACTTTCCGATGGGAATACACAGCCGATCCCAATTCCCATATTAAATTAACAAGTTCTTTTCCATGCCGCGGTTCCACATAATGAAATAACTCGTTTCTGATAAGTTCTGACATTTTTCGGCGTTCCGCTACGGGAAGGCAGGCATCAATCAAATTATCAATTATTTTCTTCATTTCAGCCTTACTTAAAGACCTGCTTTCCAGAAGAATTTTAGAAACGGCAAACAGTTCCGCATTTGCCAGAGTTACTGTTTTAGAACTGATCATGCGAAACCCTTTGACAGTACGGTCATATTTGATTTCCGTTATTTCACCGTCTTTAATGGTTCGGTTCGCATAAAAGTCCCGTATGGACTCAATATCCCGTTGAATTGACCGTGGGTTTACTCCATATTCTTCTGCAAGATCTGGTTTCCGGATAATCTCACCCGACATCAAGCGACTGTGAATTTCCAGTATGCGGTCATGTTTTCGAATGGGATCTTGCGCTTTTTTCATGACAAATATTGCCCCCTCTGTTATTAGTGTTAAGATGTATTTTACAATCCATAGATGACACCTGATGTCATTTATAAAAAAAATGTAGATTTATGGATAAATTATATCATTGAAAATGCTTTTGAGCAACATTTATAAATGCTTACAGAGTATTTACCGATAGTTTTTCGTTTGTGAAAATAGAAGCAGGAGGTAGATATGGACAAAATTAATATTAATTATGTGGAAATCGGAAATAGAATAAGAACTGCCCGTGAAGCCCAGGGCCTGACCCAGGAAGAAGCCTCTGAGAAATGTGATATTACGACTCCTTTCTATGGAAATATAGAACGGGGTGACAGGAAGATGAGTGTCGAAACTCTTTTTAAAATATCAGTAGGACTTGGTGTATCTGCGGATGATCTTTTGTTCGGAGACATACCAAAGAAATCGGAGGAGGTATCTCAGCTATTGCGAGGAATTCAAAGAGGGGTAAATGAGAAACAATTTGACAAGTTTCTTATGATCATAAAGAATATTTCAACTATTATTGATAGATTGTAGAAAGTGGCTAAGAGGTCAGAGTTTTGAGCTGGTCTCTTTTTATTTGACAGGCGGTTACTCCAATCCTAGTTGCTGCTAAAACAATTTTGTGTATTAAGAACAGCGGTTACAATAACTGAAAAAACTCTATCAGTTAGCGGATTGAAAACTAGCTTAATAAGAACCCTGACTCTGAATGACTTTGGAGGATAGTAAATGGTTGGGAAAAGGTCATGAAAAGATCTGCAAAGAATTTTAAGGGATGGAGATACAGTTGAATTTATTACGGGACATAGTAAAAAATCGGGAAGCCTATAGCACTGCGTTACAGGCTTTTATTTAAAAAGGCATCTATAATGTGAAAAATAGCTTCTCTTTCTTTATGAGACAGAAGTGACCATTTATTCAACAGAACAGCTTGTTCATCTGTCAATATGTTATTTGTATTGAAACAGAAAAATTCTGCCAGTGAGATACCAAAAGTATCACAAATTTTTTCGATTTTATCAATTGGAGGTATATGACCTTTTTGATACCATGTAGCGATTGTGGATTGTGGTATTTCTGACAGTTGTGCCAATTTATATACAGATAAATTTCTTGCCTCTCGCAATTCTTCTATTCGCTTTAAAACATCAAACATCATCCACCTCCCGTAGAAAAATATTATACGATAATAATATATCGAAAAAGCAATAGACAATAGACGTAAAATAGCGTATATTACATATCGTATTTTCGATATAATATATAAAAAAGGTATATTTAAACAGTTAAGCAGTAATATTGCACTACAATTTTAAGCAACGTTTATTTTTTTAGCAAACCTTAAAACATCCTAGTTTTTAAATAGGTATTATAACTGTGAATAGTGGCATTTATACCGCTATAAATATTTGCAATCTTTCACAAAAGGTATTTGCGAAGACATAGGGTGTCACTATTGAGTGTTATCATAAAACTGATTAAGGCAGTTGTTTTTGTCTAAGACGCAGAGGAGGTGTGAAAAAAATTATTCTGAATGAAAGAAAGATGCAGATGGGAAGAAAGAAGATTAAGTTAGTACAGCCATTAAAATGTTAAAAGTGAGAAGGGAGGTTTTATGAAAGCCTATAAAGTAACAGTATGCCGGTTTGGACATGTAATAATTACAGCAGACTCGGAAGAAGATGCAAAACAGAAAGTGAGCAAATTTGCTCCGGAGCAGGTTCAGTGGCTTCAAACAGTGAAACAGGAACCGTCATTTTTAATACTTTATGCTGAAACTACGTAAGGAAAGTAAAACAACCAATTACGGGCTTGTACGGAAAAAATTTAAGGAGGATGAGAGATAAAAAGAAATAAAGTAATAGCGTTGATTCTAAGTTCCATTTTGGTGGTTTCGGGAAGTGGGATTACTGTGTTGGCTGATGCACAGCAAAATATGATCCAGGATATTCAAATGACATCAGAAGAGTCTGAAGTAATAAAAGTAGCTTCCCCGTCAGAAGCAGCAGAGAATTTAGAAGATGATGCCGAGGAAGTTTTAAACTAAGAGACAGGCCAGGAAGATGCAGATCAGGGAGCAGGGAGCAGGTCAAAAAGATTTAGACCAAGAGACAACTCAAGGTGATAAAATAAACCCAGGGACACCTACGGTATTAAGTGCAAGGATGGAATTGAAAACTTTTCCATCGGATGCAGTTTATGTATCAGATGAGAACGAACTAAGGGAGGCTGTTAAAAGCGATGGAACTGTGGTACTAGAAAATGATATACAGCTTTCTGAAACAATTATAATTGATTCCAAAAAAGTTTCTATCACCTCGGAAAATGGAAAACTGTCATGCGGAACGAATTTTCCGGATGATACAATGATTTTGGTTAGAAATGGAGCCATAATCACCTTGAGTGACATTGAGATTGATGTGACAAAAATGGGGAATCCATTACATGCTGATTGGGAATACTCTGCACTTTTTGTGGGGCAGGGAAGCAAACTGATGATAGAGGATGGTATATCCCTGTCTAATGATAGGCAGCAATCGCCTGGAGTAAACCAAAGAAAATATGGTATAGAGATTAGTGGAAACGGGGAAATAAAAGGCGGAATAATACATGATAACAGCGAATTAGCTGTGCTTAATAAAAATGGTGGGGCGTTCATTCTTCCCACCGGCAGTGAGAGTCAGATTGTAGGAAAAAGCAAAGGATTAAACAATTTTAGAATTATGGCTTCAAGTGCGAAGACGGCCTGTGTAATAAAGAATATGCAAAATGCGGAGTTGAATATTCAGGGCGGGCATATTAATCAGAAGCAGATAATGAGATTGCGGTATTTAATGACATGACGGGAAAGGTATCCATGATAAATGAAACCATTACTGTATCGGGAACACAGTCCATAGCCATTATGAACGAAAATAATTCAACAGGGGCAGTTGAAGTTTCTGGCGATTCCATTAAAGTATCCGGGGAAGGGAGCCGGGCTCTTGAAGGCAGTGGGGAAATCACAAAAGAAGTTGTGGTAGAAGATCCAGGCACTGGAAGTACTAATGGAGGAAACAGTAATAGTGGAGGTGGCAGCAGTAGAGGCAGCGGTGGCGGTTTCTGTTTCTCCAAAGTATCATCTGCAACAAGCCCTGCGATTCAAGAAAACCCAGGAGATTGGAATCAAGACCAAAGGGGATGGAAATTCACTAAGTCAGATGGAAGCAATTATACGAATGAATGGATTTATGTAAAAAGCTGCTGGTACAGAATTGGTGAGGACGGATATATGCTGCAAGGCTGGAATGTAATTAATGACAGGGTGTATTATCTCGTTCCTGTGTCTGGTGAAATGAAAACAGGGTGACTTTTAGATCATAACAACTGGTATTATCTGGAGGAATCCGGCGCCATGAAAACCGGATGGGTTCAGGTAAATGGAACGTGGTATTATTTGAATGCAGATGGCAGGATGGCCTCAGACACAGTAACGCCAGATGGGTACAGAGTAGGAACTGATGGGGCATGGCTGCAGTAATAGGGTAATCATAAAAAAGCCTCAATACTGTAACTATGTGATACTTCTGGCAGGAAACGGAACATTTCAAAGAAAAAGCAAAAGAGCGTTATAAGATAGAGGCAAAAAACAGCGAATTAAAACACAAACATGGTTATGACGTTGCGTCATCGTGAGGTCTTATTGGTATGGAAATGCAGGGAGCGATGGCTATATTTGCAGTGAATCTCAAGCGGATTATTAAGATGATAAGCGAAAAATAAAGGAAGCCTTGGTTCAAAATAAGGTATCATCAATAGGAAATACACAAAAATCCACCAGAAAAGTTTGAGTCTGGTGGATTTTGTGTTTTATTAAAAACCCATGTTTTTCAGCTCCCTCACTTAGAGGCCTGGGGAGTTTTTTGCTTGCGGGATTTATCAGGCATGAGGGGAATAATGGCTTTTAGAGAAGACATAACTTTCTAAAGCAAGCTTAATCCAGTCAGCAGGGTAGAAATTCCAAAGAAACAAAAGGCGAGTTCCGAAAACTGGGAGTGCCAACAGTAGTAGACCGAGTGTTTCAACCGGCGATTGCACAGGTGTTATCTCCGATTTACGAGAAACAGTTTTCAGAGAATAGTTTTGGCTTTCGACCAAAAGGTACATGTAGATAATGGCTGATCATCATGGACAAAGATAAAATTACTGTCAGAATTTATTGTATTATAATTATTACCTGTATTATTAAAGCTGCTGGTGTCAATGATGATTGCCTGGCTTTGCGTTGTTTCGAACGGAATCAATCCAGTGAGCTGCGAACCAAACTGAATTCAAGCTCATTTGTCAGGAAATAGCTTTCTGAATATAAAATAAGTTCTCCTTTATTGGAATAATGATTCTGCTGCAGCAACAGCAAACTGGTTATGTCGGGGAGTGTCAGATATTTCTGATGTTTGGGAGTACCGAGTACCGCATGAATTGTACAGTTGGAAAAGGCAGCCTTTTTGCCCATCTGATCCAGCATAGGAAAGACCGGTGTCTCACTATCGGTAGAAAATAGCTCCAGCAAACCTTCCTGGTAGGGAATATAATCTTCAACATAAGCAATTGGCCGCTCATCGGCAGTGCGCACCCGTTCTATGTACAGATACACCTGGTTTTCCGGGAGATTCGTCCGCTTGCGGATCTCGTCCGGGGCTGTTCTCTTGTCAAAGTGTACACTCTTGGAACCGGGCTGGTATCCATTGTTGGCGATGATATCGGTAGTGCTGTTCAGAACCGCAATATTATGCTTTAGATGACCGGGGGTGCTGATAACGAAAGTGCCGACACCGTGGCGGGATAATAATACCCCTTCGTTCTCCAGAGCCTTCAGCGCTTCCCGGACCGTGTTGCGGCTGACACCCATCTGATCAGCAAGTTGCTGTTCCGAAGGGAGTTTGTCCATAAATGAATAATTATCGTTTATTAATTTCGTGATTTCATTTTTAGCCTGGCTAAATAGGGTAAGAGTAGTTAATTTCATTATAAACATCCTTTCATGTACATCTGCTTTTATTATAAAGAACTTTTAAGGAAAATGCAAGGTACTGTTGTTGGACGACGGAGCACTTTGGCAAAAATAGATAAAAAAGAAAATGATTTTGGTTAATATCTACTAAAAATGAATATTAAAGTAAAATTATTTGGGAAATATGTTGACATTAAAGGCATAAATAATTATTATAGAGGTAGGACGACTGAGTTCCAACATATTTCAAGGAGGATTTTATTGTTTATGGATTACACTAAAGTAAAAGACGAATTAGTTCATATTTCAAGACTGACTTATCAAAAGGGGTATACGCAGGCATCAGGGGGGAATATCAGCTGCCGTGTACCTGGGACCTCTTTCTTTGCAATTAAGAAGACAGCGGTTAACATGGGGGAGATGACAGTGGCCGATGTGTTGATTGTGGATGAAGATGGTAGCGTAATAGACGGCCAAGGGGTTCCTTCCAAAGAAGTGAACTTTCATATAGGCATTATGAAGGTGCGTGAAGATGTCAATGCCGTAGTACACTGCCATCCATGTTATGCCATTGCTTTTGCAGATGCCTGTCTCAGCTTGCCTCATACAACCGTGACCTCCAAAAAAAATCTGGGTGAAATACCCTGTGTGGCAGCGGCATCGGCCGGTTCTGCGGAACTGAAGGAATATGTTGTGGACGCCTTTCGAACGAAAGCCGGGATAAAAGGCATCCTGATGGAGCAACATGGAATCTGCGCAGTCGGAGCTTCGCTGATTAATGCCTTCAATATGGCGGATTTGATTGAGGGGACAGCCAAGCAGGCTTATCTATGCCTGGAGGTAAGCCGGAATGCAGAGTACTTTAAGCAACTCACACCGTAAACGTAAGGAGAAGACAGATGGAATCAATAGCAGAGTTAACAAAGAACTGGAAGGAGCAGAATCTGATCCTGCCGATCTGGATGGACGGACAACATCTTAAAGTTGTCAACCAGTTGAAACTGCCCTTACAGGAAGAAATCATTGAAGTCCAGAGTGTCGAACAGTTGGCGGATATCATCCGCTCCATGACATTGCGTGGTTCAGGTGCGATTGGCATATCGGGAGCCTACGGGATTCTTCTGGCTGCCTACTCATCAAAGGGCTGTAAGGAAGCGATAAGGGAAGCTGGGCAATTGTTAAAAAGTACCCGTCCGACAGCCGTAAACCTGATGAAAACTGTAGACGAGCTGCTTGCTTATGCGGCGAAGCTGCCGGATGATGGGGTCACTGCTGGAATTGAAGAAAAAGTGGTGGAGATACTAAAAAAACAGTTGGCTTTTGAACATGCCCTTGGAGCTTATGGTGCAGAGTTGATTGCGGACGGAGATACGATCCTCACTCACTGTCATTCCGGTGCTCTGGCCGGGTCCGGGTATGGCGGCCGGGCTTTGTCAGTGATCCGGACGGCATGGGAGCAGGGGAAGAATATTCATGTCTTCACCAGCGAGACACGGCCCTACCTGCAGGGGGCCAGGATTACTGCCTATGAGCTGCAGAAATTTGGCATTCCCCATACGCTGATCACCGATGGGATGTCCGGCTATCTGATGAAGCTGGGGAAGATCCAGAAGGTTGTGGTAGGCTCGGACCGGGTTGCCGCTAACGGTGATCTGCTGAATAAAGTGGGGACCTATATGCATGCTCTGGCAGCAAAGGACAATGGCATCCCATTCTACACGGCAACCTCCAGTCATACGGTTGATTTTTCCTTAAAGGAAGGGATGAATATCGGGGTGGAATACCGGAATGCAGAAGAGGTTACCCATTTAAATGGCCAGCGGATCACGCTGCCGGAAACGAATGCCATATATCCTTCCTTTGATGTCACTCCAAATCACCTGATTAGTAGTATTATTACTGAAAAGGGTGTGATTGTACCGGAGTACGAAAAAAATCTGACGGCATTAAACGAATTTAAAGAAGGCTGAAAAATTACAGAAAGGATCAGAATACAATGAAGCTGAAAGCACCAACTCATCATATTGCGGCAGCAAAAGGAGAGATCGCCAAAACTGTGATCATGCCGGGAGATCCGCTGCGGGCACAGTACATTGCCGATAATTTCCTGGAGGATGTGAAGCAGGTCAGCGGCATCCGCTGCATGTATGCTTATACCGGTACTTACAAAGGGAAGGCGGTCAGTGTTATGGCTCACGGTATCGGCGCTCCGTCTATGGGTGTCCATGCCTGGGAGCTGTATAACCTTTATGATGTAGAAAAAATTATCCGTGTCGGTACGGCCGCATCCATGCAGGAGGACCTGCATATCAAAGATATCGTCATCGCTATGGGCGCCTGTTACAACACCCCATATGCTGACCAGTTTCAACTGCAGGGAACGTATTCTTCGATTGCTTCTTACCCGCTGTTAAGGAAGGCGGTTGAGCAGGCGGAACTGGCCAGGGTACGTTATCAGGTCGGCAATGTCCTGTCTTCCGACATCTTTTATCCGGAACACGCCTCCTATCAGGAAAACTGGAGAAGCATGGGAATTCTATGCGTGGAAATGGAGATTGCCGCCCTGTATATCGTGGCCGCCCGGGCAGGAAAGCAGGCCTTAGGCATCTTAACCATGTCGGATCACGTTCTGACCGGGGAAAAGGTCAGTGCCGATGAGCGGCAGAACAGTTTTACACAAATGATGAATATTGCTCTGGATATGATATAAAGTCTGGAGAAAACAAGAGAGGAGAAGGAGATAAAAATGAACAAAAAAAATTATATTTTAATAGTCACCTTTGTACTGCTTCTTTCGATATTGACGGCTGGATGCGGAAAGCCTGTGCCTACTGGTGAAAGCTCTGCGCCGGCAGCGGACGCGTCTGCCAATGCTGTGGCAGATAAAACCGCAGATACCGCGGCGGCGGAACAGCCCGGCGGAAAAAAGGATTTTAAGTTTGCCATGGTTTTTGACCTTGGGGGTATTGGCGATAATGGCTATAATATGGAGATTTACCAGGCTTGTGTTGATTTGAGTAAAAAGTATGGCATCAGTTTTGATTTTGTCGAGCCAAAGGCAATTAATGACTATGAGACTCAGTTCCGTATGTATGCGGATTCCGAAGAATATGACGTTATCATTGGTGTCGCATATGCTCATGCAGATGCTTTGCGTATGGTAGCCCCGGATTACCCGGACCAAAAATTTGCGATTCTGGATACGGTGCTGGATGATTTGGATAATGTTCATTCCCTCAGCGCTTTTCAGCCGGAACAGCATTTCCTGTCAGGCGTGATTGCCGGTCTGGTCACCCAGGATGAGCGGATGCCCATGGCCAATCCGGAAAATGTTCTGGGCTTTGCGATTGCAATGGATTCTCCGGTTTCCCGGGCTCAGGCAGCAGGCTTTATGGCCGGTGCGCGCTATGTCAATCCGGAAGTTGAATTTATCACCAACTACATAGGTTCTTATAAAGATCCGGCCAAAGCCAAAGAGATCGCTATGACAGCATATGGCCGGGGGGCAGATATTGTTTGCCAGAATGCCGGTGCTTCTGGAATGGGCGTATTTGCCGCTGGTGAAGAAGCCGGGCGTTATGTAGTCGCAAGCTCCATCGCCACTATCACTCCTGGCTATACCTTGACAGTATCTCTGAAGAAGATGGAAGCATTTCTTGATTATGAGCTTACTTCGATTATGAATGGCACCTGGGAAGCCGGAAGTATGCAGTTGGGCATTAAGGACGGTGCCTGCGGATATACCACTAAGGGGACCGGTGTAGAGATACCTCAGGATATTATCGACAAAGCAGAAGAAATCAAACAGCAGTTCATTGATGGTAAGTTTACATTGCCCAATGACATGGACCAAATCGATGAATGGACAAGTAATAATCATTACGAAGGTTAGAAATTGATTTAAGAAATGGAACTTAGGGGTGTATAACAGTTGCTAAAGGGGTTTATAGCATGAATTTGTTGAAAATGACAGGGATAACCAAGCATTATCCTGGGACTGTTGCATTGGACAATGTGGATTTTCGACTTGATGAGGGCGAAATTGTCTCACTGCTGGGGGAGAATGGAGCGGGAAAGACCACATTGATGAAAGTGCTTTATGGAATGACCAGACCGGATGCGGGAGTAATTGAATATAAGGGTGAAAAAAAAGACATCAGAAAGCCGTCAGATGCCATTGATATGGGAATCTGCATGGTACACCAGCATTTTATGCTGGTGCCGGCCTTTACTGTCGCGGAGAATATCGTGGTTGGCAGCGAGCCGCATAACGGTGTGGTCTTTGATAAGAAGAGGGCTAGAAAAGAAGTGGAGGAGCTGATCCGGCAGTTTCACTTTAATATTAATCCAGACGCACTGGTTGAAAATCTGTCAGTGGGAGAGCAGCAGCGGGTGGAAATCTTAAAAGCCCTGTACCGGAAGGCGGATGTTATCATCTTAGATGAACCGACGGCTGTGCTGACGCCAAAGGAAGTCGAGGAATTATTTGAGATTTTGCGGCAGTTAAACAGAGAGAAAAAATCATTTATTATCATTACCCATAAGCTGAAAGAGACCATGGCTCTGGCAAGCCGTGTAGTGGTTCTGCGTGACGGGAAAATAACTGCCAGTGATCTTAATCCGACGGAGGTTACCGTCGAAATCCTGTCCGAGATGATGGTAGGGCGCAAGATAGATATGGGTGTGCGCCATGCAGCTAAACAGATCGGCGGTGCCAGTCTGGAAGTCAGCAATTTAAGCCTAACGGTGGATGGTAAAAAGAAGCTGAATAATATCAGCTTTAAAGTACACAAAGGTGAGATACTGGGGATCGCGGGGATTGAGGGAAACGGCCAGTCAGAGCTGATCAAGTCCCTGACCGGATGTATTAAGCCAGACAGCATGGAGCTGCTTCTGGAAGGAGATTCGGTCAGCGGCAGCGCTAGAAAATTTTTGGAAAAGGGTATTGCCCATGTACCGGAGGATCGCCTGAAGCAGGGACTTGTTGGTCCTATGTCGATTGAAAAGAACCTGATCCTGGGATACCATATGGAACCGGATTTTAACAATAAGGGTTTATTGAAATCCGGTGTGATCAAGGATTATGGTCAGCAGTTAAAAGAAAAATTCCTGATTAAGGCTCCGACGACAGAAACAACTGCCAGTACCTTATCGGGTGGAAATCAGCAGAAGATCGTCATTGCCAGGGCTTTCAGCAGAAATCCCCAGTCTCTGATTATCGCCAATCCCACCCGTGGGGTCGATATCGGGGCGATAGAGTATATTCATCAGCAGATGTTAATGCTGCGGGATACCGGCAAGGCTATCCTGCTGA
The DNA here is from genome assembly GCF_054772055.1 of Lacrimispora brassicae. Lineage (NCBI taxonomy): Bacteria > Bacillati > Bacillota > Clostridia > Lachnospirales > Lachnospiraceae > Lacrimispora > Lacrimispora brassicae. The sequence goes on along the minus strand of NZ_BRYH01000030.1, from coordinate 66,049 downwards.
TATCTCCGGATTTGGATGAAGTCCGTACCTTAAGTGACCGCATCCTGGTTCTGTATGAAGGCAATATTGTATCGGAAAGTCTGCCGGGGGAACTGTCAGAGATCGAAATAGGTATCCTGATGACCGGCGGCAAAGCACAGAAGGGGGAAACAGCATGAATATGAAAAAGAAAAGTCTGAATTTCGGTCCTTTGCTGTCTTCTGTGTTTGCCCTGTTTTTCTCCCTGCTGTTAGGGGCCTTAATTATCTGGCTCTCAGGTTATTCGCCGATTCAAAGCTATGGGGCGATCTTCGGCTATTCACTGGGGACGGTGAAAGGCATAGCCCTGTCTTTGAGTCAGGCTACGCCGATCCTGTTTACTGGTCTGGCCTTTGCCATAGCCTATAGGGTGCGTATGATAAATACCGGGGCAGAAGGGCAGCTCTATATGGGTGCTGTTGGCAGTGCGGTTATGGGTGCGTATCTTGTTGGTTTGCCTCGGATGGTTCACCTGCCGTTGACATTACTGGCAGGGATGGTGATGGGCGGTTTGGCAGCTCTTCTGGTGGCATTTTTACGGGTGAAGTTCGGTGCCAGTGAAATTATCACCTCATTGATGCTCAATGAAGTATTTATCCTGTTTACCGGATATCTGGCCAACGGACCGTTAAAACCGGATGGCAGCATGCAGCCGCAAACAGAGATGATTGCTGAGACGGCGCGGCTGAGTAAGCTGATTCCCAAAACACAGCTTACGACAGCTATCCTTCTGGGGATTATACTGGCAGTGGCGATCCAGTTTATCTTAAAAAAAACCATCTTTGGTTATGAGATGGATGTAACAGGTCTAAATTTACATGCGGCGCAGACGGCGGGAATTAATACTTCCAGGATCCAACTGATTACTTTTTCATTATCAGGAGCAGTGGCAGGACTGTGCGGCAGTGCTCTGGTCATGGGTACAAATTTCCGGTTTGTTGAAGGAATATCTCCGTCCTATGGATTTGCCGGTATCTCGGTGGCGGCTCTGGCGGCTTATAATCCGGCCGCAGTCATTCTTTCCGCGATCTTATTCGGTATTCTCAAAGCGGGTGCCATCACCCTGAACCGGACAACGCCGATTCCGGTTGAATTTGTAGATGTCATCCAGGTTCTGGTGGTCGTGTTTGTGGCAGCACCTCGAATGGTGAAAGCAATCCTGGAAATTCCGAAACGTATCAAGAGGGAGGCGTGATGTGATGGAAGGATCTAATTTGTTTTTCTTGATGTTAGTGTCAACCATAAGAATGTCGGTTCCGATGGTGCTTGCATCGGCAGGTGCGTCGTTCTCTATGCGGGCCGGTGTCAGCGATCTGGGATGTGAGGGGATGATGATATCAGGGGCATTGTTCTCTGTGATCGTGTCCTATTATACCGGGAGTGCCTGGCTGGGCCTTCTGGGCGGAATTCTCGCCGGCAGCATGATTGCCATGCTCCATGCGGTGATGCATGTCACCTACCGGGTCAATGCAACCATCAGCGGTATGTGTGTGAATTTGCTGGGGCTGGCCATATCGCCGCTGATTCTGCAGATGATCTGGCATCAGCGCAACAGCTCGGCCAGAGTAAATGCTTTTTCGCCGTTAAGAATCGGAGTTCTGGAGAAAGTTCCGGTGATCGGGGCGATCCTTAACCAGCAAAATGTTTTATTCTATCTGGCCACTATATTTATTGCGGCTGGCTGGTTCTTTATGTTTCGCACCACCCGGGGACTCCGCATGCGGATGGTCGGGGAAAATCCCCAGGCTGCCAGTACAGTGGGAATTAATGTGGTGGGCTATAAATATTTTGGCGTGTTAGTGTGCGGTTTTTTATGTGGGATGGGTGGTGCTTATCTGTCGATTGGGCAGCTGGATCTGTTTGTTGACGGGATGACAGCCGGCCGTGGTTACATTGCTGTTGTTATCAATGCATTTGGCCGTTACAGTCCCCTGGGAGCATTGCTGGGCAGCATGTTTTTCGGCTTTTTTGACTCCCTTCAGGTGCTGTTCCAGGACAGTGGTATGCCCAACCAATTAATGCGGATGATTCCTTATCTGTTTACTTTAGTTGTGATATCATTTGGTATCCGTAGATCAAATATACCGGCCGGTGTCGGAAAATTTCAGGAGGAATAGAAGAGAATGATGAGTGATTGGCAAGATGCATCCCGCCCGATCAATGAGGGTGGTAAACAATATCATATTCAATGTGGGATAGGTGATGTGGCCAGGTATGTGCTGCTGCCGGGAGACCCGAAGAGGGTGGAAAAGATTGCCGCCAAGTGGGACAGTGCTGAGAAAGTAGCTGATTACCGGGAGCATGTCACCTACACCGGTAAGATCGGAGATATGGAGATATCGGCCTGCTCAACCGGAGGCGGGGGCGGCTCTACGGCGAGTGCGCTGGAGGACCTGGCGGCGATTGGCTGTGATACGGTGATCCGGGTGGGAACCTGTGGTACAATCCAGGAACATATAGAACCGGGAGATTTAATTATTTGTACCGGGGCCGTGCGCAAAGAGGGGACAAGCAGTGATTATGTGATTCCGGAATATCCGGCCTGTGCTGATTATGAGGTGACTCAGGCTCTGATTGAGGCGGCAGAGAGTCTGGGATATACTTATCATGTGGGAATTGGCTATACGGCAGCCTCCTTTTTCTGTGGCCAGGGACGGCCGGGGATGAATGACTACAGCCAGAGTTTCATGAAGACGATTCTGCCGGATATGAAGGCAGCAGGGGTGCTGAATTTTGAGATGGAGGCGGCCACTGTCTTTACCATTAGCCGTTTATATCAGATGCGGGCGGGGGCTGTGTTTACGGTTATCGCAAACCGGGTCCGCAATGATTTTTCCTACAACAGTGACACCACGGATAAAAATATCCAGGTAGCCAATCTGGCGATGGCGATTTTGCATGATTGGGAAATAAAAAAGAAAAAGGCAGGAAAACGGTATTTTTATCCGTCCATTCTAAATAAAAAATAAAGGAGCAGAACAGATGAAATGTGCAGTAGTAGAGCCATTGGGAGTGAGTAAAGAAATATTGATGGAGAGTGCGAAAGAGGCTCTGGGATCTGATGTGGTGATTGATTATTACCCGGATCGGAACGAAGATCCGCAGCAGTTGATCGAGCGCTCCGGCGATGCGGATATTGTGATGATATCCAATATTCCCTACAGTCGAAAGATTATGAGCAAGAATCCCAACTTAAAGATGATTTGTGTGGCATTTACGGGCTTCGATCATATCGATATGGAGTATTGCCGTGAAAATAACATTACAGTGTGCAACTGTTCCGGTTATGCCACGACTGCGGTGGCGGAGTTGGTATTCGGCAGTGTGATTACCCTGTACCGCCGCATCAAAGAGTGTGATGCAGTCACCCGCAATAGCGGAACAAAAAATGGACTGGTGGGATTTGAACTGGAAGGAAAGACATTCGGCATTGTGGGACTCGGTGCCATCGGTGGTGCGGTGGCGCGGATTGCCCAGGCATTTGGCTGTGAAGTGATTACTTACAGTGAAGGTTCTGCCCCAATGGCCGGGGTGGAGAATGTAAGTTTTGCGGAACTGCTTCACCGCAGTGATATCGTTTCGTTACACGTTCCACTTCTGGAATCTACGAAAGGGCTGATCAATAGGGAGACGTTAAAACTGATGAAGAGCACTGCTATCCTGATAAATGCCGCCCGTGGTCCGGTTGTAGACAATGCTGCTCTGGCTCAGGCCCTTAAGGACGGTGTGATTGCCGGTGCCGCCCTGGATGTATTTGATATGGAACCGCCGGTACCTCAGGGTTATCCTTTGCTGGAGGCGCCCAACACCTTATTGACACCGCATGTCGCATTTGCCACCGCGGAATCAATGGTGAAACGCGTTATTATTGCCTTTGACAATGTAAAGTGCTGGCTGGCCGGAAGTCCTAAAAATGTAGTTTGATAAAGGGATAGCTTTGCTTATTCCTGGAGTGATGGTTTGGGTATGAAATGAGTTATGAAAAATAAAACTATGGCAGTGCTGTGAAATCAGCCGGCCATAGTTTTATTTGCCTTTCGGGATAAAGTGATAGCCGATATCCCATACGGTTTATTGTGCCACCCTGCTAAGGTGGTGTGCAGCATATGTACCGAAGGTTTGAAGTCTCCCGTAAACGTTATGCTTTGATGGATTGAAATATTTAATGCAGTAGCCTTGGTCAGTGCTGTCGGATCTTTTTCTTAAAAATGTTTCGTTTAATTAAGTCTTAACAGTGATGCAGTACGTATGAAAAAGTATTAATTCTCGGATTATTGCTGTTTATGCCAGCAAGATGTATAATGTGCACGCTTGTCAGGATCACTGTTCAGAAATTTTTAGTTATGAACTTTTTTCTTGAATTAAGCCGCATTTGATGATTTGTAAAAATAGATGTCGGCCGGTACTTGGTAATTATAGCTCTGGTGACCGCGATTATAGTTAAGACAAGGAAGGAGTGATGATATGTCAACGAATGATACCTTGAAAATGTTATATAAAGAGTGTCTGAAATTAGATCCGGATGAGGCCACACAGTTAATCCTTGGGGCAGAGACAGAAGAAGAACAGGAATTTTATTCCATGGTCAGTGACCTTGTCCTCCAGCAGAGACAGAGAAAGGTGATTGAGGAAAATCGGTTTTGATGAAACGATATGTTATTTTTGCGGGTGTAAATGGGGCAGGGAAGTCCACACTGTACTAGATTTTTCCCAAGTATCATCAGATGCCCAGAATTAATACAGATGAAATCCTTAAGACATTTGGTGACTGGAAAATTGCCGGTGATGTTATGAAAGCCGGAAAACTAGCTGTTCAGGAATTGAACCGATGCTTTTCAACCGAAATTTCCTTTAATCAGGAAACAACGCGCTGCAGAAAGACCATTTTTAAAATAATAGAAAAAGCCAAGAATCAAGGATATTACATTGAACTTTATTATGTGTGGGTCGACTCTGTAGAACTGGAAAAACAGAGGATTACCTATCGGGTATCAAAAGGTGGCATAGAATATCGGACGAGGATGTGGAAAAACGGTATCTGGAAACGTTCAAGAACCTAAAGATTGTTCTTCCTATGTGCAATCTGGCTTCTTTGTATGATAATACTAAGGAATTCAAAAGAATCGCCATCTATAAAGATGGGATTCCGGTTCGGATTTCTCATAGTGTGCCAGATTGGTTTCAACAAATACAATAGGATTTGCCCTTGCGGTGTGGGACTGCAGGGGCTTTTTTGTTGCAAAAAAGAAGGGAAAAGTGACGATATGAAAGTGGTAGATTTACTGGAGCAGATGATTTGTGAACGAATTGAAATGCTGCTAAATGGGCGTTCTGATGAAGCAATACAGGAAGAAAAGGAATTTAAAGACAGAATGGAGGAGTTTATCGGACAGATGGATAAGGAATGGTAAGCTGATGTAGAGCGTTTTTGGGATGAATGGATTACACAGTCGGCGCAGGATAATCGTTATCTATACCTTGCTGGCGTTAAAGACGGTGTCAGAATTTTTAAAATAATTTCAGGGGATACGTGTGAATAAGTGATTATTATGTAAGAGGCATTTCTAAGGAGTGCTTCTTTTTATTTGAAAATGAAAGAGATAATGGAGGAAAAATGAATGAATTATAATCAGTTTTTAGAGGATGTCAGAGCAGCAGTACAGGAAAGATTAGGAAGCGATTATGAGATTCGCATTCAGAAGATTACAAAAAATAACGGAATCGTGCTGGATGGGCTAATTATTGGGAAAGCAAGTAAAAACATCGCTCCCACAATTTACTTGAACTCATACTATATGCATTTTACCCATGGTGTGCCACTGCAGGAGATTCTGGAAGATATTATATCTGCATATAAGGAGAACAATGACGTGGTTTTCGATGATATGAGGGAGTTTTTGGAATTTGATAATCTGAGGGATAAGGTGGCTTTTAAGCTGATTCAGAGGAAAAAAATTAGGAGCTTTTAGAGGATGTGCCATATTTTGAATTTCTGGACCTGGCAGTGGTATTCTATCTGATTCTGGATGAACATAGAGGAGGACAAATGACGGCTTTAATTCACAATTCTCACATGGAGCCGTGGGGCATGGAGAAAGAGGAATTGTATCGTCTGGCAAAGAGGAACACTCCCATGTTACTGCCGCCGGAAATTAAAACGATGAAAGAGATTATTCATGATATTTGGAGAGGACATTTTGAGGAATTGGATGAGATGGTAGATGATTTGCTGGATTTTGATTCGTAGAAGCCGTCCTTGTATGTTCTTTCGAATATAAGACAGATTAACGATGCTGGGTGCATTTTATATGATGGGTATTTGAAGAATTTTGCTGATTCACAAAATTCAGATATTGTTATACAGCCATCCAGTGTGGATGAGACCATATTGGTTCCTGACAATGGTAATTTTGCATAGAAGTTGATTTTTTTAAAATGTAGGAGGCAAATTGTTTTGGTGAGTATTATATACTAAAAAATTATAGTAAAACCCCTGAAATAGTTAATTGATTTTTTGTGTCGCTCTATCAATCGCATTAGATTTGCTGTTGCAATAACGTGTTTTTATCGAAAAAATGAGAATAAGAGGTCGATTGGTGGACTAATCAACGTGTTGGAGTTAAGAGCGCAAAACACCGAACGACAAGCCATTAGAATGAGAGTATTATCATAGTTTGTTAAGATTATTTTTCTTTTGTATAAAAGCATTAATTCCTCTTGGATATAAATAAATTCTACTTACTTAAGCCGGAATGAAGTCTAATTTTTTAACTCGGTAAAAAGATTATATTTGTGTTTGCAAATTGAAGAATTAAAGATTAAGTGATATAATATTATTTATGAATAGTTGTAAAACAGAGAGAAAAATGTATATTATAATTATATTACGAGAATAAAAATGAAAGTTTTTACAAATTAACAACACTAAGTTTTAGCACAAAGCGTAGATGACGAAAAATGAATCAGTAACATTAATGGTTCTTGAGAGTATTTAAAATAGAAAGAATACACCATAGATAGAATTTTGGGAAAATTTCAAAATATCTTGCTGTCTGTATATAATGTGGCTAAAAATGCCGGATTTAGGGATTGGTTTTATGGTAATACGAAGTGATATAGATATAATATATTTTGAACGAAATAAAAATATACAAATTATGATGCTTCGTTGATATACTAGAGTATAATATTGAGCAGAAGTGATTCGAGAAAAAGGAATAAATATCGAAGATTAATAAATTTGAGGGGACTAGTATGTATAAGATAATAGATGAGTCAGGACAGCTCTATTCGTTACTCCATTATGAGCGGGAAGTGGATTTTGAAAGAATGATTGTCCAAAACGCCAATACTATTTTAGGCACTGAAGGAATTTATTTTGACATTAAGAAGTTGATCGGAAAGTCCAAAAAAGGTGCTTCTATACCAGATGGCTATTACCTGGATCTTACCTTTCATAATGATCCTAAATTATATTTGGTAGAAATTGAATTAAAGAGTCATGATGTTTATGGACATATCGGAGATCAGATCTTACGTTTTGGTATTTCCAGTGAGATGGATAAGTATAAAATGAAAAGTATTTTATTGGATAGTATTGGTTCAGATGATGAAAAAAAGGAAAAATTATATACCTTTTTAAAAAGGTCTAGATATAGTAATGTGAATGAATTGCTAGATCAAGTGATTTTTGATAACCGTCCTTCTACCATAGTTATTATTGATGAGGCAACAGAGGAGTTAAGCCGGGTAATGGCTCAGCTTACGATGGCAACAGAAGTAATTGAGGCGCAGACATATATATGTGGAGAAAAGAAATTACATCGTTTTACTCCATTTAAAGACGATTTACTTGACGATTTACCGACAGTTGAGGATGCAGACCAGTTAGATACAGTGGTTGTACCTGCCAGAGAAGAAGGATTCAATGATGAATTTATAAAAAATAATCGTTGGTATGCTATTCGAATATCCAGTGCTATGATTGATAAAATAAAATACGTTGCTTCTTATCAGGTGGCTCCGGTATCAGCCATTACTTATATGGCTGAAGTTGCCAGAATAGAAAAATATGAAGATAGTAATAAGTATATTATATATTTTAAAGAAGGGACTCTGAAAAAAATCAGTGCAGTTGGATTGGGCCAAAAAAGAGCTTTGGCTCCACAGGCACCAAGATATTCTGCATATAAAACTATTTTAAATGCTAAAACATTGGATGACATTTGGGATTAAACATCAAACGGTAGATAAATAATATACTAACTAAAAAGGGGTTATACCTTTGTATGATTGATACTTTAAAATATTATAATAGAAATGCAAAAGAGTTTATAGATAGTACTAGGAATCTGGAATTTACGGAACTACAGGATAAGTTTCTGGATCATATAGAACCAGGCGCAAGAGTATTGGATTTTGGATGTGGCTCTGGTCGTGATACAAAATATTTTTTGGATAAGGGATTTCAGGTGGATGCAATTGATGGTTCTGCAGAATTTGTTAAGATGGCCTCGGAATATGCACAGATTGAAGTAAAACAGATGTTATTTCAGGAGCTGGAGGCAGCAGAGGTATATGATGCAATCTGGGCTTGCTCTTCGATTTTACATTTGACAAGAGAAGAACTTGTGTTTGTGTTTGCAAAAATGGCAAAGGCGCTTGTCTCAAAAGGCATTCTCTATACGTCTTTTAAGTATGGAACAGAGGAAACGGAACGGAATGGCCGATATTTCACAGATATGACAGAGGATAAAATAAAAAGTCTGTTGGATAAAGTGGATATGTTCGTGATAGAGGACATGTGGAAGACTTCGGATGTACGTTCGGGAAGAGAAGATGAAAAATGGCTGAATTTAATTTTGCGGAAGAATATATAAAAACTCCTGAAGGATTAAAGATAGAGGTTGAACGTTGTGAAGCAATTACAGGAGGCAGGGAGAAAAACAAGTTTTTGCTGTATCAGCTTAAATATAGCATGATGAATGCGGATCGGATTGATTTCATTGTATCTTTTCTCATGGAATCCGGGGTAAGAATGCTATTAAAGGATTTGCAGAGAGCACTGGAACGGGGAGCTAAGGTACGTATATTGACAGGGAATTATCTCGGTATTACACAGCCGGGGGCGTTGTATCTGATAAAGGATTCTTTGGGTGAACAGGTGGATATCCGGTTTTATAGTGAGAAAGAGCGTTCATTCCATCCGAAGGCTTACATATTCCATAAAAAGGAGTTTGGGGAAATATATATAGGGTCCTCAAATATATCACGGAGTGCACTTACGTCCGGAATTGAATGGAATTATCATTTTGATATTTGCCGCGATAAGGATAATTTCAATAGTTTTTATCAGAACTTTGAGGATTTATTTTATAACCATTCCATTATTATTAATGACGAGGTGTTAAAACAGTATTCGAGAGAATGGAAGAAGCCGGCCTTACAGAAGGATTTGGATAAATATGATAAGGACAGCCACGATACGGAGGTTCAGATGCTGTTTCAGCCGAGGGGAGTACAGATAGAAGCGCTGTATGCCCTGAAGAACAGCCGGAGAGAAGGGGCGGACAAAGGGCTGGTCTATGCTGCAACGGGAGTTGGAAAAACTTACCTTGCTGCATTTGATTCCGTTGAATATGAAAAAGTATTGTTTGTTGCCCACAGGGAAGAAATTCTGCAGCAAGCAGCCAAAATCTTCCAGAATGTAAGACATTCTGAGGATTACGGATTTTTTACAGGAAAAGAGAAGACAGTGGGGAAAACTGTTATTTTTGCGTCAGTGGCTACTTTGGGAAGGCAGACATATTTGAATGAAAAGTATTTTTCTAAGGATTATTTTGATTATATTGTAATTGATGAGTTTCATCATGCAGTTACGGAGCAGTACAGGAGGATTATGGCATATTTCAAACCGAAATTTATGCTTGGGCTGACTGCTACGCCGGAGAGAATGGACGGAAGAAGTATTTATGAACTGTGCGATTATAATGTGCCATATCAGATAAGCCTGCAGGATGCCATTAATAAGGGGATGCTTGTGCCGTTTCACTATTACGGCGTTTATGATGAGACGGTGGATTATTCCGGTATCCGAAAAGTGAAGGGGAAATATGATGAGGAAGAATTGACGAAGGAATTATTGGTAACAAAGAGATATGACTTGATATATAAGCATTATATAAAATACAAGTCGGATAAGGCACTGGGATTCTGCTGTTCCAGAAAACATGCAGAGGAGATGGCAAGAGCATTTTGTCTGCGAAATATACCCGCTGCAGCAGTTTATAGCAACTCAGATGGAGAATATGCTGAAGACAGAAGTGAGGCGCTCCAAAAATTGGAACGCAGTGAAATAAAAGTGATTTTTTCTGTTGATATGTTTAATGAGGGGCTGGATATCTGTGATATTGATATGGTGATGTTTTTGCGCCCTACGGAATCTCCAGTCATATTTTTACAGCAGTTGGGCAGGGGGCTTCGGAAAAGCAGGGGAAAAGAATTTTTAAATGTCCTTGATTTTATAGGTAATTATGAGAGCGCAGGTTCAGCTCCGTTTTTACTTAGTGGAAGACCATATTCTAGCACAGAGGCAGGGAGAATGCAGCAGGCGGATTTTGAGTTTCCTGATGATTGTCTCGTGGATTTTGATATGCGCCTGATTGATTTGTTTCATGAAATGACGAAAAAGAGGGCGAAAAAAGAAGATCGGGTACGTGACGAATATTTCCGTGTTAAAGAATTTCTGGACGGTAAGGTTCCCAGTAGGATGGAGTTATTTACTTATATGGAGGATGAGGTTTTTCAGATCTGCAATGAATTGAAAAGTAGTCCGTTTAAGCATTATTTGAGATATTTGGATGGGATAAATGAACTTGGTGAAGAGGAAAAGGTTATTTATCAGGGGATTGGAAATGAATTTTTGGAGTTGCTGGAAACTACGCAGATGACTAAGTCGTATAAGATGCCGGTTCTTTTGGCATTTTATAATGATGGGAATATTAGGCTGGCAATTGATGAGGATGATATTTATCGGAGTTATATGATGTTTTATAATACGGCTAATAATTGGAGGGACCTGGAAAAGGACAAGGGGACCAGTGATTTTAAGACCTGGGATAAGAAGCGGTGTGTTAGTGAGGCGCTGAAGAATCCTGTCCATTTTCTGATGCAATCGGGAAATGGACTTTTTGTAAAGAAAGAAGGCGCGATACTGGCGTTGAATAATCGGTTGTACGTAGCGGTTAAACAGTCGGGATTTTCTGAGCAAATGAAGGATATTATTGAGTATCGAACTATGGATTATTATCGGAAGAGGTATGAGGGGCATATTTTTTAAAAAGAAGAGAAAGTTTGTATGAGAATTAATTGAAAAGCTTACCAACAATTAAATATCTGTTTAAGTCAGACCATTGAAAAGAAAATAAAAGAATAAAGAATGGGGATGTTACACAATCTTTGGGATACTCCCCAAAACTGATATAAAATTTCAATAGTTATTTATGGGCAAGGCCATTTTCCAGTGGTTCTTGCCCATGCCCTTATTATAAATCTATTTTTGGATTGTCAAGTAAAACTCTCTTTTGGTAGTCTTGATACTTTGCTTTTTTATTTTTAGGATAACCGTTCTCCAAAGAATATCTCAAGCTTGGAATAAATCTGCCTCCAGTCCTGCCGGTGACCTATCCATTTTTGTGATATTCATCGTGCAAGGCATAGCGTTTTTTACAGGCTGTCATCTGTGGGTAATACGGCCTTACTTTTAATAACCTTCTGGAGTTGACGGTTAAAGCCTTCTATAGGTATTCGTGGTGTAAATAAGCCTGCATTTAATTAATAACGAATAACTTTTTGGTTTAAATTATGAATAGCTTCCCCAATCCCTTTTTATTATCCAATTTGGCTTCCAGGTTACGTAATTTCCCGGTTCGAATATTTCATCTGCTAATTTAATTTCAAGTAATTGATTCGGTAATATTGATAAATTATGTATACCATCTGGGCTATTTAGATCATAGAAGTGATATCTCTCAAGACCATCTTTATATTTTCTACTAGGTCCATAATCAAATGGCACACATTTGCGATAAATGATTCCTTTTTCATTTGTATTTACACTTACTTCAACTATTCGCTTTTTGTTGATTGCCATTAAAAATAAATCTAATTTAGACATATTATACCTCCATATTGTTATATCACCTGAGTGAATTTTAAATAAATTATACGATAATTGTTAGAAAAAATCAACAAAAATTGTTGATTTTGGTTATATTGGAAAGATATTTTTGATTAATGATGATATATATATAATTTATTAGTATAAAGTAAAGAATACCCTACTATTTAAAGTATATATGTTGATTTCTGGCTTGAATTAAAATGATAATGATTCAAGTGAAGTTTAGAATAATAATAAAAAAATAATAGATTATTTAATAAAAAGGCTGAATTGAAAAAGTGAATTCCGGTGCATGTGTAAATTGGGGGTGCCGATGGTTTTTTTTAAAGCGTTTTTATAAAAGAGCAGATAGGAGCATTATTATGGCGTGGAAAGTATGCTATAATATTTACAGGTCATTATGGTAAAGTTGGGATATGCCAAATAGATTGAGCTTATGGCAGAGAAAATGCTCGAAATATCAGGGAGGCAGGCATAGAGAAACGATATAAATTGAGAAGGTGGGGAAGATGAAATGCAGAATCATGAGATAGAGGTAAAATCATTTGGAAAAGTTTTACCTAAAACAGGAAATAATACAAGAACACTTTATGAACATCAGAGAAAGGCATTAGAGAATTTGAATTTGATTAATCAGAATCCGGATTACAGCACACTTCTTGTGCTTCCGACAGGAGGCGGAAAAACATATACAGTATCCACATGGCTTCTTAGGAATGCACTGGATCAGCATACGAAAATACTATGGCTAGCACACAGACAGATGCTTCTGGAGCAGGCAGCGGAGTCTTTTCAGAAGTATGCCTATGCAGAGACGATTCCGCATATTTCATCGTACACATACCGGATTATTTCCGGAGCATCGTCCCATGACAGAACTATAGATATAGAACCATCTGATCAGCTATTGATTGTCGGTAAGGACAGCATTGGTCGGAACCTGAAAGCTCTGGATTTGTGGCTGAAAGGAGAAAAGGAAATCTTTCTTGTAATTGATGAAGCACATCACTCTACGGCTAAAACCTACAGAAAAGTGATAGACTATGTTAGGTCAAAGGTTACTCATGTAAAACTCTTTGGTCTGACGGCAACACCATTCCGTACCGCAGAAGAAGAACAGGGTCTGCTGGCGAAAATCTATCAGGACGGCATCCGAAACGGACAGGCAGTGCATGGTGATATCGGAATCACATATCAGATTGGATTGAAAGAACTGATCAGTAGAAGGATTCTTTCAAAACCGATTTTCATCAGCCGCTTTACGGATGAAATGTATGGGGATCAGCTTGGCGTAAATGAATGGGAAAGCATTCAGCATTTGGATGTGCTTCCGGATGATATCGCTGGCCAGATTGCAGACAGTGCGGCCAGAAACCGGCTGATTGTGGATACATATAAAGAAAAGTCTGCCGAGTATGGACAGACCATTATGTTTGCAGTCAATGTAACACATGCGATTACACTCTGCGCGCTTTTTAAAAAGGCAGGTATTAAGGCAGAGTATATTGTTTCTGATATTAAAGATTCCATTACCGGTGTAAGAATCAGCAGAGAGGATAATGAGAGAAAGATAGAGGCCTATCGGAATGGTTCTGTTCAGGTTCTGATCAATGTGAATATTCTGACCGAGGGAATTGACCTTCCTCAGACCAAAACTGTATTCCTTGCAAGGCCAACCGTTTCAACCATTATGATGACACAGATGATCGGACGTGCTCTGCGTGGAGAAGCTGCTGGAGGAACAGCGACTGCATATATTGTATCTTTTATTGATAACTGGAATGAGCATATTGCATGGGTAAATCCAGAATCCATTTTCATTGGAGACAATGAATTCACAGAGAATGAATCTGACCATGTGAAACGGGAACTGCGGATGATCGCAATTTCCAAGATTGAGGAATTTGCTTCAATGTTGGATGATTCAGTGGATACGACAGCATTGGAGAAAGTCCCATTTGTACGAAGAATCCCGGTCGGTATGTATGCGTTCTCCTATATAGAAGAGGGCGGTGTGGATTCTTCTTATCAGGTCATGGTCTATGACAGTACGAAGGAATCATATGAAAAGATGATGGCTGCGTTGCCGGCGCTTTTTGCTGATTTCGAAGTGACAGAAGAGTATCCAGCTGTGGATGTGATTGATGAAATGGTAGAACAGTGCAGGAATACAGTTTTCCTCGGAGAAATGGTTCCTCCGCTGGAAAAAACGGATCTGGGACGGATTTTAAGGTACTATGCCCAGTATGATGCAGCTCCAAAGTTCTATACCTTTGATGATATCGACAGAAGCCGCCTGGATGCTAGTGTGATTGCAAAGCATATATGGGATGAGGATATGGGATGCAGAAAACAGGCGGAATACTTAGATGGTATCTGGAATGACCAAGACGATAACATGCTGAAGCTTTTCTTCGGCAGAAAACTATACTTCCTGCGTCAGGTAGAAATCGAACTGACAAAGCTGTCTGATCCGCATATTTATGATGAAGAGAATAATGTGGAGTTTGGAAAAAGAAAGCTGGAAGATCTTCCGCTTTATGAGATTGGAAAGATTGACCCGGAACTGGAAAAAGAGCTTAGGGATCAGACATTTGAACGTGCAAAGGATATAGCTGGAAATTATACCTGTGCGTGTTGCGGTAAAAAGGATTGCAGCAGAATCTATTTCCAGGTTGATCATATTATTCCGATGAATCAGGGAGGAAAGAGTACTGCGGATAACCTCCAGGTACTTTGCAGGACTTGTAATGGAACCAAGGGTGATCAGATATGAGAGAGTTTTTGTACAGTAGCTTCGACCTGGCCTGCATCATTAACAGCATGGATCTTGGTGCACAGGGAATAGGAAGACTTCTGGAAGAGTTGTTTCAGAAAGACCGGTTTTTTCTTGAGTGTGATTATCGAAATGACAAGAGAAGGCTGTATCTGGATGTGCACTATTGGCTTGATTATTTATCAGATAAGCCGACGATTGATTCGGAGTTTCCATCCATTCAGAAAGATTTTGATGCATTCGGAAAAAAGATTGCCGAAGATGCTTTTATCACAGAATACTTTGATCTGGATCTGTTCTTTAAGAAGATGCGCCTGCAGTTGCTGTTCTTGGGCAATCAGGATTTTATCCGTATGAAACTGAGAACCATGCTGCGGGCTTACGGGTACAAGAGAAGGTCAGAAAAGCTGCTTCAATATCTGAAGGACAGCCTGCTGTTTTATCATATTGAAACCTATGTGCGTGGCGGAGTAGAATGCAGCATCAGTGAAATCGGGCTGGATGAAATGATCACGTTTCGGATATGCGGGTAGTTAAAGATGGTGATTATTGAATGAAAACAAAAAGAATAAAAGGATAGACGATAGATGATTACATGTTATGTGTGCTCTCCGCTCAATATTATAGAAATAGAATGCTGAGAGATTATTTAAACTTATACTATATGCATTTTACCCATGTTATGCCGCTGCAGGAGATTCTGGTAGAAATCATATCTGCATATAATTGCCGATTCTCAAAATCCAGATATTATTATATTGCTATCCAGAATGAGGCCATATTGGTTCCTGATAATGGGAATTTGGGTTATGGAAAGCTACAGAAAATGGTTAGCCAGATAAATCAAAGTGTAGTACCGAAAGAGGATGTGTTATCGGATAGTATTTATAGATATTCTCGGCATGAGTGCAGTATTAGTCTTATAGGATAAAAGCGGGTTTATGTTATAATGTTTACAGGTCATTATAGTAAAGAGGGGCACTAAAAAATTTTTGCTAAATGAAGATAAATAAGAAGGAGAATATGTGTATTATATTTCCAAAGGAATTTAGGCACTATGGTCATCAGAATTAAAGTAACAAGGTATGCTAGATTAGCAGAAACTGAAAATAATATATTAGTGAGGACTGGTAGAAATGCCGAAGTGGAGACCGAGTAAGCAAACAGAGAATAAAGGTATTATTATGTTCGGTATGTCTATGTCTACTTGACGGAGCACACACCACTTTGCGCCGAAACATGCCCTAAGGTCCACCATATGGCAGAGGCTTATTGTGAGGTAACACCTGATAAAGAAAGTCTTTCAAAGGCTGCAGAGTAAATCTGTCCGATTTCCGTCATATCCGTCATAGAGGTAAAATAACACAAATAAGAGCTGAGGCAGTCTTGAAAGTCAGATTACCTCAGCTCTTATTCATTTTTACTCCCTAGATGAAAAACTATCAATAATATTTTCCATACTTCGTTCAATATGATGCTCCATTTCCTTGCGAACCAGGTAGGGATTGCAATCGCGCATATATCCCAGAATCTTTCCATGTTCATCTATAGAGATGAGCTGATGTTCTTTGGCAGAGACTGTTTTGCCGAAGGAGCTTCCATTCCAAAGAGAGGAAAGGATGGAATACATCTTAATGTTGTCTGCCGCCTTCCAGATAGAGGTATGGAGATTCTGATTATAGGACTGGTATTCTTCATCAGAAAAATCTTCCCCCAGGCTTTCTATATGAGCTTGGGAGCTGATTAAGTCTGATACGTCAAAATGTCTCAAAGTGGCTCTTACGGCTGCTTCTCCCTCCAAAAGCATTCTCATTTCAAAGTGTTCACGTATTGTCTTAGTAGTTATTCCATTTACAATTGCACCTTTGTTCATTCGGAGAGTTATTAAATTTTCTGAAGCTAAAATTTGAAAAGCTTCACGGACAGGCGTTCTGCTGACACCAAGATGGCTGGCTGTGTCAGTCAGTGACAGTTCTTCCCCCTCTTTAAAATCGCCTGACAGAATCGCCTTGCGGAGAATGGAAGCGATTCGGATGCGCGTGGGCATTATTTCCAACGAATCTAACTTTTTCATTTGTTTCACCTGCTTTACTTAGAATGAAATTATTTTATCATACAAAGTGAAAAGAGTCAAAATATAGTTGAAGAGACCATGAAAAAGTGCACATATAAAATAGATAAAAAACAAAAAAAATAAAATAAATACACAAAAACTATTGAAAAACAATCCTGAGTGTGGTAGAACTATATTAAATCGTATACGATATACGATATACGATATACGGAAAACGATTTTACTGGAATAGGGAATGCAATAATTTCCTTTCATACATGAGGAGGGTATAGGGATGAAGTGGAATCATCATCATGTTTCAGACATTAAGATGGCTTATATTGGCGGGGGATCCAAGGCGTGGGCATGGAAGCTGATGGCAGATCTGGTTCTGGAGCCGGCGCTTGGCGGTACGGTCCGGCTTTATGATATTGATGAAAAGGCTGCCAAGGAGAATCAGATTATTGGTAATCAACTGAAGGAAAGGAAAGAGACAAAAGGACAGTGGGACTATCAGGTTGCCGGCAGCTTGAAGGAAGCCCTGGAGGGTGTAGATTTTGTCGTGATTTCAATTTTGCCAGGTACATTTGAAGAGATGCGTTCCGATGTGCATCTGCCGGAACGGCTGGGGATTTATCAGTCTGTAGGAGATACGGCAGGTCCGGGGGGGATGATCCGTGCACTGCGAACTCTGCCAATGTACGAGGGAATAGCAGAAGCAATAAAGAACTTCTGCCCGAAAGCCTGGGTGATTAGCTATACCAATCCTATGAGTCTCTGTGTGGCAAGCCTGTACCGGACATTTCCGGAGATAAAAGCCTTTGGCTGCTGTCATGAAGTATTTGGAACACAGAAGATACTGGCGCAAATTGCGGGGAAGGCATTGGGGATTGAAAAAATCAACCGGGAAGATATCCATGTCAATGTTTTAGGAATCAACCATTTTACCTGGTTTGATACGGCATCATATGAAGGAGTGGATCTTTTTCCTATATATAAGGAGTACATTGACAATAATTTTGAAGAAGGTTTCGATGATCCGGACCGACCATGGGAGAAATCGACCTTCAATTGCAGACATAGGGTAAAATTTGATTTATTTAACCGTTATGGATTAATTGCAGCAGCAGGGGACAGGCACTTATCAGAATTTATGCCGGGAAATACCTATTTGAATAATCCGGATACCGTAAAGGAATGGAAGTTCGGTCTTACTACAGTGGACTTCAGGATTCAGCAGATGGAGGAACGCCTGGCCAGGAGAAAGCGGATTATAGCGGGAGAAGAACAGATGGAGATCGTTCCTTCCGGAGAAGAAGGCGTGCAGCAGATTAAAGCGCTGGTTGGTCTGGGGCGTATGGTAAGCAATGTAAATATTCCTAACAGCAGCTTACAGATTCCTAATCTGCCCCGGGAATCGGTGGTGGAGACCAATGCCGTATTTTCCAGAGACAGCATCCGGGCGGTATCTGCAGGACCTATTCCTGAAAAGCTGCGTGAACTGGTATTGCCGCATGTACAGAATCACAGGTCTATATTGGAGGCTGCAGGAACTTACGATCGGGAATTGGTGGTAAAGGCATTTATGAACGATCCTTTAGTAAAATATAAATGTCAGGATCAAAAAGAGATAGAAAAACTTGTTGATGAAATGATTAAAAATACAGAAAATTACCTTCCGAATGGATGGAAATAAATGTGTGGGAGAAAAGAATGAAGAAAAAGAAGAAAGGGTTTTGGAAACGCAATGTAGGCCTTATCTTTGTAATGCCCTGGCTGGTGGGTTTGGTTATTTTTAAACTGTATCCATTTATGGCATCCTTTATATACAGCTTCCACTCATATAATCTCTTTAAGACAGCCTCCTTTGTGGGACTTGATAATTACCGTTACATATTGAGTGACAAGCTGATAATTAAGGCATTTGTGCAGACCTTTAAGTATGCGTTCCTGACCGTACCGCTGGAGTTAATATTTGCGCTGTTTATTGCGTATATCCTGAATAATAAGATATGTGGGTTAAACTTTTTCAGGACAATTTATTATATTCCTTCTATCTTAGGCGGATCTGTATCAATTGCTGTTTTGTGGAAATTCCTTTTCAAGACAGAGGGACTGGTGAATATCATTCTGGGAAAAATTGGAATACCGGCCTTTAACTGGCTGGGAAATCCGGATGGCGCATTTTTTGTCATTGTGCTGCTTAGAGTATGGCAGTTTGGTTCTCCTATGATCATATTCCTGGCAGCATTAAAAGGGGTGCAGGTAGATTTGTATGAGGCGGCTGCCATTGATGGTGCAGGTAAATTGAAACAATTTTTCAGAATTACGGTGCCGCTCATTACGCCGGTTATTTTTTATAATTTTGTGACACAGCTATGCCATAAATTCCAGGAGTTTAACGGTCCTTTCATTGTAACTCAGGGCGGGCCGCTGCGTTCAACATCTCTGGTGTCACTGCTTGTTTATAATGAAGCCTTTAAGAGAAATGAAATGGGGCTTGCCAGTTCGATTGCCTGGCTTTTGTTCCTGGTTATTATGGCATTTACCGCGGTGGCATTTATAAGCCAGAAGTATTGGGTTTACTATGCAGATGAAGATGGGAGGTAACATATGAACAGAAAAGAAAAAGCAAGTTTTAACCTGTTTTTACGGTATCTCCTTCTGATCAGCTTAGGGATTGTGATGATATACCCGCTGTGCTGGATGATAGGAGCTTCATTCAAGACGAACTCAGAACTGTTTTCCAGTGCAGGAATTTTAGCTTTGGCGCCGACTCTTGATGGATACAGGAATGGATTTAAGGGCTACGAAGGTATGAATCTGCTTCATTTTATGGGGAATACCTATAAGTTTGTAATCCCCAAGGTTGTAATTACAGTGGTATCAGCGGTCATTACATCCTATGGGTTTGCAAGATTTCAGTTTGTAGGAAAAAAGCTGCTCTTTGCACTGCTGCTTTCAACCCTGTTTCTGCCGCAGGTGGTTTTAAATGTACCGCAGTACATACTGTTTAACGAGGTGGGCTGGCTGAACTCATACCTGCCTATTGTGATTCCATCCATGCTGGCAGGGGATACTTTCTTCGTATATATGCTGATTCAGTTCCTCAGGGGGATTCCAAGGGAGCTGGAGGAGGCGGCTGAGATTGATGGCTGTAATGTAGTAGAAAGGCTTTGGTATGTTATAGTTCCCATGATAAAGCCATCCGTCGTTTCCTGCGCCTTGTTTCAATTTATGTGGGCATCCAACGACTTTATGGGACCATTGATCTATATCAATTCCGTCCGTAAATATCCGGTATCCATATTTTTGAGAATGTCTATGGATACCGAGTCAGGATTCGACTGGAACCGGATCCTGGCGATGTCGCTGTTAGCAATCATTCCATCTCTTATGGTCTTTTTTATAGCACAGGATTCTTTTGTGGAGGGTATTGCGGCAGGAGGAGTTAAGGGGTAACAATAAAATTAAAAATAGGGAGGTTACACATGAAGAAACGAGGAAAAAAACTGGTTAGTCTGATTCTGGCTGGTGCTATGGTAGGGTCATTGGCAGGCTGTATGCCTGCAAAGCCAAAGGAAACGGCGGCTCCTGAGGTTAAGACTGAGGCGGCTAAGGAAGGGAATGGCGCTGAATCTCCGGCAGAGACTGAAGGGGCAACGGAGATCAACACTAAGGATCCCATTACCCTGCGCTTTAACTGGTGGGGCGGTGACTCACGCCATGAGAAAACTCTTAAAGCGATTGAGGCCTTTAAAGCCAAATATCCAAATATTAAGGTAGAAGCGGAGTATGAGGCTTTCAGCGGCCATGAAGAGAAGATATCTCTGGCTCTTAATGCCGGTGCGGCGGCAGATGTAATACAGTTGAATATGGACTGGGTTTTTGCCTATTCTCCCAAGGGAGACACATTTTTTGATTTAAACAAGGTTTCCAATATTATAGACCTGTCTAGCTACGAAGATTACGATAAGGAATTCTATACAGTAAACGGATCGCTCCAGGCTCTTCCCATAGCCAATACCGGACGTGGATTTATCTGGAATAAGACTACTTATGATAAGGTGGGAGCCAAAATTCCGACAACATTGGATGAGCTTTATGAAGCTGGAGAAAAATTTGAGGCATATGAGGACGGATCCTATTATCCTTTTGCCTGTGCGGACTATGTAAAAGTGCATTTAATGATTTATTATCTCCAGTGTAAATATGGAAAAGACTGGATTAAGGACAATGAGCTTCAATATTCGAAGGAAGAGATTCAGGAGGGTCTGGAGTTTATTAAGAGTCTGGAAGACAAGCATGTAATTCCTGATTCAGAGAGACTGGCAGGAGAGGGAACTTCTGAACTTCTGGAAACAGGTGAGAGCTGGATTAACGGTCACTACGGCGGAGCAATGTGCTGGGACACCAACATTGACAAGTATGTGGAAGCAGTAACGGATGGAGAAATTGTAGTAGGCGATATGATTAATATGGGAGAGTTTCATGGCGGCCCCTTAAAGGCTTCCCAGGTAATCGCCATTACTTCCTCCTCACAGCATCCGGCAGAGGCTGCTGCTCTGATTCAGTTCCTTTTTGGAGATGAAGAGGGGGCAGCGATTCTGGGTGACAGCCGTGGTATTCCCTGTAATAAAAATGCGGTCAAATATGTGAGCACAGAGGGAAGCCTGGTTGCTGACATGAATAAGAAGTTGATGGAATGGTCAACGTTTATGCTGGACATTTTTACAGAACGTGCTTCACTGAAGACTCCTGATGGTGTTTATACCCTGGCAATTCAGTCATTAAGCTACGGGGAAGAAGATGCGGCCGCCTGTGCGGATATGCTGATCGATGGAATCAACAGGGAAATAGAGGCAGCAACTGCTGAGTAGTGAGGCTAAGGAAGCGTCAAGGGAGCGCTGCAGAATGGGGGATATGCATTTTGCAGCACTCCTTTTTATAGCAAAGGGAAGTTTGAGATGAAGATAACGGGTTTAAAACAGGAGTACTTCCGATGGGAGAAAAGCCGGCCCATAGCTAACGGAAAGCATATCCATACTCATTGCGGCCTGGCAGTTATAAAGATAGAGACAGACCAGGGGATCACAGGCTTTGGATTTTCCGGGCCGGTGCTGGGAATGAATCCGTTTATGATGGAATGAGAAGACTGGCGGAAAAAACAAGTATTCCCCTGCCCTGTTTTTATTGGGAGGCATCACCGAATTTCTGAAAATAGTGGCTATGGCGCAGGCTCACTGCCTTGAGATCGCACCCCATGGGGACCAGACGATTAACGTATCTTTGGGTTCGGCGGTAAGTAATGTGTCTTACATCAAGTATTACCCCCTGAATATGACAGTGTGTGGCAGGAAGCTTTTTGCGATCCGCTGAAAGTAAATCATGAAGGAAGGCTCCAGGTTCCGGACAGGCCTGGAATCGGCTTTGAACCTAATTACCATATTTGGGGAAAATTTAGGATTATATAAAACAGGAGAAAAATATATGCATGCGATTGAAAAGATTTTAGCAAAGCACAGCGGCCGGGAGTCCGTTGAGTGCGGGGAAATCATAACGGCTGATATTGATTTTGCAGAGATTAATGACCTGTATCTTCAGACGGTCTATTCTTTTAAGGAAATGGGTGGGAAAAAGGTCTGGGATAAAGAGAAGGCAGCGTTTGTTTTTGACCACTATGCGCCGTCGCCTACGATTATGGCAGCCCAGAATCATAAGGAAATGCGTCAGTTTAAGGAGGAACAGGAGCTAACCCATCATTTTGATGTTAATGCCGGGGTTTGCCATCAGGTGATGCCGGAGGCAGGTCTTGTATACCCGGGAATGATTCTGGTTGCAACCGATTCTCACACTACCACCCATGGGGCCTTTGGCTGCCTTGGAACGGGAATTGGAGCAACGGATATGGCCACGGTTCTGATCACAGGAAAGCTATGGTTTAGGGTGCCTGAGATCATTAAGATTCATCTGGAAGGGATCCCTGCTGATCACGTGCTTCCCAAGGATGTGATCCTTCATATAATTGGAAAAATGAAAGCAGACGGAGCCGTATATAAGGCAATAGAATTCACCGGAGATTATGTGGAGCAACTGGATGTGGCCGGGCGGATGGTACTTTGCAACATGACGGTGGAAATGGGAGCAAAAACAGCATACATACAGCCCAACCAGGCAGTTCTTGAGTATGTAAGAAGCAGGACAGACCATTCATTTGAGATCGAGTACACAGATGAAAATTTTGAATATGAGGAAATTCATATCTTCGATATCAGCGATCTGGAGCCACAGGTGTCCATGCCGTCCAGCGTTGATCATGTGGGGCCTGTAAGGCAGGCGGGACAGGTACGGATTGACCAGGCATTTGTCGGGACATGTACAGGCGGAAGACTGACAGATATAGAAACGGCAGCGCAGATTCTGAAAGGAAAAAAGATAGCATCCCACGTGCGTATGATCGTAATTCCGGCTTCAAGAGAAGTACTTCAGGAGAGCATTGCCAAAGGATATTTGGAAATTCTTCTGGAGGCAGGTGCAACAATATCGGCGCCTGGCTGCGGTCCGTGTCTCAGTGCTCATCAGGGGGTGCTGGCAGCAGGTGAAGTGTGTGTCACTACATCTAACCGTAATTTCCCGGGCAGGATGGGCAGCAGGGATTCAGGAATATATCTTGCTTCACCGGCAACAGTGGCAATATCTGCGATGACAGGTTATCTGACGGTTCCAGCCATCAGAAGCTTAAAAGAAGAGAAGGAGAAACCGGAGATTAGTTCCGGGAGGGGGGAATGAAAATATGAAAGAAAATTTTAGTGGTCCGGCAATGATATTGGGAAAAAATATTGATACGGATCAGATCTATCCCGGCCGGTATTTAGCCCTGACTGATCCTGATGAGATCGGCAGCCATTGTCTGGAAGGTGTGGATGAAAATATTGCCAGAGATTTTCCAAAAGAAGGAATCATAGTTGCAGGAACAAATTTTGGCTGCGGTTCCAGCCGGGAGCATGCCGCGATTGCATTGATTCATATGGGAGCAGGCGCTGTTGTAGCCGAATCATTTGCACGGATATTTTACCGTAACGCCATTAATCTGGGGCTTCCCCTTCTTGTATGCAAAGGTATTTCCGGGAAGGTAAAGGCTGGAGAGAAACTGCAGGTGAATATGAGAACTGGAGAAATAAAAAACCTGACAGCAGATGAAGTATATCAGTGCGAAAAAATAGGAGATTATGCCATGTCCATTCTGGAAGCAGGGGGAATTAAGCCTTTGTTTCTTAAGAGAATGAAAGAGGAAAGCAATGAATGCTGAGATTTATATAGAGCAGTATAGAAAATCATTTGAAAAGCTGGACCGGAAGTTTTGGAACTATGAGGATGGCTGTGTCCTCCGGGCTATGGCAGATATGCATGAGGCCACAGGCGATCCTTGTTACCGGGAAACGATGGAAACCTTTTTAGACCGCTATGTATGCAAAGATGGCACGATTCTGTGGTACGACAGGGAAGAGTACAGCCTGGATAAGCTGCCTTCAGGGCGGGCTCTGCTTTATCTCTATAGGGAGACTGGTCAGGAACGTTACCGAATCGCGGCAAAGCATCTGATGGGGCAGTTGAAAAATCAGCCGAGAACCCGAAGCGGCAGCTTTTGGCATAAAAAGATATATCCAGGTCAAATCTGGCTGGATGGTCTTTATATGTCTGCCCCTTTTTATCTTTCTTATGAAAAAGAACTGGGAAATAGACAGAGCTGCCAAGATGTAATAAAGCAGTTTGGGAATGCCCGCAGATTCTTGTATGATGAATCGGCCCATCTCTATATTCATGCTTACGATGAAGAAAAAAAGCAATTTTGGGCAGATCCGGCGACTGGACGTTCCGCCAATTTCTGGTCCCGCGCAGAGGGATGGTATCTGATGGCACTGGCAGACTGCTGTGAAATTTTACCCAGGGAAGAGGAGGAATGGCAGTATCTGGCAGGGCTGTGGAAGGAAGCTGTGGATGGGATGCTTGCATATCAGGATCAGGAAAGCAGCCTGTTCTTTCAACTGACAGCCCTTGGAAATAAATACGGAAATTATCTGGAGACTTCAGCATCTGCTATGGTTGCCTACTCTCTTTTTAAAGGATATGAGATGGGAATATTCGGTGAAGCATATTTTATGAAGGCCGCCGGGATCATGATGTCTTTGGAAGCAAATAAAATAACCTTCAAAAATGGCAGACTGCATTTGGATGGCATCTGTGCCGGTGCAGGGCTTGGCCCCGAAAACCGGATGGAAAGAGACGGAAGTGCAGAATATTATTTAAGAGAACCAATTGTACAGGACGAACAGAAAGGAGCCGCGGCTTTTATAATGGCATACAGCCAATGGTTAAAAACCGGAGGAATAAAACGTATGTCCCAATACAGGCCGGTGGTTAAGGTGAATGATGTGTATCAATTGCGGCATCGGCCGATGGAAGAGATTGAACTGGGCTATGGTTCAGGAATGGAGCGTGTAAAGCTCCCTAAGGAGGTGATAGCTGATATTCTTGTTCCCGAAAAAAAAGAATGTGTGTTATCAGAGGGGGAGATCATAGAGCAGGCCCTGGACAATCCGGTAGAAACTCCGCTTCTGGAGGAGCTTGCAGCAGGAAAGAAAGACGTTGTCATTGTTACCAGCGATGTCACCAGGCCCATGCCCTCCTGGCGGGTTCTTCCCCATGTGGTAAAAAGACTGGAAAAGGCAGGAATCAGCCGTTCCTGTATCACAATTGTATTTGCAGTTGGAACCCACAGGAGGCAGACCGGGGAGGAGATGCGGCATCTGGCGGGAGATGAAATATATGAGACTTGCAGATGTATGGATTCATCAGAGTGTGAATTTGTCCATATGGGTTATACCAGGGAGGGGACACCGGTTGATATTGCAGATAAGGTGGCTTTCGCTGATTTAAGAATATGTCTGGGAAATATCGAGTACCATTTTTTTGCAGGTTATTCAGGCGGAGCAAAGGCAATCATGCCGGGAGTGTCCACGATGGATGCGATCCGAATGAACCACAGCAAAATGACAGACCCGATGTCAAGGGCGGGATCCCTGGAAGAAAATCCGGTGCGGAAGGATTTAGAAGAAGCTGCCGGCATCTGCGGCGTGGATTTTCTCTTCAATGTAGTTCTGGATGAGCATAAAAACATCGTTTATGCAGTGGCCGGCAATTTAAAGCAGGCTCACAGAAAGGGCTGTCAATTTCTGGACGGTTTTTTCCGTAAGGAAATCACTGAACTGGCAGATATTGTCATTGTTTCCCAGGGAGGAGCGCCTAAGGACTTAAACCTTTATCAGACTCAGAAGGCCCTGGCCAATGCGGAACAGGCAGTACGGCCCGGCGGAATCATCATTTTAGCCGGGGCATGTCCGGAAGGACTTGGAGGTGCTGTGTTTGAACAATGGATGCTGGAGGCAAAAAGTGTGGACGAAATTCTGGAACGGATACAAAAAGATTTCCAGATAGGAGGCCATAAAGCCGCATCTTTTGCCAGAACTTTGAAACGTGCTAAAATTTTTCTGGTGTCAGGAATTGAAAAAGAATTAGTTAAGAATATTTTTATGGAGCCATTTGATCATATTCAGGAGGCTTATGAGGCGGCAGCAGAAGAGTTGGGGGAAGAGGCCAGAGTAATTGTAATGCCTTACGGAGGCTCTACTTTGCCGGTGCTGGCTTTGAATTAACTAAAAAGATGGTAGTGTAATCTAGTGTACAGTACCGATGAACTTTCACAACTACATTTTAATTGTCATCTTGCATTTTGCTCCAGGATAAGATAAGATAAAAATAATTTGTTAAAACCTAAGATGCAAAATGAAAGGAGCAAATAAAATATGGCCAGTATACGAGATGTTGCGTTGAAGGCTGGAGTTGGGATAGGAACGGTTTCCAGGGCTTTAAATGGAACTGGTTATATAGCAGAAGAGACTAAGAAAAAGATCCTTGATGCAGTAAAGGAACTGGAGTATGTGCCCAATGAATTGGCTCAGAATCTGTATCGTAAGCGCTCCGGTTTTGTAGGGGTCATGGTACCGGACTTGGAGCATCCTTTTTTTGCAGGTTTGACGAAATACATAGAGATCGAATTGTATAAACATGGCTATAAGTGTATGATCTGCGGCGTTGATAAGAAGTTCCTGAAGCAGGAAGAGTATCTGGAGATGCTGCAAAGAAACGTTATGGATGGGCTGATCAGTTGTGTAGATATGGCTATTGATACGGATATAAGCAATATACGGCGCCCTATTGTATGCATGGATAGAAGCTGGGGACCAGATGTGGCCAATATTCATTCGGACCATCGCCAGGGAGGCCAGATGGCAGCAGAAGCCTTATTAAAAGGAGGCTGCCAGAAGATGGTGCAGTTCATGCCCATGCCATATGACAATTGGTGCTTTTTAGAAAGGCACAAAATGTTTCGGGAAAGAATCGAAGAGGAGGGACTGAATGTTCTGGAGGTATATACTCCCAGAGACCGTATGATTTTTGAATACAGCGAATGGGTGAGACGGGAGTGTGTCAGATTTATTGAATATGCAGATGGAATTTTTGCAGATGACATTGCGGCCATTACTTGTCTGAAGGTAGCCGATGAATATCAGATAGATGTGCCTGGCAGACTTAAAATCATAGGGTATGATGGAATACCTCTTACCAGAATGATACATCCTACCATTACAACCATATGTCAGAATCTTCCTGAAATAGCGAAGCGGTGTGTAAATACCATTATGCAGGAGATTGAGGGTGCTAAGCACATAGAACTGGATCAGATTGTGAATGTGAGCTTTCAGGAAGGCGGAACTGTTTAAGCAGATTGGGAAAATAAAATAGAAAGTATGGCGGCATGCTCTACAGAATACAGTATACCGGTTTAATATAATTTTATATAATGAGGCCGCCCCATGAAGAAGTCAGGTTACTTCTTCATGGGGCGGCTTTTGCCTTGTTATTTTTCTATCTACTCCAAAACTGATTGCCTGGAAATGATAAAATCTACAGATGAATGGTAACCGTTACTTGGCGTTTACGATAATTGATAGTATCAAATATTGGACCTGTAGAAAATCCTGTTTTTCAACAGGTCCTTAATTATGCGTTATCAGATAAATGAAGCTTTGTCAGATCTGTTTTAATAACAACGGACAAAATAGTGGTAAAAAGCTTTGGGTTCATGTATTTGGCTGTGAAAATAAAGCTTTCACAACCCATTAAAGATAAGTTTATTCTTAGGATTGAGAATTATAATATTGGACTCAAAATGAGTATTAGATGTGAAACGGATATGAACAGGTATAAATAGATATGAATGAGTATGAATGGATATAAACGAGTATGAATGGATATGAACAAGTATAAGTGGATATGAATGCATTTGAACGGGACTGCAAGTCTAGAACATGGAACAAATATATGGAACATAAACATGAAGCACGAATATGGGACAAGACTGTACAGCATGGAGGTAGAGCAAAAAGAATTAAAAAAAGAGTTGAAAAGCCCAAATACATCGCCTCACCATGTAAAAATGCACAAAAAGCCCAAATGAACATTGTAATTAATACATAAAATTATTTTTTATTTTATAGACATATTGATATTATGTACATATTGAACTATAATACAAAATGTGGAACGGGTTTCACATAAAAAATATTACAAAAAACTATCCGGTATAAGGGATATGTACAGACTGCTTAGGGAAAAAGAAACCGCTATCCATTGATAGTTCCGTAAAAGGAAAGGAGGAGAAATTAATTATGAGTAAAAGCCGTAAAGAAACAAATGTCATGCTGAAGAGCAAGAGGGATTTAAAAGGGAACCTGCGGAGAGCGTTGGCTTGTTGGCAGCTATATGTACTTTTGATCCCTGCGTTGATCTGGCTGGCTGTGTTTGCTTACTATCCCATGTATGGTCTGATCATCGCCTTTAAGGACTTCAAGCCAAGAGTGGGAATTCTCAACAGTCCCTGGGCGATGCCGCTGCTAAAACACTTCCAGACGTTTTTCAGCACCAGCATTGCCATGACCGCAATCAAGAATACAGTTATCATCAGTTTGTTAAGCCTGGTGATTGCATTTCCAATACCCATCGTCTTTGCACTTTTGCTGAATCAGATCACTCAAAGTGGAGCAAGAAAGGCAATTCAGACAATCTCTTATGCACCTTACTTTATGTCTAACGTAGTTGTAGTAAGCATCATTACCGTTCTGTTCTCAGCAAATGGTCTGGTTAATAACCTGATCAGAGGTGCTGGGGGGCAGGAGATCCTGTTTACCAGCTCCGCCGAATGGTTCCGGACATTGTTCATCGGATCAAACATCTGGCAGACCATGGGATTTAATGCCATCATATTCATTGCAGCATTGATAGGGATCAGTCCTGACTACTATGAGGCGGCAATTATTGATGGGGCTTCTAAATTTCAGAGGATATTGTATATAGATATTCCCCTGATTCTGCCGACGATCATTTTGATGCTGATCCTGACGGTAGGAAATATTATGAACGTAGGTTATGAGAAGGCGTTCCTGATGCAGAATGGCACCAATACGGTGGTGAGCGAATTGATTTCTACTTACGTGTACAAGGTGGGTTTGAAAAGTGCACAGTACAGTTTCGCCACTGCGGTCGGATTGTTTAATGCCCTGGTGAATTTCGTTATCCTGTTGATTGCCAACTTTGTTTCCAAGAAAACCAGTGATATCAGCATCTTCTAAGGGGAAGGGGGAAAAAGGATGAATACAAAAAAGAATAAGATGAAGTTATCAGCGGGTGACAGAATATTTGTAGCAGTAAATGTGGCAGTGATGCTGGTAGTATGTATTGCGATTGTCTATCCCCTGTATTACGTGGTCCTGGCTTCCTTTACTGATCCGGTAATAGTAAATTCCGGAAAATTGCTCTTATTTCCTGAATCCCTGTATTTGGATGGCTACAGGAAAACATTGAGCTACGCACCCATCTGGAGTGGATATTGGAACACCATTAAATACACGGTGGCAGGTACCGCAGTATCTCTCGTTGCTACCATTCCAGCCGGATACGCCCTTTCCAGAAAGGACCTGGTAGGAAACCGGGTGTTGATGTTCCTGTTTACATTTACCATGTTTTTCAGCGGAGGGATTATTCCTTTATATCTGACCATTTCTCAGTTGAAGATCTACAATACCATTTGGGCAATGGTACTTCCGGTGGCTGTATCAGCTTACAACCTGATCGTATGCCGTTCTTTCTTTGAAAGCGGAATCCCAATGGAGCTTTTGGAGGCGGCGAAGCTGGATGGATGCAGCGATTTCGGATTCTTTTTCAAGATCGCCCTTCCTCTTTCCAAGACCATCATCGCAGTTATCACACTGTTCTATGCAACGGCCATGTGGAATCAGTTCTTCAATGCGCTGATGTTCCTGGGAGATGAAAATAAGATGCCTTTGCAGGTCGTGTTAAGGAATCTGGTGTTGATGAATCAGGCTGGAAATGTAGGGGCTTCTGCGGCAGAACTGGTGGCAAAGCAAAAGCTTGCAGAGCAGTTAAAGTATTGTATCGTTGTTGTTTCGGCATTTCCCTTACTGGCCGTGTACCCATTCCTGCAGAAGTACTTTGCAAAGGGTGTTACCATTGGTGCGGTAAAAGGATAGTAGGGCAGGGTATAAAAGCAAAATAAATATTATTTTAAGAGGAGGAATCAATATGAAAAGAAAATTAGTAGCAGGCATTCTTTCTGTGTCAATTGCAGCATCTTTGCTTTCCGGATGCGGCGGCTCCAAAAGCAGCAGCAATACAGCCGATGGGGGAAAGGGAGCAGTAGAACTGACGGCAGAGGAGCAGGAAGCAGTGGAAGCAGGTATTATCCAATTGGATGGATCTCTTCCTATTATTAAGGACCCTGCAAAGTTTGAAGAAAAGTACGGTAAGATCAAAGTATTGAACGTTGGTGATGCCCAGCGTGTAACAAAGCCGGAAGATATTGATATGGTAAAGAAATGGGCAGAGGATACAGGTATATCCTTTGAGTGGACCACCATCCCACCTGAAAATGCAGGAGAAAAAATCAACTTAATGCTGACTGCCAGCAATGAACTTCCTGATGTGTTCTGGAATTTTGAGGGTTCCCAGTCTGGTATTACGGTTGCCCAATATGCCGATCAGAATATCTTCCTTCCAACAGAAACCATTGTAAAGGATTACATGCCTAACTTAAAGAAAATACTGGATGAAAATCCGTCCTACATGATGGAAGTACAGAGCCCTGACGGACATATGTACGGCTTCCCCTGGATCGAACAGATGAAGGGTCTGATCCTCACCCCTGGACCATTTTTGATCAACAAGACCTGGCTGGACAAGGTGGGAAAAGAAGTGCCTGCAACCGTGGATGAATGGGTAGACTGTCTGAAAGCATTCCGTGACGGCGGCGATTTAAATGGAAACGGCAAAGCCGATGAGATTCCAATGGCAAGCTGGTTTGGTCAGCACAATCAGGATGGTTTCGGTTCTTATAACTTATTCTACAGATTTACCGGTGCCTTCGGAAATGCAGATTCTTACTGCGGCGGTAATCCATATGCTGACCATTTGAGAATTATTGATGGTAAAGTGACCTTTACTGCAATGGATGAATCTATTAAGAAAACAGCAGAGTTCTTTAATATGCTTTACAAAGAAGGATTGTTATGGAACGGTTCTTTTGAAAATGCAGAAAGTGCTGCATTTAAAAGCTCTCTGATTAAGGAGGATGTAGCAAGAATCGGTTCATTTGGTGTTTGGGCAGATCAGGAAATCGTAAATCTGGATGTGCATGATGAATACGTTCCTCTTCCAAGATTAGAGGGAGAAGCAGGAAAGGTCGGCTTTGCGCTGAACCAGTCAGAAATGCAGGATTCATCTATCGGTGCGATTACAACGGACTGTAAATTCCCTCACCTGGTGGCAAGATTCTATGACTATATCTATGGAAACCCGGAGATTTCCATCCAGACCAACTGGGGGGCTATGGGATACAATTACGTGAAAAATGACCAGGGCATCATGGAAACACCTTTGGATGACAAAGGCCATATCATTACCCAGGATCCATGGACTGACTTTGGCCAGCAGCGTGCCAATACCACAATTACCCGTACACCAATGGCTGTATTAGATGACTATTATGACTCAGTTGTTAAATATACCTTTGATGCGGTTAAGCTTTATGAATATCAGGTAGTCAACGGCAAAGAAGATATTCTGAAGGAATATGAGACAATTCCAAAAGTAATGATGACAACCGACGAGATCGCAAGGCTTGCACAGGTTCAGCCCACAGTTTCCAACATTGTAGACCGTTACATTGCAAAATGGATTACAGAAGGCGTAGATGATACAAGCTGGTCAAGCTATAAGAACGAACTGGAATCAGCCGGAGTAAAGGATATCGTTGATATTTACCAGGCTGCTGTAGACAGAGCAAAGAACGCTGTAAAATAATAAAAAATTAACAGGGCTGCCACACAGAATAGGCTGTACGGCAGCTCTGCTATATTGCTAGGAGGATAAGATAATGAGTACAAGGGGTGTACGTAATTTCAGGCCAAAGGTACATTTTACACCGCTGAAAAACTGGAGCAATGATCCCAATGGAATGGTATACATGGATGGTCTATGGCATCTTTATTATCAGTATCATCCGGAACAGCCCGTCTGGGGGCCGATGCATTGGGGACATGCTGTCAGCAGGGATCTGCTCCATTGGGAGCATCATCCAACCGCCCTGCATCCCGATGAGCTGGGATATATTTTCTCGGGAAGTATGGCTTATGATAAAGAAAATACATCAGGCTTTGGAAAGGATGGAATCATTCCTGTGGTAGCCATGTATACCAGTCACCGTGCAGAAGACAGGCATGAGTGCCAAAGCATTGCTTACAGTCTGGATGGAGGATACCATTTTGAAAAATATTACGGCAATCCTGTCATTGAGAATCCAGGTCTGACGGATTTCAGAGATCCCAAGGTATTCTGGAACAGGAAGAAGAACTGCTGGAGCATGATTCTGGCGGCCAAAGACTGTGCTTATATTTATGCATCCCAGGATTTGAAAAGCTGGGAAAAGACAGGCGAGTTCGGAAGAGAAGAGGATTTGGTGGGAAGTACATGGGAATGTACGGACCTGTTTCCTCTTCAAACGGAAGAAGGAGAAAAATGGGTGATGCTGGTGAGCATGATGGCGCTTCCGGGAAAAAGCTGCGCCAATATCCAGTATTTTATCGGGGAGTTTGACGGAGACACATTCCGAGCCGTTGAGCAGGAAAAGGAACCTCTTTGGCTGGATTTTGGATTTGACAATTATGCAGGGGTTACTTTTCATAATTATGGCAAGCCGATCTATTTGGGCTGGGGAGTCAGCCCGGAATATGCCAATCAGGCACCTACCGGAGAATTTGCGGGATTGATGACTGTGGCCAGAGAACTTTCCCTGGTAAAGACGGAAAGGGGCTTGCGGCTCGCGGCAAAGCCTTTTGGATTGGATCGCCTGCGTGCTGTTTCTTACCCTGTTGCTGACGGGGATTCCTTGATCAGTGAATGCTTCGGATTGAAAGTGCAGGGGCAATCCGGTAAAATAATATTTTCAAATGAAAGGAAGCAGGAGCTGGTAATCGAGATCAAAAAAGAGAGTATCAGAATAGACCGGTCCCGGGCAGGAGCCGGTGATTTTTCGGAGAATTATTGTAATAAGCTTCATTCCCTGGGAGAAGCAAAGCGCCTTTTGGGCGGAGATATTGATATGGAACTATTGTTTGATGTATCTTATCTGGAAGTATTTGCAGACAAGGGGCTGGAAACGGCATCTATGACAGTGTATCCGGATGTTCCCTATGACAAAATCTCCATACAAGGGGATTTAACTGCGCAGATTTACCATCTTCAGTAGCAGATAGATAATAAACTGGAAAGGGAAGGAACGCCATGAGCACAAAAGGAATAAGAGATTTTCGTCCCAGAATTCATTTTACTCCAACCGATAACTGGATGAACGATCCCAACGGTATGGTGTATATAAACGGGACTTACCATTTTTGCTACCAGAAATATCCCAGTGATACCATATGGGGGCCTATGCACTGGGGACACGCAGTGACTAAGGATCTGCTGCATTGGGAGCATCTCCCTATGGCGCTGTATCCTGATGAATTGGGTTATATTTTCTCAGGCAGCAGCGTTTATGATAAATATAACACTTCCGGTTACGGTACCAAGGAAAATCCTCCGGTAATCTCCGTTTATACCAGCCACGACAAGGAGACAGGATTGGAGCAGCAAAGCATTGCTTACAGCGTGGATGGGGGAACGCACTTTGAAAAGTCTTATTTGAATCCTGTAATTGAAAACCCAGGTATTCCTGATTTCAGGGATCCTAAGGCGTTCTGGAATCCTGTTCATCGCTGTTGGAGCCTGGTGCTGGCTGCTCAGGACAGGGTTTATTTTTACAGTTCCCTTGATCTGAAAAAATGGGAAAAAACAGGAGAGTTCGGCCCTGAAGGCAATCATGTAAAAGGCGTATGGGAATGTCCGGATCTGTTTCGGATCAAGTATGATAATAAAGTGTTCTGGATTTTGGCAGTAAGCATGACCAAGACGGATCAAGAGCGCTGCAGGACCCAGTATTTTATAGGAGATTTTAACGGGGACAGGTTTATCTGTACTCATCCTGCAGAAGAGGTACTTTGGCTGGATGATGGTTTTGACAATTATGCAGGCGTTACATTCCAGAATTATGATACTCCGCTGTTTATGAGCTGGGCCATGAACTGGGCTTATGCCTCCAAGGTACCCACCAATGAATTCTGCGGGCAGGCGACTCTGGCAAGAAGGCTGTCTATTTGTGAAACAAAGGAAGGATACCGGCTGGCAGGACATGCGGAAGGCCTTGATAAGTTCCGGCATATGGCCTATCCGGTCAGCAGTGGTGCCCATCTGATGACAGAAACCTTTGGTTTGAAAATCAAAGGGGAAGGAGAGGGAAGACTCTATTTGTCAAACAGCGAAGGGCAGAGACTGGAAATTGAAGTGACAGAAGATACTGTAATTGTGAACCGGACCATTGCCGGATACCGGGAGTTTGACGAACAGTTTATGACGCCGGAATATTCCGTGGCTTCCGCAAAGCGCCTGAAGGAAGGAGGCTGGGACCTTGAAGTGATCTTTGATGTATCTGTTCTGGAAGTATTTGCGGACGGAGGGCTTACTATGATCACTATGGTGGTATTCCCCGACACCCCTTATGACACGATCAAGTGGAAAGGATGCCTTGAGATATCCTTGTTTGAAATTAGCTGACAGCATAATACTTTAAAAGTCTGGTTTCAGGTCCAGGTTCCAATACGCAAATATTTTCCAGCCTAATCTTTAAATTCCAGACAGCTTTATGGAACTTAGTGGCTGCAAAAAATAATTACATAAAGGAACCTGGAACAGGAACTGCCTGCCGCTACCTGGTTCCCAATAAATTTTCAATCAGTTGAAAAGCCAAAATAACTACGGACTTTTCAGGTATAAGTATCTTATTTCTCCCTAGGACAATTTATCTCATCTAAAACCAAAGCAATGCAAGCTTTTTAAGCATATCATGCTTGCTCCTTTTGAATGCTGCAAAGGGCTTGAGAGGAACGTTTTGGCAACAGATATAGAGGTGGTGAACTGCCGGATAAGCCAATGGTCCTGATTTAGCTTATCTGAAATATTGAGGAAACAGCCTTACAATCCCCAGGGTCATAATATCGGCCATTTCAAGTGCCCCACTCTCAATATCGGTAAATGTACCGATGCTGTCATCGAAATTACCGGATAACATATTGCATATGTCTTCTTTTAGAAGCGCAAGATGGTCGCGAAGCAGTTTTTTCCATTCTTCAGATGACCAATTTGGATTAATGTTCCCTATAAAAGCTGCAATTTGATCGGCATTTTCGTACCATCGCTTTTCGGCATCAGCCGCTGCGGCCTCATTATCCGCTTTTGCAGCCGTCAGGAATTCATTGGCAATAGCAATGTGCTGGTTGAGCAGCTCTGCGAAACTTGCAGCAACGTCATCTCCGTAGAAAGACTGTAAAGCTATTTCTAAGTCTTTTGGATTCTGCATCAGACGATTAGCAACTGATTGTGCATCCGGAGAATCCAGTATCATGCTCTGCATTGCAATTCTGGCCCAATAAGCATGTTGTGACCACAAAAGACGAAGGTAGTTGTTTAAATTCTGCTCTTCCTTACTCACCCAGAGGAAAAGAGGTGGTTCCGGCTCAGGCATGGGCTGTGGTGTTGGTTGAGGAGTCGGCTGAGGTGTGGGCTGCGGTACAGGCGGCTGGGGAACGTTATTTCGTCTCCTGGGAATACAGATCACCTGCCCTACTAACAGGTTGACAGGATTTATTCCTGGGTTTACGACCATGATTTCTTCTGGGGTGGTCTGGAAACGCTGAGAAAGCATCCATAGCGTATCTCCGGATTCAACTACATAGGAATGGGTATCTTCCATGCATAAGGGAATCTGATCACCGCTGGCAGCTTCATCCGGTGTGACATCCTGGGAACGGAACCAGAAGGGCAGATTGGGCAGCCGGTATCCGGCCGGTATCCAGATTGTCTGTCCGGCCCTTAGATTATTGGGATTTATTCCAGGGTTCAGGGCCATAATGCTTTCTACGGTGGTACAATAACGTTGGGAAAGAAGCCATAAGGTATCATTTCGCTGAAGGGTATGGGAACGAAGGCCTACAGGACAGCGGTTCGGACCGCCTCCTGATGTTCCGCCGGAAGGAGGAGTGGGGACCGGAGGGCGGGGGGCTCTTCTTGACGGAATACAAATGGTCTGCCCCACTTGTAAGTTATTTGGATTTAAACCTGGATTTGCGGCCATAATTGCGCCGGTGGAAGTATAATAACGTTGCGAGATCAGCCATAGAGTATCACCGGATCGGATGGTATAAGGAGACAGTCCTACAGGGCAAGAAGCCATAATATTACTACCTTTCAATAAAACAATTTGTCTTATGTTATGATAAGAAAACGCAAAAGTACCTGTCACTCTTGACCTAATTTTATTTTTTTGAGCCGGCTGGAGCTGGAATTGCTGAAAAGTAATATGGATGACCTCAGAGGATTGTTTTAAGATGGGGATTTCGGCGGGGATTCGGGAATCGTATATGGTAGGAGGTATAAAAGGCCGATTGGGATGGAAATTCTCATTGGCCTTTTAGATGAGAGTGTAAATTTTTGTGTCTTTGGAGAATGGCTTCCCGCCTGATGAGGATTAGATATGTGCCTGAGTAATAAGGTTGGAACGGCCCTTTGCCAATTCAGTTTTCAGCCGTTCCGTCTTTTGTTTTTTTCGCAGATGCTGCATCGGGCACTCTTCATTTAGTAGACCGGCCGGCCTAAGATCTGATCCCAGCTGCTTATGCCGCGTTCATAGAGAGATGACCTGCTCTTAATCCCAGAAATATCCTTTCGGTGATAAATATGCCGTTATTCTGCCTCTGATTTATGTAATATACTCCCCTGTATCGCCATAAATTTCAGATGAGCATGCCATCAGAATATAAAATATCCATAAGTATTATTTTTCTGCTGTTGTTCCGGTCTTTTTCGTGCGAATTGTTTTAAGGATACCTAAAACAACAGCCGTTGACACAGATCCTGCCAGCAGGGCGACGAAGAAGCCTGGCAAATTGCTGATGGCATTGGGAATGAGTGCAAGGAAGAAACCGCCGTGAGGTGCCCTTATTTCAACCTTCATTAAGAAAGAAACGATGGAACCGACAGCACTGCCTACCATGCATGCAGGAAGAACTGTAAATGGATCACTGGCAGCAAAAGGAATAGCACCTTCAGTAATGAAGCTTAACCCCAAAACCAATGCAGCTTTTCCTGTCTCACGTTCCGCTTTTGTCCAGATTTTTTTATGAACAAACGTGGACAAGGCAATGCCAAGAGGAGGAACCATACCGCAAACCATTGCGGCGGCCATGGGGCCATATACCTGTTCTGAAAGAGCTCCGACTCCGAAGGTATAGATTACCTTTGAACATGGGCCGCCTAAATCGAAATAAAATAGTCCGAAGAGAATTCCCAAAATGACAACACTTGCTCCGCTCATGGAAGACAGGAAGTCGGTTATAGCCTTCATAAGTGCCTGGATAGGACTGCCGATCACATAGTAAAGAAGAAGGCCAACGATTAATGTGGAAAGTACGGGTATGATTAATATTGTTTTTAATCCCTGCAGGGATTTGGGAACTTTGATTTTTTTATTTAGAAACAGTACCAGATAGCCTGCGATCAAACCTGCCAATATTCCGCCCAGGAAGCCTGCGCCGATGGAATTGGCAATAATACCGCCAACGATAGCTGGTGCAAAACCGGATTTATTTGCGATAGAATGACCAATAAAACCAGCTAATACAGGAACCATCAATGACAGAGCGGAAGTGGCTCCGATCTGGTACAGTACCCATGGGAGAGAGCCTTCTTCCTTGAAAGCGTAGATGCCAAATGCGAAGGACAGGGCCAGCAAAATTCCGCCGGCAACAACAACGGGTATCATGTAGGAGACACCGCTCATGATGTGCTTATATACTCCTTTGAAGTTTCCGGCATTGATTAAATCATCAGAGTCTTCGCTTGACTTCACCCTGGTAGTTCCGATTTTACTAAAAGCATCGTTAAAAAGTGTCTCTGAATCTTTAATCGCTTTGCTGGCGGCTACAATCAGTACATCTTTACCGGCAAACCGGCTCATGTCAATGTTCTTGTCAACGGCCAGTATAATTACATCGGCAGAGTTGATGTCCTCTGTAGTCAGGGGATTCTCCTGTCCGGATGCTCCCTGGGTCTCTACTTTGATTTCATAGCCTAGCTTTTGGGCGGTTTGCTCCAGCTTTTCAGCTGCCATATAGGTATGGGCTATGCCGGTGGTACAGGCGGTTACTGCTACTATTTTCTTTGCCATAATGTTTATCCCCCTATCTAATAGTGTAAATTAAAGTAACGATTCAATTTCAGAACCTGAGTCCGCCCCTTTGATGCTGCTGATAAAATCATCATGCATTAATTTTCTGGCAAGCATTGACAGTATTTTCAGATGCTCATCTGCGGTTGTTTCTGGTACCGCTATCATAAAAAAATATTTTATGGGAAGGCTGTCAAGGGATTCGTAAGAAATACCCTGTTTATGTCTGCCAAAGATAACTGTCGGAGCCTGTACACAGCTACTTTTTCCGTGGGGAATGGCAACTTCATTTCCCATACCTGTGGGTCCCTCTGCCTCACGTTTCATCAAAGCTTCTGCAAATTGCTCCTGATTGTTGATCCGGTTATGCTTTTTAAGCATTTCGCTCATCTGCATGAACACTTCATCTTTTGTAGTACCCTGTAAATCAAATATACAGGCATCAGCTATAAATACATCCTTAAGCATGAAAGTTCCCCCTCTTTGTGCCAAATACATCATAGTAGTGACAAATACAATCCTTTATTGCATCTATGGTTGTAAAATAATTATCATAGATATTTTTATTAGGATCTATTTTTTCTTGTGCGGCATTCAATGTATCTGTAAATACATTTACTTTGCAGATTCCTAACTCCACTGCTTTTTTCAGATTTTCATCTCCCGAACCGGAACCTCCATGGAGTACTAATGGAATAGAAACACTTTCAGCAATTTCCTGAAGGCGCTTAAAATCCAATTTGGGAATTCCTTTGTATGCTCCGTGAGCTGTTCCGATGGATACGGCTAGTGAATCAACATTCGTTTGTTCCACAAAGTTAACGGCATCCCCTGCTTCTGTCAGCATGGAACTGTCTTTTTCCGGATCAACATAAGATTCACCGCCGCCCACATGACCAATTTCAGCTTCTACAGTTACCCCTTTGATATGCGCGTAATTTACAATTTCTTTTGTAATCCTGACGTTTTCTTCAAAACTGTTGCTTGAAGCATCAATCATGACAGAAGTAAACCCATGGTCGATTGCACTTCGCACAGTGCTCGGGGTAAAACCGTGATCCAAATGCAGCGTAATTGGCTGATTGGCTTTTTCTGCATAATAACGGATAATATGAGCGGCTTCCTCAATGTTCAGGGTTTCTAAATGGATTTCTGCGAGACTGATGATCAATGGGCATTTCCAATCGTTAGATGCCTGAATTGCAGCCTTTATTCCTGCGAGATTAAAAACGTTAATTGCTGGTAATGCACATTTTGATAATTTTGCCTGCTGTAATAACTTTTTACTGTTGACTAGCAATGTGAATTCCTCCTTCTCAATATGCTCATTTATGATAGAATTTCAATTGAATATTATCATAAATAAGCATAATGGTCAATGTATAAGCATGAAAAAGTGAGGAAATTTAATAAAAATGTCATAATAACCAAGTTTTAGATGATGAAATTGTTGAAAATCACCATAAACGAGCATGATGTTGCACGAATGCTCGTTTTGTGATAATATGAATGGTGTAAAACGCTGCAATATCAGAGTTTAAGATAAATATTGGAGGTAACTATGTTTGAGGAAGAAAGAAAGATACAGATCCTGAATATTTTGGATAGAGAAAAAAGTGCCACCATTACCATGCTGTCGGAATATTTTCATGTTTCACCGTCAACAATCAGGCGTGACCTGACTGCTATGGAAGAAGCCGGCTTGATAAAGAGAACACATGGTGGTGCAATTTTAGTAGAAAAATTAAATGAAGATCTTAACTTTGCACAAAAAAGGACGAAAGATTTCGAGCTTAAGAATGCCATTGGAAAAAGAGCCGCGCAATTGGTAAAAGATGGAGAGATTATTGCAATCAATTCCAGTACTATTACCACA
This sequence comes from Lacrimispora brassicae, assembly GCF_054772055.1. NCBI lineage: Bacteria > Bacillati > Bacillota > Clostridia > Lachnospirales > Lachnospiraceae > Lacrimispora > Lacrimispora brassicae. The sequence continues at coordinate 25,133 of NZ_BRYH01000030.1, read as the reverse complement.
TTAATGGCTGAACATTTAACAGCAAAAAATCTTACTATAGTTACAAACTCGCTCAATATACTTAATATCATAAAAGAACATAGTAATTACCAAATCATAGTACTTGGCGGAATCTATATGGATAATGCTCAAACCATTGAAGGTCCGACTACGACGGAACAAATTAAGCAATTGCATTTTGATAAAGCTTTCTTGGGTGCCAATGGTGTTGATTTTCAATTTGGATTAAGTTCTGCCAGTGAACTTGAAGCAAAAAGTAAAATTGCTATGACCAAACAGTCCAGAGATGTTTTTTTTCTGTGTGAACATAAAAAATTTGACCGTTCTTCTTTGTTCAGAGTTGCAGAACTTAAGGATGTTACTGCCATTGTGACAGATTGGAGAGTAGAAGAAACTGTAATGAACAGATACTCAAAAGAAACTAACATTATAATTGCAGAAGAGTGAAATCACTTATTTTGATCCGGCGGTTTCTTTGGTTATAATCAAAGGAATCGTCTATAAATAGTACTGCAACTTTTTTCGCAGTAAGTGTTTGTATTTGTTTGGCTGGGGAAAATATAGCACATAACAAAAGATGGTAATATTTATGTACTTATACGATTATGATAATAGCAACACATAAAACAAAATAGCCAATACTCACCATCTCTCCTCATATAGCCATAAACCTATTAACAGGTAGGTGGTGCTGGCAGTCAGGAGGACATATGGTATTAACGGGTGACTTGATTAATAAAGGTTTTTCCTTACAGGCTGTAAACACAAATGACTTAGAAGAATACATAAATATAAAAAGGACTTGCTTAAAAAAATACATAGACGAATACAATGGCAGTTGGATCGAGGATATACAAATTATAATAAACACTGATAATTTTCACAAAATGCAAACATGTACTTGTTTTCAAAAAATACGATTATACGATACGGTTGTGGGTTTTTTCACATTTAATGAACAGGCAGATAGGATCAGTGAGATCTCTCTCCACCTTACCGGGCTGGCTAAGTACAAAGGAATTGAATCGTTTTATTTAAGTCATATTACATCGCTATCAAAGGAGAAAGACAAGCCGATATTTCTGATCGTTTACAAATCCGACTCAGTTCAAGAACTATATAAGGAATTTGGATTTAAAGTTTATGATCAATCAAGATCACATTATTTAATGAGTTTTAACCAAAATGATACGAATGGAATAAATAATACAAATAGTATTAGAAATTACATGAACCGCATTTGTAATAATTAATAAGAGAATGGATTGATCCAAAAGAAAGATGCTGGTGGGCAAAAGTATATGCTAAAATCTTTTTGCTGCGCGGGCAGATGGCATATAGAGATAGATAATCTCCAAAGCTGTTTGAATTTTTTACATGACCAGTTAAAGAGAACTACGGGTAAAAAATAGCCAGCCTTTTATGATCAAAGCATCGATCTAAAAGGTTGGCTATTGTCGGCGAGGTCTCTGAAGTACTATGCCTATGGCATAAGCGGCTGCCTTAGAGGTGACGGTGCTGCACACAGAACCGCCTCCCATCCGTCATAGCACATATGGAAAACTCCTCTATTTGGTGATAGGTCTTAACGGGGAGATACCTGCGGCGGGATTGCGCTTTCATAGGGCTTGCCGCCAAGGTTTCTTTTGTGCTCTTCTTTTGCTTTCTTTACGATTTCAGGATTCTCTAAAAGGTCAAGAGCCGTCATTGCAATGGTCTTTCCGGCAGTGATCATTCCCTTATGGGCAATGCTTGATTTACCGGTGGCGACCCACTGCCAGGAATGGGCGGGAGTTCCGTTTGGCGCAGTGGTAACAACTGCGGTGACCGTAGGGATGGTCCAGCTCACATCTCCTACATCCGTGGAACCGCTCATAGGCTTATTGGGGAATGTAAGGGGGGCAACCAGGCGGTTTATAGGGCTTTTGGCTTCCTCTTCAATGACTGATTTTTCCTCACCTGGGAGAAATGCCTGGATCTTCCTTGCGATCTGGTTTTTGGTAGGTTCCGGAAGCTGGTCATAGAACTGTTTTGCATAGGCCATTTCTTCCGGGGTGTATTCAATTGGGCTCACCTGCTTTAAATTATTATACATTACTCTGCCCAGCTCCTGATTGACCAGATAGCTGGCACAGGCGGAGTCAAAGTCGATTTCCAATTCTGTTTCCGTCATCATTGCCGCTCCCTGGGCGATCTTGACCACGCGGTCGTAAATTTCCTTTGCCTGGTCTGTCCTGGGCGCCCGGACAAAATAGTAAAGCTCTGCCGTAGGCTGTACCACATTGGCCGAAGTTCCGCCTGCGTCGGTAAAGGCATAATGGACCCGTCCTTCATCAATGATATGTTCTCTTAAAAAGTTCACTCCAATGTTCATTAATTCTGCAGCATCCAAGGCGCTGCGTCCATGCTCCGGCGCTGCGGCGGCATGGGCTGCACGTCCTTTAAACCGGAAATATGTCTGGAATACTGCCAGAGAGCTGAAATCCCAAAGGCCTGTAGAATCCATGGGATGCCAGGTAAGGGCAACATCTGTGTCATGAAAAATGCCATCCCTCGCCATAAATGCCTTCCCGTAGCCGCTTTCCTCTGCGGGGCAGCCAAACAGGCGGATGGTACCGGATAATCCGGCTTCCTCCATATAATCCTTAATACCCACTGCGCCTGCGGCCGCTCCTGCACCTAATAAGTGATGGCCGCAGCCGTGGCCGCTTTCCCCTGCATTGATGGGGCATGGAGACGCAACATCGGATTCCTGGCTCATATTAGTCAGAGCATCGTATTCGGCCAGAATACCGATCACAGGGCTTCCCTGGCCATACTCTGCAATAAAGGCATCCTTCATTCCTGCAAGGTTCCTGGTGATCTTAAATCCTTCTTTTTCCATTGCACCGCATAACAAATCAGCAGATTTTTTTAAGGCAAAACGGGTCTCTGCAAATCCCCATATCTGATCGGAGAGGTCCGTAAATAACTCCTTTTTTTGTTCAATTAATTCTATAATACGTTCTTTGCCGCTCATAGCCAGTCTCCCTTCCTTGTTTCCATCTTATTTGCTTTTGGCATTTGTAATTAAAATAGATGCTCCCACTGAAAGAATCATTGTAACAAGAAGCAGATATCCCTGAACCTGGCCGTATTTGGCGGCAAAAATGACCCCTGATAAGGTGCTGATGATGAGTGGGGTGATTGCCAATGGAAAGTTCTTACGCAGATAGGGCAGCAGCATGGTTCCAAGAAGTGCCGGCATAACGCTGCTAAAGCCCGGTTTTAATACGGGGTTCTCCAAATAGTGAATAAAAGGAGTGAATAAGAACATGCCTGCAAATATGATCGAAGTAGTTGTGATGGAGGACATGCCGATGGCGAGCACGGAAACCACTTCTCCCTCGTCGCTGTGAGGCTCCACATTCATAAGGCGGTGGCCTGCGGCAGCAGCAGGAAGTTTCATGTTCATAACATTACCGGTAATAAAAGAAAGATAAGTTCCGCCGGCTCCCAGGATGGGTGAAAAAGAGATAACTTCAGTAAGCTGGGTAGGGATAAATACGATACAAAGCTGGATCGCAGCAGCTATTATGGCAGTGGTATTCAGTTTCACATCATAAATAATTGTGGTAGCAATGGGCACCATAAACATAAGTGCAATGCCGATCAGGGTGGACCAGCGCCCTAACCGGTGGATGGAACTGTAGTAATCGTTCTGTTTCATTTATTTTCTCCTCCTTTACCCTAATATCTGACTGAATATAATTGCAGAGATCATGCCAAAAACAAGGCTGATAGGGAAGCAAAATTCCGACAGGGCCTTGATATTGCTTTTTTTAGCTGCAATGTCCAGAAGCAAGCTGATTGCCATGGAGGCGATCACCACCAGCAGCGGAACAAGACCTATAAGGCCTGTGGTCCCTAACCGGAAAGGAGCGGATAAATACGGTCCTGAAAATACACAAAGCAGTGCAAGGAACATGGAAGCAAAGATTGCCTGGAAACGTTTTTCCTGTTTTCCCTTTAACACCTTGATTCCCTTTTGAATCAGCTTGGAGCCAAAAGCGGTGTACAGGGGGCCCCAGATGATGCCGATGGTCATAACCCACATGGCGCTGACGAAAACCTCAAGGGAAAACCGGTTGTCAGAAATGCCTTCAAGGCCAAAAGCCTTTGCAGTAACGTCTGCCGCCATGTTCTCATACACGCCGGAACCAACCACGCTTAGGCGCAGCCATGGAAAATAGCGTCCAAGGGAAGGCATCAGCAGCAACAGGATGATCAGGATGGGCAAACTTGGCAGAACAGATACCACGCAGCTATTGATCATGACCTTTTTCATAGCACTTTTTTCCATACCCAGTTCTAATCCTCTTGCCCAGGCCTTGCGCATGAAGATGACGGCTTGTGCCAGCACATACGCAATTACAATGGCGCAGAGCAGGAATACCACACCGCCGTTAGCGATGTCTAAATAATTGTTCATAAAAGACCTCCTCTTTCTTTTTTCGGGTGCCCCACCCTTGATGAGTAAATTTTATATAAAAAAATATAAAAAATAAATAATTTTTTGTATAGAATGTAGGGGGTTTCCATCCTTTTTTAAGCCCGTAATAAAGGCAGGATAAAAATTGGAGGTCATTTTTTAATAATTTTACTGCTTTTTTATTACATAGAGCACCAGGCCGTTAAATGTAAGACTTGTATGAAGAGAGCATTCCCCGTCTATTTTCTGTTCTAAAAAGTAGAAATCCGGATGTATGACCCGTTCCAGATATTCTGTAACATCGGGATCATTAAGATCCGGCAGACCGGCTCCTGACCAGCGGTTAAAGATGCCTGCACTTCCCTGGTCAAATATAAACCGTTTGATCCGGTAGGTGCCCGGCGCCAGTCCCTGGAGGCTCAGGGTGATCTGATGAATCTCATGTTCGATTAAATACAGATCCACAGAATAAAGGGGATTCATGTAATAGGGGCTGTATATGACAATATGGAATTCATCCTCCCTTTCTTTGGTAACCACAAGATTGTTATTATAAAATACCAGACTGCCGCTTACATAATTAAAGGTTTCCAGCACAAAGTAAACCGGGCGTTTGATCTTTTTAATGAGAAACAGGCCCAGTATCCCAAAATCTCTGATTCCTTCAAACTCCTGGATATGGTACGTGCTGACCGGAAATCCGATGGCCTCCACCTTGCCGCATAATTTCATCATCGTGTCAAAGATCAGGGCGGAACGGAAGAAGGCTCCGGATTCTGCTACACTGGCGCCTGCAAGGGTATTCCAGCGGGTCATATACAAGGCAGGGGCAGGCAGCCCGTGGATACGAAAGGACGCCTCTATGGCCTCAATACGGCATTCGTAAAAATTCTCTAGCTGCTGCCTCGTTCTTGAATGGTCCTGATCCGGAAAAGGGTGGGGATATCCGTGAAATCCGGCAAAACTGGCAGGAGATATAAGGTTCTTTAAGGCTTCAAAAAAAGCCTCATGCCCTTCTCCGGGCATTAAGGCCCAGTCGGGGACAAGGATGCCCATTTGAATCTTAAACTCTTCTCCCTTTAACCGCTTCCAAAGTGAATTATAAAAACCGGCAAAGCTTTTTAAATGGGCCGGATCCTTGCATGCGACTTCAATCCTCCATTGCTCCATAGCCTGACAACTGGTATTGGAGCGCAGTATGCCGGCAAAGCAGGACAGACGTTCTATATAGCCGTTTAAGTTGCCCTGGCAGCGCTCCAATTGACGGGACACATCAATTTGTACGTATGGGGTCAGCTTAAGCTCCCCAATTTGATGAATGCACTGATTGTAGATATAATTGGAGTAAAAAGAGTCATCCTTTAACCTGATCTCATCTAAGTCAAAGGATTCAAAGTAGATGTAGTCAAAATCCAGCCGCTGAAGCTCCCTTAGCTGCTCCATGAGTTCTTCCTTAAGAATGTCTGTTAAGCGGCCGATCTGGACCATTTTTTTCGGTTTTTTAGGGAGTAGGGAGGTGGCCCGGGTCATGTCCAGCCTGATTGCATCCGGAGAATACAGGGCCGTATCATGATGCATATCATGGCGTTTCATATATTTGACCAGTTCCAGCAGGTTATCCTGTATACCCGAGGTGATCACCTCCAGACTGCTGGTCTTCTTTTTCATGGGCCTTGCATATAATTTCCTGTATTCTCCCGGAGACTTCCCGTATTGCTTGCGGAAGGCGGCTGAAAAGGCTTTGGCATTGGCAAATCCATGATCCATGGCAATTTTAATAATAGGCTGGCTGGTTCCCAGCAAACTCACTACAGCATGTTCCAGACGGACCTGGTTTAAATACTGCAAAAAGCCTGTCCCCATTTTGCTTTTAAAATATTTGGAGAAATATTGGGGGGATAAGTATAGCTGTTTGGCTGTATCCGACAGTGTGATGGAAGAAGTGTAGTTGCGGTGGATATAATCTACCACATGGCTGAGAGAAGCCGTGTTACGCTTTTGCTGTCCATAAGAGGAATTGTCCGCGATTTTAAAGCGCTGCATCAGGGTAACAAGGAATCGGAACAAAAGAGCCCGGAATTCCAGGTCAGACCCTTCTTCCTTTTTCATATGGACAAGGAGCATGCGGGTGAGAAGACGCTTGATTTCATAGAGCTTGTCCGAATCTGTTTGCAGAATGGAATTACACTGAAAGGTGCTGTTTAATACTTCTTCGCACTCACTCTTTAAGAAAGCCTCTTCTATGATCAGCATAATGGCCAGATTATCATACTGGGCAGAGTAGGAGTGGATCTCCCTGCAATTGATCAGCACAATGTCATCCGGAGACATATGGTAGGTTTCACCATTGATTTCTACTTGCAGTTTCCCCTTAAGCAGCAGCAGGCATTCCAGGCCGCTGTGGGTGTGGGGAAGAATATTTTTAATGCTGTTAAGGGTGATCCCTACTGACGTTTGATTCATAGACAGGCTCCTTTCAATGTATGATTCTTTTTGTATTATAACTTATTTTCCTATGGCGGGAAAGCAGAATCCTGATGATAATATGACTGCAAAAAGGCCTCAAAAACCGGCGTTCCCAGGTTTTTGAGGCTTTTGTGTTCAAGGACTAAAAAATGACAGGCTGAATCTGTTTCCCGTCTAAAGCAAATTCCAGGGTATCGGCAATACGGTCCGTATGGGCGATCATGGAATTAGGCTTTTTCACCGGGTCATCCTGGCCAAAGGGGACGAAATAAATATTCTTTGTATTAAATAATTCCCCCACATTTTTAAAATTGATTCCAAGGGCATCATTGGTGGAAAGAGAGATCACCAGGGGCTTGGAATTTCTTAAATGGGCTTTGGCCGCCATGAGCACCGGAGTATCGGTAATGCCGTTGGCCAGCTTTGCCAGGGTGTTGCCGGTACAGGGGGCAATGAGCAGGACATCCAGATAACCTTTGGGCCCGATGGGCTCTGCTTCTTCCAGGCTCAGTATGGGCTTATTGCCTGTCATGGAGGAGATCCGCTTCATATATTCCCCGGTATCACCAAAACGGGAATCCGTTGTCTGCACATTGGTGGAGAAGATGGGATAGATAATGGCTCCCTTATCCACCAGAACCTTTATTTCCTTTTCCATTTTATCAAAAGTACAAAAGGACCCGGTGATCGCCAGGCCTACTTTTATTCCTTCCAGCTTCATAAGACACTCCTTTACGACAGGTATTTCACAATTGCTTCAAATAAAATTTCCGCTGATGACTGGGGGGCATAGATCCCGGGCAGTCCCGGACAAAGTCTGGCGCGGATATTCTGCTGTTTGCAGAAATCAAAATCAACGCCGCCGGGAGCGGATGCGATATCAATGATGGTTACGTCCGGATCCATGGAACTGATCAGATCTTTTTCCAGGATGAGGGCGGGTATGGTATTAAAGATAAACTGATAGTCCCCCATATCCGAAGACAGCTCACCAAAGGATCTGGTATGAAATCCCATGGAAGCTGCCACAACAAGCTGTGTTTCATTCCGGCCTGCAATGGTCACGTCTGCATCCAGGCCTTTTAGTTTCAGTGCCAGAGTTTTTGCACATCGGCCAAAGCCGGTTACCAGACACCTGCTTTTGTGAAGACAGCCGGGGCTTAAACGGATCGCCTCTGCGATTGTGCCCTCTGCGGTGGCGATTGTATTTTTTACGGTGACATCCTCCATGTCCATGTAGTCAAAACATGCAATGCCGTTTTCTTTGGCATATTCCTTTACATAGGCAGGAATGCTTCCGCCAAAAAGGGTGTGGTCAGATGTCAGAAGGCTTAAAAGATTCCCTATCCCTAAGTCATTCATGCCATTGACGGAAAACAGGTTGATTTTGTCTCTGGTAAAGGGGATTGGGCAAAGGATAACATCACTGTTTTTTATGGCTTCCTCCATGGAAAACGAGGAATCCCCGCTGCTATGGTGAAGGGTTGTTTGAAAGCCGTTTTTGTTCAACATTTGGTTTAAATAAAGCTGCCTTGAATCGCCGCCTAAAAGAAGAAAATTATGCATACGGTCATCACTCCTTATAATGGTTTATATGATAAAAAAAATGATTTGTGTATGGTACCAACAAGGGATGTTTGTCATACTTTTGTTAGTATGAACCTCTAATTTTGGGAATGAGTGCCTATGAAAGATGCGATATTTAAAGGCTCCGCGGTAGCCATCGTTACGCCCATGGAGAGCCATGGAAACCTGGATTTTAAGGCAATGGAAAAATTACTGAAATTTCAGTTGGAAAACGGTACGGATGCCATTGTGGTCAACGGGACCACAGGGGAATCCGCCACATTGGAAGAAAAGGAAAAACTGGAACTGATCGAATTTGTGGTGCATTATGTAAACCATCGCGTCCCGGTGATCATGGGGACCGGAAGCAACTGTACGTCCCATGCCGTGCGCCTGTCCCGTAAGGCCCAGTCCTTAGGGGCCTCCGCTCTGCTGCAGGTGACCCCATACTATAACAAGACCTCCCAGCATGGGTTGGTGGAGCATTTTACGGCAGTGGCAGACAGCGTGGATATTCCTATCATCCTCTATAATGTACCCACACGCACCGGGGTGAACATTAATCCGGAAACTTATGCAAAGCTTTCGGAACATCCCAATATTAAAGCTGTTAAGGAGGCGGGAGGGAATATTTCCCATATTGCAAAAGTTGCGGCCCTTTGCGGCGACAAGCTTGATCTTTACTCGGGAAATGATGATCAGACGGTCCCCATTCTTTCCCTGGGAGGCAAGGGAGTGATCTCTGTTTTAGCCAATATCATGCCCTTTGAAATGCATATGATATGCCAGTACTTTTTTGAAGGCGAAATAGAAAAGAGCAGGAACCTGCAGTTAGAGCTGCTTGACATCATGAACGCCATGTTTATGGATGTGAATCCAGTGCCGGTCAAGGCGGCCCTTTCCGCCCTTGATCTGTGTGAAGAAAGCTACAGGCTCCCCCTGACCTGTATGCAGGATAAAGATAAAGAAACCCTAAAAAAGGTTATGAAATCTTATTTCCCACATCTATAGGATTGTGGCCCTTAATTGCCTCTGAAAATAATTTTCATTTTGGTTGCGAACCGACCGCTGCCATGCTATATTTAGTGTAACTAAACAAAGGAGGACGGATGTCTATGAAGCACAAAAGAAAAACCCACATTTTTACGAAGTTGCTATTCGGTATCTCCATTCCAGTTGTATTCATTTTTGTTCTGTCAGGAGTTTTCATCTCAACACAGGCGGGAAAGAGCATGCAGGCCCAGTCAATACAGACGTTGGACTCGGCTTCCCTTGCTGCGGCCAACCAGGTGAATTCATTCCTGACTTTTTATTTGGCCGAAGTAAAGAGCGCTGCTGCCAGCAGCCAGATAGAAACTTTTCTTACCAATGCCACCGGGAAGGTAAGGCTGCCAGACAGTGAGGGCTACCCAGAGGTGAAAAAGACCCTGGATAAGCTGCAGGCAACGGATCAGGAAAATATCCTTGCGGCATGGGTGGCAGATCTTGATGTCAGCCAGGTGACCCAGTCGGATAACTTTACATCGGATGATGGCTGGGATATTTCCAAAAGACCCTGGTACAGGGCCATGGAGCTGGATCACCCCATCCTGACAGAGCCTTATGTGGACGCCAGCACGGGGCAGATCATTGTAAGCGCTGTCTGCGGAGTGTTCAGTGAGAAAACAGGGGAGCCCCTTGGTGTGGCGGGAGTTGATATTCAATTATCCCAGTTGGTTACGGTCTTAGGCAATTATAAGATCGGCAGGACCGGCTCCGTGATCCTGGCCACGGAAGGCGGCCAGATCGTGTATCACCCCAATAACGACCTGATCCAGAAGACCATTCCGGAGATCGATATTTCCCAGAATATCAAGGATGCATTTGCCGGACAGGCGGTTGGAAACTACGATTATACCATGGAAAAGGTGCCGTATTTCGGCTCCATCAACCGGGTAGGCGATTCTGGATGGCTTGTATTGTCAAGCATCCACCAGTCAGAGGTGCTTTCCTCCAAAAAGGCGATAGTCAGCATTGTAACTACCATCTTTATCCTTGGCTCTTTTATCCTCATCCTGATAATATTCGTAATGGCCAGGGGGATATCCAAGCCCCTTAGAAAGCTGGCTGTCATTGCAGAGCGGATCGCAGAGGGAGAGCTTGACCTTCAGGTGGATGTATCCGGCAATGACGAGATCGGCATGGTGGCATCGTCCCTTGGAAATACGGTGAGCCAGTTAAAGAACTATGTGAATTACATAGACGAAATTGCCGCAGTGTTAAACCAGGTTGCGGAAAAAGATCTGGTTTTCCAGCTTCAGTACGATTATAAAGGTGATTTTGCAAAAATCAAAGAATCCCTGCTGAAGATCAGAAGCACCCTTACCACTACCATGGAGCGGATCACCGTGACCTCTGACCAGGTGGCATACGGCGCCCAAAGCATTTCGGCCAGTTCCCAGGCTCTGGCACAGGGGGCGACAGAACAGGCCAGCTCCGTGGAAGAACTGGCGGCTACCATTAGTGAGATTTCCCATAAGATCCAGCAGAACGCAAAGGATTCCACCGGAGCCACGGAACAGGCGGTTCTTGCTTCTAAGGAACTGGGAACCAGTAACCACCACATGAATGAGCTGGTTTCAGCTATGGCGGAGATCAATGTAAGCTCCAGTGAGATCGGAAAGATCATTAAGACCATTGAGGACATTGCTTTCCAGACCAACATACTGGCTTTAAATGCAGCGGTGGAGGCTGCCCGTGCGGGAGAGGCCGGAAAGGGCTTTGCAGTGGTTGCCGATGAGGTGAGGAATTTAGCTTCCAAAAGCTCAGAGGCGGCTAAAAGCACCACCCATCTTATTGAAGGATCCATTCAGGCTGTAGCAAACGGCTCCAGGCTTGCGGATGAAGCGGCTGAGTCTCTGACAAATGCTGTAAACAGCACACGTTCTGTTTCTGAAATGATAGGAAGGGTATCAGAGGCTTCGATTCAGCAGTCTGAGGCGATCCGGCAGGTTTCCGTTGGAATTGATCAGATATCAGGCGTGGTTCAGACCAATTCGGCCACTGCGGAAGAAGGGGCTGCCGCCAGCGAAGAGCTTTCCGACCAGGCAGAGATGTTAAAGGATCTGGTAAACGAATTTAGATTTCATTGATGGATTATAAATAAAAAGAGATGCCCGGTAAATCATTGGTTTACCGGGCATCTCTTGATTTTGAATGTATTGGTCATGCCGTTTTCTGATCATGGAGAAAGCTGGATAAGGAATCCAGGATCTCTTTATGGTCATTGTCATGGATGATAAGCTCCAGATCATTATCCGGACAAATAGTCAGAATGCCGAGAAAGGACTTGGCATCAATAACAGCGCTTCCTTTGCATAAATCCATGTCACAGTCATACTGGTTGACCGCCTTGACGAATGCGGTCACTTCGTCTATGCTGTTTAAGCGGATGGGATATTTTTTCATATGTCTCACCTCGTTAGTAAAGATGGTTGTATTGGGATGGATTTCCCAACTGATTATATGATACTTTATGATAAATAAGCATGTCTAAATTTGTATAAAAACCGTCTTTTCTTGCAAATAATGAGGAGATGGTGATATAATAGTTGGGGAAAGGTAGGGAAATCTGCCGTTTGGAGGGAAGCATGAAAAAAGAACTTCTGGAATATTTAAGGAATGCATCGGAAGGGAAAAACGGTATTTTGAATGAGGAAGCTTCCGTTCTGTGCCACTGCGGAGAGGGACCGGAAAACAGCGGGGTTAACAGGGATAATGCAATGGGACGGGGAAAGCTGATGAATATGTGCTGCCAGCCCCACAAGGTTCCTATTCCGGATCACAGCCACAATTATGTGGAGCTGGTTTATATGTACAGCGGGTCTGCGGTCCATGTGATTAATGGCAGCAGGAGCCTGCAGTTGGAAACCAACGATCTTTTGCTTATAAGGCAGGGGACCATTCATGGAGCTGAACCGGCAGTCGGAGAGGATATTGCAGTCCATTTCTTCTTAATGCCGGAATTTTTTTTCCATCCGGAGCTGATGGCAGAGGATGGAATCGTTCTCCGCCATTTTATCACCGGGCCGGCCTCAGGGAGACATTCCGTAGCGGATTACCTTCACTTTCATTTACAGGATATGCTGCCAGCAAGGAACCTGTTGGAGAATATGATCTGGTCCATGACCAAAGATAAAAAGGGCAGGCAGGAAATTAATCAGGCTACCATGGGAATACTGATTATGGAGCTGCTTCACAATGGGGATAAGGCAGAATTGCATGACCTGGCTCAATATGAGGAGAAAATCGCAATGACCGCATATCAGTACTTAGAGAACAATTATTCCACCGCAACGCTGGAAGAGTTTTCGACTCTGTCCATGCAGCCGTCTTATTATATCAGCCGTTTATTTAAACGGCATTTTCAAGTGACGTTTACGGAATGCCTGCAGCTCATCCGAATGATCAGGGCGGCAAATTTTCTTGCCTCCACATCAAAGCCGGTGGAAGAGATCATTGCGGAGATCGGCTATGAAAACAGCAGCTATTTTCACCGGCTGTTTAAGGAACGGTATGGGATGACGCCTAAGCAGTACAGGGATAAGTCAAAGGACTAATTCTGAAAAGATTATGAAATATTTCCCAGGAAGATTGACTTTCGTCCCGCAGGTTATTATAGTTAAGGCAAAATGAAGAAGGGACGGCACACATGGGATGAATGGATTTAGGGAACGTTTTGCCCGTTTTATGATCGGAAGATACGGCATGGACAGGTTGGGGCAGTTTTTAAATGTGGTTGCGCTTGTTTTTATTGCAGCCGGTTTTTTCAGCCGGAGCAGGCTTCTGGACACGGTAGGGCTGGTTCTCCTGATTTTGTGCTATTTCCGCATGTTTTCTAAGAATATCGGAAAGCGTTTCGAAGAAAATCAGAAATTTGAGCGCATCTGGTTTCGTATCACGGAAGCATTTCGGAAGTGGCGTTTTAAACTTCAGCAAAGCAGGAAATTCCATATTTATAAATGCCCAGGCTGCGGGCAGAAGATCAGGATCCCCAGGGGAAAAGGAAAGATCAGCATCCATTGCCCCCAATGCGGCACTGATTTTATTAAAAAAAGTTAGCAGTAATTATAGAAGGGAACGATTATGAATTTACAATTTAAGCCGGTCGAGGCAGAGGACATTAGCAAAATAGCTCCTTTTTATGCCTTACGGCCCAACAAGACATGTGACAGTGTATATTTAGACAGTTTTATCTGGAGAAATTATTACCATGTGAAATACGCCATAAGCGACGGGAAGGCCTTGCAGTTTTTAATGGAAAAGGATGGAGAGCCTTTTTCCGCCATGCCTATGTGCAAAGAGGAGGATCTTCCCCATTATTTTCAGGAAATGGTGGATTATTTCAACCAGGTTTTAAAAAAGCCTTTTCGCATTTTCCTTGCGGATGAGGCGGCGATTAATTACTTAAAGCTGGATCCGGAGAAGTTTGAAGTCAGGGAAGAAGAGGACTTAAAGGATTATCTTTACGATGGGGAAGCCATGAGGACGCTGGCTGGGAAAAAGCTTCACAAGAAGAAAAACCATTTAAACTCATTTTTAAGGGAATACGAGGGCAGATATGAATACCGTACCCTTTGCTGTTCAGACAGGGATCATGTGCTGGGATTTCTGGATGAATGGTGGGAAAATAAGGTGGAAGCTGCAGAATTCGTCCGTCAGCTTGATTATGAGGTGATGGGGATCCACGATATATTGAAGAACTGCTCCCTTCTTAACGTGCGGATGGCAGGAGTTTTTATTGACGACGATTTAAAGGCATTTACCATCGGCACCTACAATGCCCTTGAAAACATGGCGGTCATTCATATTGAAAAGGCTGACCCAAATGTGAAGGGACTTTACCAGTTTATCAACCAGCAGTTTCTGATTCACGCATTCCCGGAAAAACCGGTGCTTGTCAACCGGGAGGATGATGTGGGAATGGAAGGCCTTCGAAAGGCCAAAATGTCTTATTACCCCATTGACTTTGCAAGAAAATACGGAGTAGCTCAGAAGGGCTTATAATTATGATACGGTATTTGAAGCAGGAAGAAAAAGGCGAGAGCCGGGCGCTGTGGGAGAAGGTTTTCTCTGAGGATTCCCAGAGCTTTATAGAGTATTATTATTCGGACAGGGTACGGAAAAATAAGATTCTCACCGCCTGGAAGGAAGATCATGTGGTAGCCATGCTCCACCGCAATCCTTATGAGGTAGTGGTCAAGGACCGCCTGTGGAAGGTGGATTATATTGCCGGAGTTGCTACGGACCCGGATTACCGCCATCAGGGACACATGAGGCGGCTTTTAAGCCGCTGTTTTTCCGATATGTATATGGAGCGGATGGGCTTTTGCTTTCTGGTGCCTGCTGATCCGGCAATTTATTTTCCCTTTGATTTCACCTATATCTGCGACTTGCCGGAAATGGGGCTGAACGAGAAGGGACGCTTACACTTAAGCCGCCGGGCTTTTGTGGAGCGGTCGGATGAATGCAGGGAAGCTGCCAGATTTGTTGGAAGGCAGTTGGAAAAAAGGTATGAGGTCTATGCGCTCAGAGATGAAGAGTATTATCAGAACTTAAGCAGGGAAGTCAGAAGTGACAGAGGAGACTTAATCCTTCTTTTCACCCAGGATGAAAGAGAAAAACTGGCCGGGGTATGGGCTTATTACGGAGAGACGGCGGCAAATCAGCGGGAACTTGTCTGCCTGCCTGATTATGTAAAGGAAACAGGCCCCTTAAAACCGGCTGTCATGGGCAGGATCATTCACCTGGAGCAGTTCGTTTCCGTGATACGCTTAAAAGAGGAATGCCCGGTCAGCGAGATGGAATTGCTCATTGAGATAAAGGATGATTTCATCCGCCAGAATGACGGAGTGTTCCGGTGGCGGCTGGGGCAGGAAGGTTCCTCTCTTGTTCCTGTAAAGGACGGGGAAGGGATCAAGCCCCATTTGTCTCTGGGGATCAGCGAAATGACTTCCTGGCTCTTTGGATACGGGATTCCAACCGTGCCTGAGGACAGAAGGTCCCTGGTGGAACGGATCCGGCCTTTAAAGGGAGTGTTCTTTGACGAGATCACTTAGGTGATTTTACTGGAAGGAAATGAAACATAGAAGCTTTAGCGGGTTCGTTTGAATCCGCTTTATGTTTTGAGCGAGCAATGAGTCGAAGGAATATTCTTGCATATTCCTTCGGCAAATGCCGCAGCAACTAAGAAAAACTCACAAAACGTGTTTTTCTTAGTCTGGAAAATGCCGGCTGCAGAAACTGCTGTCCGGCGATTCATGAAAGAAGGAAGAAAAGGAGAGAAACAGTATGTATCAGGCGGCAGAAAACAGATATGAGAAGATGGAATACAGGCGCTGCGGAAGGAGCGGAGTTTTGCTCCCCATGGTATCCTTAGGCTTGTGGCAGAATTTTGGCCTGGAAAAGCCTTTGCCGGAGCAGAGGGAGATTCTTTTAAGGGCATTGGATATGGGGATCACTCATTTTGACCTGGCAAACAACTACGGTTCCCCGGCAGTGGGGAAAGCAGAGGAGAATTTCGGAAAGATTTTAAAAAGTGATCTGGAAAAATACCGGGATGAGCTGATCATTTCCACCAAGGCCGGATTTGATATGTGGCCCGGGCCTTATGGGAACTGGGGATCCAGAAAGTACTTAATGGCCAGTCTAGAGCAAAGCTTAAAACGGATGGGGCTGGAATATGTGGATATCTTCTATCACCACAGGCCGGACCCGGAGACTCCTTTAGAGGAAACCATGGGGGCCTTGGCTGACATCGTGAGACAGGGGAAGGCCCTTTATGTGGGAATCTCTAATTACGGGGATCATGAGGCAAAGGAAGCGGTTCTCATGTTAAAAAATATGGGAGTCCCCTGCCTGATCGAGCAGCCAAGATATAACATGTTTGAGAGAGGGGCGGAAGAAGGGCTGTTTGACACCCTCCTTGAAAACGGTGTGGGCTGCATCTGCTACAGCCCTCTGGCCCAGGGAGCTCTGACTGATAAGTATTTAAAGGGCATTCCACAGGGATCCAGAGCAGCAAGGCAGGGAACCACCGTGGGCGGCCGCTACTTATCAGAGGAAAAGCTGGATCAGATCAGGCAGCTAAATGAACTGGCTCTGGAGCGGGGGCAGACACTTGCCCGAATGGCTCTTTCCTGGGTGCTTCGGGAAAAGGCTGTGACTTCCGTTCTCATCGGAGCCAGCAGCGTAAAGCAGTTGGAGGACAGTACGGCCTGCCTTGATAATCTGAAATTTACCCAGGAAGAATTGGAAAAGATCGATTCTATTTTAAAATAAGTGGGAAACAAGGGAAGTTTGTCATGGACAGAAGGGCAGGCGAATGATATGAATTACCAGGTCGGAGATATTGTAAAACTCAAAAAGCAGCATCCCTGCGGAAGCCAGGAGTGGGAAATTTTAAGGGTCGGCGCGGATTTTCGCTTAAAATGTATGGGCTGCGGCCATCAGGTCATGGTGCCAAGGAAGCTGGTGGAAAAGAACACCAGGGGATTAAAGGGACAAGATGGCCAGCCTAAGGCTTAAAATGGCGAAAAACAAAGGAAAAGGTTCGGAAAAATGGGAAAAGGACTTGCTTTTATCAAATGTTTCCTGTATAATATTAATCCGTGACATATAGATTCCTTGCTCCTGAAACTGAAAGCAGGGGCCAGAGACCACAAGGAGGTAAAGAAGCATGAACAAATATGAGTTAGCCGTTGTTCTTAACGTAAAGCTCGAGGATGAAGAGAGAGCAGCAGCCATGGAAAAAGTTACGGGTTATATTACTCGTTTCGGCGGCGCTGTAACCAACGTTGATGAATGGGGTAAGAAGAGATTAGCTTACGAGATTCAGAAAATGAAAGAAGGATTCTACTACTTCATCAAATTTGATGGCAATTCCACAACTCCCAACGAGTTGGAAGCACACATTCGTATTATGGAGCCTGTCATCAGATACTTATGCGTAAGACAAGAGGCATAATAGATAAAGAAAGCGTGATCGTATGAACAAAGTAATCCTTATGGGCAGATTGACCCGTGATCCAGAAGTAAGATATTCCCAGGGAGAGCGTGCTATGGCGGTTGCAAGGTATACCCTTGCGGTTGACCGCAGAAGCCGCAGAAATCAGGACGGCAATGAGCAGACTGCTGATTTTATCAATTGCGTTGCATTTGACAGAGCAGGAGAATTTGCGGAGAAGTATTTCCGTCAGGGCATGAGAGTACTGATTTCCGGAAGGATCCAGACTGGAAGTTATACGAATAAAGAAGGCGTAAAGGTTTATACAACTGATATCGTTGTAGAAGATCAGGAATTCGCTGACAGCAAGGGCGGAGCGTCCGGAGAAGGCGGCGGTTATCAGCCAGTCTCCAGGCCGGCACCCACCAGTGCGATCGGCGATGGATTTATGAATATTCCGGATGGAGTCGAAGACGAAGGACTTCCATTCAACTAAATCTAACAGGAGGTAGTACCAATGGCATATAATAAGAATGATAAAGCTGATGGCGCTAAGTTCAAAAGAGGCGGCATGCGCAGAAGAAAAAAGGTATGCGTATTCTGCGGTGAGAAGAACGGCGTTATTGATTACAAAGATGTTAATAAATTAAAAAGATATGTATCTGAAAGAGGAAAAATCCTTCCAAGACGTATCACTGGTAACTGTGCGAAGCATCAGAGAGCGCTTACAGTTGCAATTAAGAGAGCAAGACATATCGCTCTTATGCCTTACACTATGGATTAATTCCTTATTTTATAAGGGGTTGCCAGTAGGGTAAAGGATTTTTACTCAAAATTTACTCAAATCGGGATGATTTTTCCGGTTGGTTTTTAGCTGGGAAGAGAGTTTCGTAATATGGAAAGACTTCACATGAGAGTGTGGGGTCTTTTTAATTATAAAGAGATATTTCCATATCCTGGTATATAGTATATAATTACTCATTAGTAGAGCATTTGAATATATAATTAAGTTCTATGCAAAATAGCAATAAGGGGAAATTCGTCTTTGATAAATAGACGTTGGAATGGGGGCTTACAGTGGAGCGATGTGATGTATGTTCTAGGCTATATTTTAACATATTTGATTGTTTAGAAGAAATATGTACTGGAACTAATTATGAAAATACTAGATTACTATATTTTTTAAAAATGGCATATGACATGGAACTAATATTTGAACCATGCTCTAATTGGTCAAATTGTGACAGTGGGCTCGAACATGAGATGAGTATAAAAATAGCTTGTACTTACCTTGAAAATGAAAATATTTCACAATTAAAACAAGCATTGCAGTTTTGGGAACTTTCTCGCGCTCATGATAAGATTTTTTCTGCTGCCAGCAAAACCCCTCCAAGTGAATTTAAAACAGTAGAAATAATTCGACCCAATGAGAATATTTGTACCATATATCTAGACTTTAATATTTATCAAAAATATGAGGAAAACATAGATTTTCAGAGATTACTGAGTAAGTGCGTTCAAGATACAAGTCTATGGTTTGTATATGGCTCAGTTCATTTAGATGAGGTTTGTAGAATGAATAGTGAATCGTTTGAATCGAAACGGATTGAGAGTTTACAACATATTACGAATAATAAAGAGGTGCTTTATTATGATGATGAAATTTTATTTTGTTATGAAGATATAATAGAGGCGCTGAAGAGGGCGAAGAAAAACATGGAACTTAATGAGGGTGCAGAAAACTTGAAATTAGCGCATTCTGGTGACAAGCAGGCCTTTCATATTCAATATTTAAAGGATTCTCATAAAAAGCAAATAAATAATTTGCACATAGCAGACTTAAATGAGGGAGAGCTAAACGAAATTCTTAAAGGCGTTATAGCATGTCCTTATAGTATTGACGAACTTAGAAATTCAGACTATAAACTGAATGATCGTAATTTTATATGCACTGGAATACGTTCATTATATGAGATGTTAGATACTCTAGGATTTTATAGCGATAAAAAGGAACGTACTATTCGAAGTAGTGTTTATGATATAGAACATTTATGCTATGCAAGTAAATGCAAGTATTTTGTTACGGCGGACAAATATCTTATGCAACGAGCAAAAGAAATTTATTTAATTATGGGAATATGCACAGAAGTAAAAAGTTATGAGGAATTCAATACTTGGCTGCTTAATCACAATTAAATTACACATTATGAGTAAGAAGCATTGTATCCACTTGTAAGTGCTCACTATGTTTATATGGAATCGTGAGATAGCAGTAATTGTGATATAAGATAAGATATTATACGGGGGCATTAAATTGGATAATGAAACAATTTTGATGATAGCATCAGGCATGAAAAAGAGTAAAAAACCATTTATAAAAAATAGTGTTGAAAATATTTATCTAAATTATGGTTTATTAGGACTTGGATCTATACTTTATGATAAAGGGTATACAAAAGTTAAAATGTTTCAGGGCGATAGTAAAACAATTCAGGAGATGTTCGATGAAATAGCTTCTACAGAAGTTGATATTAAAAAAATAAAATATCCGGTGTTCATTTCCGTTCCAAGTTTTTTTGCAATTTCATGGGCGATAGAATTCATAAATGAAATAAAATCTAAAAGCCCCAATATTAAAATAATTTTAGGAGGTAGATGGGTTCTAGACCAAAATTTAGACTGGTGTAAAGAAATATTTACAAATGTTAATTTTTTTAGTTTAGGATGTAGTGATGAGATTATTGATATGTTATTAGAACCAAATAATTGGAGCCGTTATCAATCAGTGCAAATCTCTAAAAAACCGTTTTCAAGATTTTACTTTAATATTTTGAATAACTTTAAGGAATATCAGCCAGTAATTGAAATATGCCGGGGATGTGGGCGAGGATGTGAATTTTGTTTAGAAAAGCATTATCCAGTAAGTATAATAAAATCTGCAGAAGAAGTTATTTTAGAGGCTAAGTCTATCTCCGAAATTTATGGAACAGACGATTTGAATTTTTATTTTCAAGCATCTATATTTAATCCATCAGTAACATGGTCAAAAGAATTTTTGGATTTATATAAAAAGTATAATATGAAGTTTCACTGGAGATTTGAAACGAGAGTAGATACTATTAGCTTAGAATCATTAGAAATATTAGTTGAAGCGGGCCTAAAGGTCATTGATTTAGGGTTGGAATCAGCTTCAGTTCATCAAATAGAAAGAATGGGAAAAAGTAAAAATCCAAAAAAATATCTTGCTAGAGCAGATAAGTTGCTGCATAAAATGTATGAATTAGGTATATGGAGTAAAGTTAATTTATTGCTTTATGTTGGTGAAACAAATAAAACGATTAATGAAACAATTGTTTGGCTTGAGGAACGAAGGAAGTATATAAAAGGTGTTTCTGTAAATCCTATTATTGTTTATTTAAATGGCAATCAAACTCAGGATTTTATAAAATATATCGATGAAGAAACTTTAATAGAAGTAAATAGAGAGAATCTAGACAAATTTGGTTATACATTCATAAGCCTAAGCAAAGAAATAAATATTGTTAAATCACAAGAAATTACAAATATGTTAGTAAAAAAATTTATGACAAATGAGGATTATTTAATGTTAAAAAATGTATGTTATACAAGACGTAGTGCAAATGGCCAGTACTAATAGATTTAAAATATGATTACATAGTATTTTAACAGGGAAACTTAATGAACCATACCCATACGCAAACTGATATAGAAAAAGTAAGTGAGAGGTGTCTTCCAGCAATGGATAGCACCTCTCTTGTAAATATATCTTCTGTACTTGTTATCTCAGAGATAACAATAATTAAATCTTATTAATGTTTATTTCAATACTTTCCATCAGTAACGCTTACAATGTTGTTATTAAGCAAAAAGGAATCATCAGAGTCCACATTATCATTCTTTGAATATAACAAATAATTGGTTTCAGTAAGGCTGAATTTAGAAATAAGCTCCTTTAGAACATTAGATTGACCAGATAGTTCTTCACTTGCTGCGGCACTTTCTTCCGCGGTAGCAGCGTTTGTCTGAACCACTGAAGAAATTTGATCAATTCCCTGATTTATTTGAACTATTGCCATAGCTTGTTCTTGAGAAGTTTGTGCAATCTCGTCTATTAATGCAACTGCCTCCATTGTCACTTCTACGTTTTTCTCTAGAGAAGCTGCTGTATTGCTGGAAATTCGGGATCCATTTTCAACCGCTTTGATTGTTTCACCGATTAAAACAGTTGTATTCTTTGCTGCCTCAGCTGACTTCCCGGCAAGATTTCTGACTTCATCTGCAACAACAGCAAAGCCCTTTCCGGCTGAACCTGCACGGGCGGCCTCAACTGCAGCGTTCAATGCGAGAATATTTGTTTGGAACGCAATGTCATCAATAATTTTAATGATCTTAGATATTTCAGATGATTTTAAGGTGATCTGATTCATTGCGGTTATCATATCCTTCATTTGGTCAATGCTGCCATGTAATTCCTTTTCTGCAAATCCTGATTTCTCATGTGCTGATTTTGCATTTTCAGCGCTTTTTCTAATTTGTTCAGTTAATTCTGCAAGTGAAGCGGATAATTCCTCAATAGAGCTGGCTTGTTCGGTTGCTCCCTGGGAGAGGGCTTGTGCACTGTTTGCAACTTGCTCTGCGCCACTATTAACTTGTTCTGCAGATTGATTAATTTGCAGTAATGTAGAATTTAAATTTTCAAGTAGTGCCTGCATATTATCTTTAAGTTTTTTAAATTGGCCGGCATATTCCTTATGAAGCTCAATCTTTAAATCACCATGTGACATATCTTGTAAAGCATCGCATATTTCATCTATATATCCCTGATAATTTACCAGCTGCTTAATGGTAAGGTTAAACGCATCAGCAAGCTGGCCAACTTCGTCTTTGGACTTTATAGAGAGCATAACATCAAATTTGCCTTGAGCGATTTCCTGTGCTGCAATAGTGACCGTTTTAATAGGCATAGATATACTGCTGCTGACAAAATACGTTATTAATGCACCTATGAGGATTGCTGCAATAGATATAAACGCAAGGGTTTTTACCAGCAAGTTAATACTGGATAAAATATCATTTTTTTCAACCCCGAATATGATAATCCAGGGAGTATCCTGAATTGGTGCGTAGCCTGCGATTTTAGTAACGCCATGATATGTATATTCCCCGCTGTCAATTTCACGAGAAGTCATTTTTTGGGTAAGCTCTCCCAGTTCTCGTAAAGATTCATCAGTTTTCATATTTTCGATGTCATTATCTTGAGCAAAAACCAAATCTGTATTTTTGTGTCCCACTGTTACGCCTTGATTGTTAATCATATAAGCGTAGCCTGTTTGCTTATAACTTACGCTGCTTACAATTTCACTTAGTGTATTGCCATCCCTTCTTCCATAGATGACACCTACAAGCTCGCCCTGATCATAAACAGGTGCGGAAAAAATGGTAACAAGTTCACCGGTAGCACTGCTGATAATCAAGTCTGATACCGACGCCTGGCCACTTAGAGCAGTTTGAAAGTACTCGCGGGAAGCCACATTAGTGGTTTCATGTTTAGAGTTGAAAACGGTTGCGTTTCCTTCCTTATCAGCAAAGGCGAAAGCAAGATAACCAGATCTTTTGGCTTCTTCTTCAAAAAAGGCAACCTTTTCATCAAACGTCAGATTTTCATCTAATAAAATAGGATTTTGGGCAAGAGAACTGATATATGCCAGTTGCCCGTCAATTCTTGCCTGTACATACCTTGCCTCTTGCTTTGCCATATCCATTAAATGGTCATGGGCATCCCGGACAAGTTGGTTGGTAATGGCAGTTGTTGTAAAGGTCCCTATGCCTATATTTAAGATAAGAATAATTGCTGTAAATATCAGTAAAAGCTTGTATTTAATTGATTTCATCGTCTTAACCTCCCGGTAATATTTATTGATTTTAATTGTTTTGATTTTTAAATCTTGAATAATGCAACTTATTAATTCTTTGCTGGCAGGTGTTTTTCCTTGCAAGGAATACTTTATTATTTTTCTTTTTCTTCAAAGAATTCGGCAGAGCCTCTGCAGGCATGATCAATGGCCTTTTACATTTTCTTTTTTAATTCTGATACTGTAACACCATATTCTTTAGCAATTTTTCTATGGATTTTTTTCATGTATGAAATCCCTTCTTTGATTAAAGCCTCATTGATCGATTTGTAATATTATAAAAGGCATAACATTTAACAATGTTTCCAGGTGAGGAATGGATACAGAATTAGGACATGGCCTAAGGTACATAACGAATCAGTTAATTATTCTTTATATTTATCAGTTAAGATGCTTATTTTTATTGTGGAAACCTCCTGTTTTGTGGTTTAATTGCTAATAACGATACTTTACAGTTAATTAATTTTAGCATATAATTAGATAACCCACCGTGTCACATGCTACGATTTTGAGGCGAATTTTGATGAAATATGTAGATTTGATAAAAAATACTTTTATTGGCTGTCAATTGACAGATGATGAAATAAGGATGGCTCGCAAGAATTCTGATTTGATAATTAAGCATTTTGATAAAGGGCAATTTTTACATTTGGAGGGTGAGAAATGTCTTAGTCTGGAAATTTTGCTGGTTGGCAGTATTGCTAGCATGCAAATTGATGAATATGGGACAGAATTAGTTATAAATACTTTTGAAAACTATGAAATAATTGCCGGTAATATCCTGTTTGGAACTTTACCAAAGTATCCCTTGTCCTTTTTTTCTGAAACAAAAGGGACCTTATTGCAAGTTAATAAGTTATTTTTGTTTGACCTTTTTATAAAAAGGCCCAATGTACTTAAACAGTTTTTGATTCTTATTTCCGATCGTGCGATAAGTCTGGGCGGTAAAATCAGGCTTGCCAAGCGAAAGTCATTAAGGAATAATATTATGGAATATTTGTATTCACAAAGTTTATTTCAGGGTTCATCTATCATTACTTTACCTATTTCAAAAACAGAGCTTGCTAATAGATTTGGAGTACAACGAACCTCCGTGTCAAGGGAATTCTCCAGAATGGAAAGGGATGGATTAATAAGATTAAAAAATAAAACTATTGAAATATTAAATAGACTATAAAGCGCTGCAATTTAACTTTCTAATTTGAAAAAGGCTTCATATGGCGGTGTGAGGTCTTTTTTTAGTTAATTATCTATGAAAACCTTTATAAAAATCTGGTTATATTTTTACTGATTTTAAGGATGTAAATGCTATTATAATAGTTGACCACTTTCAACCGATTCGCTAGCGAATTAGTTTACCACCTTGAAATAAATATCCTGTAAGATTTACAAGTATCAAAAATTCTTACAAGGAGATGAAAGGTGTGATTGTTGAAGTGGATTTATATTACAGAATCCGAACCCTCTACAATGAGGGCGAATCCATACGGTCTATTTCCCGCAGACTTGGTATCTCGCGACAGACTGTCAAGAAGTATTGCGAAGGCAATACCTACCCCGATCTTCGAAAAGCATATACTCGGGAGTCTGGCGTCATCACAGATGATGTCAGAGATTTTATCAGAGCCTGTCTTGAAGAAGACAGACTCATGCAGGTGCCAAAACAAAAGCATACTGCAAAACGTATTTATGACCGCCTTGTAGCAGAAAAAGG
>NZ_BRYH01000029.1:0-1590 GCF_054772055.1 Lacrimispora brassicae | reverse complement strand
ACTGCCATAGGGCAATCCTCTGATATTAGTAAAATTTATATTTTAAGCAACCCGTTCAACGGATAAGGTTGCACCTGAACCCACAACTGGAAAAGTGAAATCACCTGCTACACTAGAGTTCATTTGGATCGATAGCTGGTTTCCTACAGCAAGTTCATA
This sequence comes from Lacrimispora brassicae, assembly GCF_054772055.1. NCBI lineage: Bacteria > Bacillati > Bacillota > Clostridia > Lachnospirales > Lachnospiraceae > Lacrimispora > Lacrimispora brassicae. The sequence goes on along the minus strand of NZ_BRYH01000029.1, from coordinate 1,431 downwards.
ATAGTTAATCAGATCAAAGGTTATAGGTTCTCCGTCAAATATTTCCATTGTCTGTGACATACTTGCTTGTGGAACGCCATTAATGCCAAAGCTAATGGTAACGGTTCCATTAGTACCGAAGGAGCCAAGCGCACTGATATCAATGCGATAGATTCCATCTTCCGTGATTGTAATGTTATTTGTTGTTGTAAAATCAAGACCAGCCGAGGCATTACTCTGATTGGACATCGGTACTTCAACATCTATATTTGTCAATGCGAGGCTTCCTACTGATGAGGATAAAGCCCCAAAGGCACTGATTATGCCGCCAGTAGGTCCGGTGTCACCAGTGGGCCCGGTAGGTCCAGTGCCGCCAGTAGGTCCGATGGGTCCGGTAGGCCCGGTATCGCCGGTGGGTCCTATAGGTCCAGTCGGTCCGGTGTCACCGGTGGGTCCAGTCGGTCCAGTAGTACCAATAGGTCCGGTAGGCCCGGCATCACCAGTGAGTCCGATGGGTCCGGTAGGTCCAGTGTCGCCGGTAGGCCCAGTATCGCCAGTAGGTCCAGTATCACCAGTAAGTCCGATGGGTCCGGTATCGCCAGTAAGCCCAATGGGTCCGGTAGGTCCAGTATCACCAGTAAGTCCGATGGGTCCGGTATCACCAGTAGGTCCAATGGGTCCGGTAGGCCCAGTGTCGCCAGTAAGTCCGATGGGTCCGGTATCGCCAGTAAGTCCAATGGGTCCGGTAGGCCCAGTATCTCCAATAGGTCCAATGGGTCCGATAGGTCCAGTATCACCGGTAGGTCCAATGGGTCCGGTAGGCCCAGTATCGCCAGTAGGCCCAGTATCACCAGTAAGTCCGATGGGTCCGGTAGGCCCAGTATCACCAGTAAGTCCGATGGGTCCGGTAGGCCCAGTATCACCAGTAAGTCCGATGGGTCCAGTAGGTCCGGTATTGCCAGTAGGCCCGGTATCACCAGTAAGTCCGATGGGTCCGGTAGGCCCGGTATCGCCAGTAAGTCCAATAGGCCCAGTAGGTCCGATGGGTCCAGTAGGTCCGGTATTGCCAGTAGGCCCGGTATCGCCAGTAAGTCCGATGGGGCCAGTAGGCCCGGTATCACCAGTAGGTCCAGTATCACCGGTAAGTCCAATAGGTCCAGTATCACCAGTAGGTCCAATAGGCCCGATAGGTCCGGTACCACCAGCAGGTCCAATGGGTCCGGTAGACCCAGTAGCACCAATAGGTCCGGTATCGCCAGTAAGTCCGATGGGTCCAGTAGGTCCGGTATTGCCAGTAGGCCCGGTATCACCAGTAAGCCCGATGGGTCCGGTAGGCCCGGTATCGCCAGTAAGTCCAATAGGCCCAGTAGGTCCGATGGGTCCAGTAGGTCCGGTATCTCCAGTAGGTCCAATCGGTCCGGTAGGTCCGGTGTCGCCAGTAGGTCCAATAGG
>NZ_BRYH01000028.1:0-114596 GCF_054772055.1 Lacrimispora brassicae | reverse complement strand
GCTTCGCTCGACTTGCATGTGTTAAGCACGCCGCCAGCGTTCATCCTGAGCCAGGATCGAACTCTCAAATTTAAGCATACAGTCTTTGAAAGCGGTCGGTGATTGGTGAAAAAGTCTGTTGAAAGCGAGCTTTCATAAGGACTTTTTTGCAAATCTCCGAACATTTGCGAAGCAAATGGTAGCGAATGAAGCAAAGCTTCATGAGCGTACCGCTTGGACTTGCCATTCGGTTCAATCCGGGGTCAAAATCAACTAACTAGCTAATTTTTTTCCCGTTTTACTTGTTGTTTGGTTCGTATACAATTGCTTGTATTTGTTCTGAATTGTTCTCATTCAAAGCCATCAAACATGGCTTATTTTATTAGAATTTTCAGGGTTTTACATACTGTTCAATCTTCTGTTTTCAAAGTGCTGTTGTGTTGCTGTCTTCTTTATCGGCAACTCACTTACTATATCATGTAGCCGCTTTTTTGTCAACAACTTTTTTATTTTATTCAATCTGTTTTAATTGATTGCCCTTGCGCTCTGTCTCGCACCGGGTCTTTAATATAACATGTCCATATAATCTTGTCAAGGGAATTTGTGCCATTAACTCGAACAATTTTTCCAATGATTTCATTACCACTATATATAAGTACGCTTCTTGAATTTCGCTATATCTAGTGGTGGCTAGAACGATCTGCAAACAGAGGTAATCATACCTTTGCTTGCAGATTTGTTCTAATTGAATATATGATAGCCACAACTTCCTTCTTATATAAAGCCCCGCAATACCCCTAAAACCATCAGATTCAGGAAATTATGGCTGTATAAAAAGGACAGCCATTTACTGGCTTCAATCTGCCGGGTCAATACAAGGCCCCACTCCGTTCCGGAGAAAGCGGTGACTAGCAGACAGGTGATCCATAGAAATACCAGTCCCTCCAGGCCTCCCAGCAGGGCGCCTGCTATTTTATTGATCCCTGATAGAATGGGGAGCCTGGCAATGATATCCAGCCACCTCATGACCAACCTTGAAAACAGGTAGATCCCGGCAAACAGCAGGACAAATCCTGCAGAATTAAGGATCACATCAGCCAGATAGCTTCCAATGTAGTCTGTAAAGGCCTGAACTCCCAGCATCTGATACACTTCGCTGTTGTTATTTTCAATGAGAGCATTTTTAACATTTTGGGGGAGCTTAAGGCTTTCAATCACCGTGCGCTGGGCAGAAGGCGCTTCCAAGACTTCTCCGGAAGGGCTTTCTTCCGGCTCCAGGCCCATGGATTTTTTCATGTTATCTGAAATGGTCTGTTGAAGACCCGTATTTTCTTTTAAAAACCCTGTTACAGTGGGTAAAGAGACCCGGACAACGGTCAGAGATAAGACCACCGCCAGCATTGATACCACCAGCCGGATAAATCCTCTGTAATGGCCATAAAGGACCATTCCTAAAAGATAGATTCCGGCCACCACAGATAACCAGTTTTCCATATACAGCTTCGTCATAATTTGTCTCCTAATGAATCAACTGGATATGCAAGCATATCCAGTTGATTCACAAACTCAAGGTTTAAAAATATTTTCTTTCAACCTTCTGCTCCGAATATCAATCGGTTAATGGCGGAGGCCACTCCGTCTTCATCATTGGTATCCGTTATATAATCGGCAGCCGCAAGGAGTTCCTTGCTTCCATTTTTCATGGCCACTCCGATTCCAGCCTTTTGGATCATGGAAAAATCGTTTTCTCCATCCCCTATGGCCATGGTTTGCTTTTCACTGATCCCCAAATGGGAAGCCAGTCTCAGGATCGCCTCTCCTTTTGTCGCACCGAATGCATTGATCTCCAGATTGTTGGGAATAGAAGAAGTGATCAAAACATCTCCTCTCTTCTCCAATTCAGCTCTTAGTCTGTCCCGCTCTTCCATATCAGGGAAGAACAGGTTGATCTTCTCCACAGGCTTACGGCTCTTTTCCACGAATTCTATAATGTTGGGATGGACATCCCTGGTCTGATAGACCATTTCCTGTAATTCGGACGTCAGGCCATAATCTGATAAATGTTCATAAAAACGAGGCTCCGTGATCCCGCGCCTGTCTATGTAAGGATCGTACATGACACGGTAGGAATCCACCATGCGCAAAAGTTCCAGAGCATGCTCCCAGGATAACATCTGGGTGTCAATCACTCTCTGTTCTTCCATATCTTCAACGACCGCCCCATTGGTGGTAATCGCGTAACGGATCCCGGAGATATCTTTTACTTCTGCAGGTATCCCATGTACTGTCCGTCCTGTGCACGGAACCACCCAGATCCCTTTTTGAACACATTGGATCAGTGCTTGCCGGTTGGCAGGGGAGAGACGCTTTTTGCTGTCTAACAGAGTTCCATCTAAATCAAGTGCAATAAGTCTAATATCCACCTTTAATACCTCAACTTAATAAATAAAATGTTCCTCTTTTAAAACAAGAAGGCCGTCTTTATCATATTTTGTAGAAAACAAACCTTTGATCCGTTTTCCAAGGGAAGGCTTTTCCGCACGGTCAGCCGCTTCTTCGATCAGGCTTTCCGCATTGGCCCTGTTAAGAGGAAGGCCATCTTCTTCCAGAATCTCGATTCTTTCGTACAGTGCCAGCATGCTTTTTCCGGTAATGCTGCAGTCGATCTCATTGGCATAGCGGCAGGCATACTGGGCGAATTCGTCAATATCCATTTCTTCTCCCTGAAAACCAGGGCCTTCCTCGTCCCGGACAGACGGGCGTAATTCTTCTTCCTCTTCTTCATAGAAACCATCGTCTTCACAGACACTGTCTTCCCCGTAATGATTCTCCTGCCGGGAATCCTGCTCATAATGATACTCCTGGCTTTCGTAATCTCCATAGGATTCTTCTCTTATATCTTCTTTTACCACAGGGGTGAAAGGTTTGTAGGCCGGCGCCTTAGGGGCCTTAACCGGTCTTTCCTCCCCCAGGACTTCTCTTACAAAGAAAACCGGTTCTCCTTCTCCGCTTCCGATGCACTCAAATTTGCTTGCCAGTACAGGATGCTCCCGGTGGAGTGTTTCCATTTGCTTGGGATTATCAATGAGAACTACGATCATTCCGCTGGTATCCCGGTCCATCAATTCATTCAAATCTGCCAGCGCTTCCCGGGTTAGATCTCCGGCTTCCTCAATGATCAGGTCCTTTCCCGCCAACTTTTCCGCAGAGGCCAATACTCCCCGCTTAGACAGCTTGGAACCGGTAATTTTTGCTACCGGATTCTTTACGCCGCTTTCATTGTGAATCTGTTTTAAGGCTTCTACAGCCATCTGAAGTCCTTTTTCCTGAGTCTTTGCCTCTATCATAAGATGGTTTTGAACCGGCGTCTCCTCCGACTCCACTTCTTCATACAGGTCTTCAAACTCCAGGCTATCCTCACTGTCAAAATTCTTAAAGTTCTGATTCCAGACCGGGGTGTCCTCCTCTTCCAAGGATGGAGTTAGGGATGCATAAGGCGGCTCTAACGCCCCTTCTGGCTCATAATAGGATTCATCCGGCTGGTCATATTCATTTTCATCATAGTCGTAATCAGCCTCCGGCTCATTACCGGATTCCTGAAAGTTCTCGGATGTGGCGGCGAACTGCAGTCCGGAATCATCAGGTTCTGCATTTTCCATGACATAACCGTCATATTCCATTTCTTCGTCATAATGTCCTTCAATAGAAGATTCTTCCATTCCAGGGCCTTCCGGCTCTTCTTCCTCAAAAACAGGCTCCGGATGATAGGGAAGAGACTCTCCATTCTCGGACGCATAAATGCCTCTGGATCTTGGTATGTCAGTCACGGCACGGCCCACTCTTCGGATATCCTCCAGCACTCTTGTGTGTTCCAGCCTGGACTCTTCCTGGATTATGGGTTCTTCATAGGAGATTTTGGACATTTCCCTGGCCAGCCTTTCCTGGACCGCGGCATCCTGAAGCCTTGCTTCCAGATTCTCTTCCACAGGATTCTCTCCAAATGACATGGCCGGTTCCCCGACAGTCTCCGGTTCTTCTTCATAATATTCTTCTGCCGGCTCCGGCTCTGGAACCGGCCTTCTTCCGGCGCTATACTCCTGCTCAACCGCCCGCAGCTTGGCTTCGTATTTGTCCCGGTTCTCCACCAGATCCACCTGGTAGTTGGTAAGGGGTGCATACTGTATTTTTAAATCCATGGCCTTGTCCACATATTTTCCAAGGCCAAACATCAGCATGATCCGGTCGCAGGTCTCCACGCAGCGGTCAGGAACGCCTGCAAGGCTGTACAGCTCAGCCAGCTCATACAGCCATTTTTCATCCAGTTCCACGCTGGTATAGGATTCCAGGGAATGGATAAGCTGCTGGGCCGGAGCTCCTTTTGCTTTTAAGATCATATAGCGAAGCAACTGCTGTCTGGGATCGTCGGAGGCCAAGTCGCCAAATTCCTTATAGTAGGCTTCTGCCTCTTCGATATTTCCCTCTTTGATCGCCAGCTCTGCCAGCTTATAAAGAAGACGTTTCCCAATAGGGGCACGTTCAAAAGCCTGGAGAAGGATCTCCTTGGCTTCCTGATAATCCTCACTTTTCTCATAAACCATGGCAACCATGGAAAGCAAATTGGTGTTGCGGACTCTCTTCCAGTCTATTGTGTCGGCTATCTTCATAGCCGTCTCATAGTCGTTTTTGCCGACCAGTTTTTTAATCTGTTCAACCTTTATATTAAACTCGTACTTATCCATTATTTGTCTCCTAATGAATCAAGTGGATATGCGTGCATATCCCGCTGATTCATAAACTCAAGGTTGAAAGATGTTTTTCTTTCAACCTGCATCTCCTGACAAGGCAAATGAGCTACAGTTCCACCCGGCCTTCCAGGGCCCGTAACAATGTCACCTCATCTATGTACTCTAAGTCTCCTCCAACGGGAACTCCGCTGGCTATACGGGTAACCCTGATCCCTGTGGGCTTGATCAGCTTGCTGATATACATGGCTGTCGTCTCTCCCTCAAGGCTGGAATTGGTGGCAATGATCACCTCATCCACATCTCCTTGCAGCCTCTGCATCAGTTCCTTCAGCTTTATGTCACCAGGTCCTATTCCCAGCATAGGGGAGATAGCCCCATGCAGGACGTGGTAAACGCCATCGAACTTTCCTGTTTTTTCATAAGCGGCCAAGTCCCTGGTGTCCTCTACTACCATGATCATCTTGTGATTGCGTTTTTCGCTTTGGCAGATAGGACACAGCTCCTGATCCGTCAGGGTAAAACATTCCTTGCAGTAGCGTACATTTCGTTTTGCTTCTGTAATGGATGAAGCAAGGCCCGCCACTTGTTCTTCCGGCATGTTGATGATATGAAACGCCAGGCGCTGTGCGGATTTACTGCCAATGCCCGGAAGCCTGGACAGCTCTTCAATTAATCTGGTTATCTGACTGCTGTAGTAATTCATAATCAGAACGGAAAGCCTCCGCCTAATCCGCCAAGACCGCCAGTGAGCTTAGCCATGGCAGAGCTGTTGTCCTCTTCCATCTGGCGGAACGCTTCATTGGTAGCAGCCATAATTAAATCTTCCAGCATTTCTATGTCATCCGGATCCACAACTTCCTTGGATAATTTAACCCCAGTCACTTCTTTTTTGCCTGAAACTGTGACTGACACGGCTCCCCCGCCTGCTGCAGCCGTATATTCCTTTTCCTCCAGCTCCTTTGTTGTTTCTTCCATCTGACGCTGCATTTTCTGGGCCTGCTTCATTAAATTGTTCATATTACCAGGCATTGCGCCTGGAAAACCGCCACGTTTTGCCATGGTGTGTATCCTCCTGCTATTTTTATAATTTTAATCTTCCATTGTTATATCCATTAAAATATTGGCTTGTAACTCTTCATCGCTGACGTAAATGGTATCAGACCGTTCTCCTCCGCCCCGAAGCCTTGTCTTAAAGGTTATGGACTTTTGGTAATGGTCTTCCACATACCGTTCAACCTCTGCAACGGTTGCCTCCCTGCTTCCGATCATGTAATTGCTCTGATCGGAAAAGACAATGCAAAGACAGCTCTCTCCGGCAGGCTCTACCACCGTATCCCGGAAACTGGCCCGGATAGGTCCTCCCAGCTCCCGTATGATCTTCCCCCATTCGCCCCGGATCAGATTTAGATCCTCTAACTGGCCCTTGGGAAGCGCCACCCGCTCTGCAGGGGTTAATTCGTGGACAGGGGCATTACTGCCGTCTTTTCCTTCCGCCGCTTTTAAGCTGTCCGGGGAAGTATTTACCACGATACCGCTTTCCAACTGCTTTTCAATATTGCTGATCCGCTGAAGTATGGAATCTAAATTCTGTTCCATCTGAGGGCGGGTCAGCTTGATCAGGGCGACCTCAATGAGGATTCGTTTCTGGAAAGCATAGCGAAGCTGATTGGACAGATCCGAAAACACCCGGATATACCGTAAAAGCGTCTCGTTATCCGTACGATCGCTGTCCTCTTTTAAAAGGTTCTGGTTCTCCGTTGACATATCCAGAAGATTTTCTCCATTGTCCACGGATTTTAATATTAAAAGGTTTCTTAAATACCAGATAAAATCAATGACAAACTGGCCCAGCTCCCGCCCCTGGATCACCATCTCTTCCAGACAGATGATGCAGTCTTTTGTCCGGTTTTCCACAATTGCCCGGAACATGGTTCCAAACACGGTGATGTCCACGGCTCCCAGCACATCCAAAACATTATCATAGGTAAGAAGCTCCCCGTAATGAAAGGCAATGCACTGGTCTAAAAGGCTTAAGGCATCACGCAGTGCGCCGTCAGCGGCTTTGGCAATATAGGCAAGGGCCCGGTCTTCCACCTGGATCTGTTCTGCGGCTGTCAGTTCTTTTAAATGCTCTACAATGGTCTCCACCGTAATGCGCTTAAAATCATACCGCTGACACCGGGACAGAACCGTTACCGGAATCTTCTGGACTTCCGTGGTAGCCAGAATAAATATCACATAGGATGGGGGTTCTTCCAGCGTCTTTAACAGGGCATTAAATGCTCCTGTGGAAAGCATATGAACCTCATCGATGATGTAAACCCGGTATTTGCCTTCTGTGGGGGGATACTGGACTTCATCCCTTATCTCCCTGATATTTTCTACGCCATTGTTCGAAGCAGCGTCGATTTCCACCACATTAAGAGAAGCGCCGGCTGCGATGTTCTTACAGGTCCGGCATTCCCCGCAGGGACTTCCGTCTGCCGGGTGTTCACAGTTGACTGCCTTGGCAAATATCTTGGCAATACTGGTCTTACCGGTTCCTCTTGTGCCGCAAAACAGATACGCATGTCCGACACGCCCGGCTACTATCTGGTTTTTCAGTGTCTGTACGATATGGTCCTGGCCCTTTACATCCGAAAAGGAAGAAGGGCGCCATTTCCGATACAATGCCGTATATGACATGCTTGTAGACTCCTTATTCGTCGCCGAAGCTGATACCTATCATCTTGGCTTCCTTAACAATAGAGTTTTTCGGATCGACGGTTTTTAATTTTCCGGCTACATCGGCTAAGGGTGTCTTAACAATCTCATTGTTATCCACCGCCACCATATATCCGTATTCTTTGTTATTTATAAGCTTTGCTGCTTCTGCTCCAAGGCGGGTGGAAAGCACTCTGTCGTAGGGGCATGGATCGCCGCCCCTCTGCATATGGCCTGGTACGGTAACCCGCACTTCCTGTCCGGTGCGCTCCGTGATCTGAGCCCCGATCTCATATGCCACAGAAGGATAAACCACGGCCTTCTTCTTTTCCTTTAATTCCTTCTTCGTCAGGCAGGCATCTTCCTTGGAAATTGCCCCTTCCGCCACAGCAAGAATAGAAAACTTTTTGCCGTTTTTGGTCCTGGTTTTTAATGCTTCCACTACGATACCCAGATCATAGGGGATCTCCGGAAGCAGGATAATGTCAGCCCCGCCTGCAATCCCTGCATACAGGGTGAGCCAGCCTACCTTGTGTCCCATGACTTCCACAATGAAGACTCGTCCATGAGAAGCCGCTGTTGTGTGGATGCAGTCAATGGCATTGGTGGCCACATTGATGGCGCTCTGGAAACCAAAGGTAGTATCGGTTCCCCACAAATCATTGTCAATGGTCTTGGGAAGGGATACCACATTCAGCCCTTCCTCCCGAAGGAGATTGGCCGTTTTCTGACTCCCATTGCCGCCTAACACCACCAGGCATTCCAGTTTCAGCTTTCTATAGGTATGCTTCATAGCTTCCACCTTGTCAAGACCGTTCTCATCAGGCGTCCGCATCAGTTTAAACGGCTGTCTGGAGGTGCCGAGAATGGTCCCGCCCGTTGTCAGGATTCCGGAAAAGTCTTCCGGCTTCATCACACGGTAGTTCGCATAAATCAGCCCTTTGTAACCATCCTCAAATCCAACAATCTCCACATCATCGGACAGCCGGTACAGTGCCTTTGCCACGCCGCGCATGGTTGCATTCAGGCTCTGGCAGTCGCCTCCGCTTGTAAGCATTCCAATTCTTATCATGAAAGCACACCTCTTTTTGATTAGATTTGTCATTGGGAAATAGGTAGTATTATACCCATTTTATAATTATAATACAAAGGGGAATGCGGGGCAAGGGAAAACTTTATTTCATAAGAAACGTAAGAAAATATTAAAAATGGGAATTGCAGATTGCAAAAGACACCGCAAAGCAGTTCCCTGCTCTCCGGCGTCTGAAAATTCTTTATATTTAATCCGTGCGTCTCACTTTGAACCGCTATCACAGGCGTTACCCTGACAGTTAACTCGGTCCAGGCACCCTCACGGCACACAGAAGGTTCCACTTAGTGCTGCTGCATTCCTGCCCTGACACGGTTCATGAAGATCTGTTGCGTAAGACCCAAACGTCATCGCCACTTATCAGGGGCAGCCCTACAATAGACAGCCCTGGGTGAGACATCACCCCTGCTAGAGCGGATTGCAGGTACAGGGCACCGCTATCTCCCCGGCTGCACGGAAACTTTATGACATATTTTTGTTTAATCGCACCTTAGTATACATGGAAAACAGCGGGTTGTCAAGAAGTTCCGGGGGATTTGCTTTCCAGTTTCTTCTTGTTCTTTTCCCTCAGTTCCTTAAAAAAACGCTTCATCATCTGGGAGCACTCCTCTCCCAATACCCCTGTTTCCGTCTCCACCTGATGGTTAAAGCCTTCTTCGTGAAGCATATCAAGCACCGAGCCTGCACAGCCTGCCTTTGCGTTCATGCAGCCCATGACGACTTTGGGGATCCTGGCCTGGACAATGGCTCCGGCGCACATGGGGCAGGGTTCCAGGGTCACGTACATGGTACAGCCTTCAAGCCGCCAGTCCCCAACTTTTCTGCACGCTTTGCGGATGGCGTTGATCTCCGCGTGGGATAAGGCATTTTTATCAATGGTGCGCCGGTTATATCCCCGGGCGATGATCTTATCTTCGAAAACAATGACGCAGCCGATGGGAACCTCACCCATGGCGCCTGCCTTTTCCGCTTGTCTGATTGCTGCCCGCATATATTTTTCATCTACAGTCATATTCGTTCCTCATTGCCTTTTAATATTATTGCCCGTATGTTTTGGGCACAAAGGGATACCATCCTGGCGTTTCCATGTGGTATACTGGCATAGTATATCACGAAACAAAGGAATGGTGAAGGTATGAAAATATGCGGTCTTCAAAAAACAACACTTCTGGACTTTCCCGGTCATGTGGCAGCCACAATATTTCTGGGGGGCTGCAATTTCCGCTGCCCATTCTGCCATAACAGCGGGCTGATAGGCAGTGAGGCAGAGTCTGAATTCAGTGAAGAAGAAATTTTAAGTTTTTTAAGCAAACGAAAAGGGATTTTAGAGGGGGTCTGCATTACAGGAGGGGAACCCACCCTGTCTGAGGATCTGGAATCCTTTATCCAGAAAATACGGGGGCTTGGCTATCTCATCAAGCTGGATACCAACGGCTACCGGCCGGAGGTCTTAAAAAGACTGGCTTTAAACGGGCTTTTGGACTATGTGGCAATGGATATTAAAGCCGGCAGGAATAATTATTCCAAGGCTGCGGGCGTATGGAACATAAAGATAGAGAATATTGAAGAAAGCGCCGCTTTTTTGCTTGAGGGCTCCGTGCCTTTTGAATTCCGCACCACAGCGGTAAAAGGCATCCACAGTCTCCTGGATTTTACGGATATAGGGGAATGGCTGGCAGGCTGCCCCAGTTACTATCTGCAGAACTATGTGGACTCGGACCAGGTCTTATGTCCAGGCTTCCAGTCTTTTTCCCGGGAAGAACTGAATCAATTTTTAAATGTGCTGAAACCGTTTATCCCCAATGCCATGCTCCGGGGCATTGATGATTAATGGGCACACGCCGACAGGGGGCCTGAATCAGCCCCCTAATTTTATATCGGTGTACCAAAATCCAAACCTGCCGTCTTCCATGGGCTGCTCTTTGGACAGCACGAAATTGGGAAAACCAAACATGGAAGCCATATATCGCTCATTGCTGTAATAATGTCCGGGAATCCCCAGAAGGTAACGGGGCATTCCACCTGGGTTCAATAGTTTTGCCAGGATTAAGTAACGGTAATTGTAGTATCCGTGCAGAAGAAAGCTGTTGTTGCCATAAACCCAGGCGTCTCTTGGAAGGAGACCGATGTCCTGGGGCTTGATGGTGAGAATTTCGCAGCCATCCTCATAATCAAATGCCAGAATCCTTGTATGTTCACGTTTCAGTTTCTCCCAGATCATATCATGGGAAGTTGAGTCCTGGTCTTCATTTTGGAGCAGGCGCTCTAATTCATCCGGATTTCCCAGCTCTGGCCGGACCTCCGGATTGCTCCTGTCTTCTTTTATCACAGCATCTGCCCGGTAACAGATGGTATCTTCAACCATATCCTGGCCGCTGCAGGGATACGGTTCACTGAATACAGCTTCCCTCTCCTGGACATCCACTGCTTCCCTGTCCCCCTGCTCTTCCTCCTGCATTTCACTGAGTATGTCTTCCTGTCCTGTAATTTGCCATTCTCCTGTAATCTGCCACTCTTCTGATACCGGTTCTTCCGCAGACTGCAATACCTCCTGTAACGCTTCCGGCATTGGCTCCTCTGCCTGATACCAGTCTTCCTCCTGCTGAGCTTCCATTGATGCAGAAGCTTCAGGCTCTGTATCCGGCTCCACGGCTTCTTCCGGCTGGGCCTCCTCTTTTTCCGCATACAGCAGTTCTTCTTCGCCTGTCTCTGCCTCATCAGACGTGACCTGTTCCATGTCCTCTGATTTGGCATTTACTAATTCTTCCTCATCCGGCAGGACAAAATCTCCGTCTTCCTCACCCGGCCCCTGACTGTTTGCCTCCAGGTTCTCTGTCTGCAAATCTTTTTCTTCCGGCAGTTCCTGCTTTTCAGGAGCGGGAGCAGCCGTCTCTTCCTCCCGGTCTCTGGAGGCTGCCTCCATGGCTCCCTCTTCATGGGAATCACCGGCATGGACATTCTCTTCAAGGTCATCAGACTTTAGGGGGAATTCTTCTTCAATTTCACGTACCGCCCGTTTTATCTGTTCTTCTGAAATAACAGCCTGTTCCTTATCCAAAGCTGCGGAGGCCGTACTTCCAAGATCGACTTCCGCCGCATGGGCAACTGCATCTTCCCAAATGGTCGTGTAGGAACGCCATGTATTTTTCACATCATGGATGGTCAGTCCATAGCATTGATCCATGTTAATTCCGGAGTGTTCTATATCGCTTGCCGATACCACAGTCCTGAATTCGCCTGAACCGCCGCGTATAAAAATATTGCCCAGGAATATTTCCTGGTCTGCGGCTGCTAATAAGTATACTCCAATATCATTGCCGCCCACATATATCCTTTTGACACTGACCGTAATCTTGCACTGGACCCCTCTCGTCTCTATCTTGGCAAATCCGATGTTTTTTCCTTTGACTGCGCCTTCATAGGCATAAATATATGAGATTAGTCTTCGATAATTAGGCATGCCATCACTCCTTTATAATTATTTTATGCAAAATGCCATTGCATCTATGACACAAAAATGATATCCTAGTGAAAAGAATGTAATAAAATTTTTTTAAACGTATGGAGGGATAAAGAAATGAAGCTTTATCGCGCAAAAGACTACAATGATATGAGCCGTAAGGCCGCTAATATTATTTCTGCACAGATCATTATGAAACCAAACTGCGTTTTGGGACTGGCTACAGGTTCCACACCCGTTGGCACTTATAAGCAGTTGGTTGAGTGGTATAACAAAGGAGATCTGGATTTTTCCCAGGTAAAAACCGCGAATCTGGATGAGTACAAAGGACTTACCAGGGAAAGTGATCAGAGTTATTATTATTTTATGCATGAAAATCTGTTCCGCCATGTGAACATAGACAAAGCAAACACCAATATTCCCGATGGAACGGAGACAGACGCCACCAAGGAGGCTGCCCGTTACGAGGACATCATAAGAAGTCTTGGCGGTGTTGATTTACAGCTCTTAGGCCTTGGGCACAATGGCCACATTGGTTTTAACGAGCCTTCTGACATCTTCCCAAAGGATACCCACATTGTGGACCTTCAGGAAAGCACCATAGAAGCCAACAAGCGTTTCTTCGCTTCCATTGATGAGGTTCCCCGCCAGGCCTATACCATGGGAATCGGAACCATAATGAGAGCCAGGAAAATCCTCCTGATCATCAGCGGAGCTGATAAGGCGGACATCCTTCGTGATGTGATCTGCGGTCCGGTCACTTCCCGTGTTCCGGCATCCATTTTACAGCTTCATCCGGACGTTACCATCGTTGCAGACGAAGCAGCTCTTTCTAAAATGGAAAACATCTAAACTCAGCGTTTTACCGTCTGATGCCAAATAGTATGATTGCTTTTGCCCGGTTGCTTTTGCACCGGGCTTTTTTGCACTTTCTCTAGGAAGAATATCTTTTGAGGGGATAAAGCCGGGGTTTCAGCAGAAATTTCAAGGCACCCTGACATGTGCCAGGGCTCTTCCCGGAACGTGTTTTTCCTTAAAACTGCGGGAAAAATAACGGTTGGAATTTGGGGAAAAATGGTGTAGAATGAGTGTAAAATGTAAGATAAGGAGACGGTAAATATGGCATATACATTTACAAAAGATTTGGAAACCGGCAACCAGTTGATTGATTCCGAGCATCGCCAGTTGATCGATGCGGTCAATAACCTCCTTGCCGCCTGCTCTACAGGAAAGGGACGTGCGGAGCTGGCCAATACCACGAAGTTTCTGCAGGATTATACTGCCAGGCATTTCGGCAATGAGGAAAAGCTTCAGCTTCAATATCAGTATCCGGATTATGTAAACCACAAGCGTTACCATGAGGAATTCAAAAAGGTAGTTGCCGGAATCTGCTCCAAGCTGGACAAGGAAGGTCCGTCCATCACCCTTGTGGGAGAAGTCAACAGCGCCATTGCAGGCTGGCTGATCAGCCACATTAAAAGAGAAGATGCGAAGGTAGCTGCCCATATTAAAAGCAGGTCTTAGTCTTTCGAAAAAACCAAAGGAAGGTACATGATTATGAAAGATCCAAATTGCGCATACTGTATGAAGGGAGAGCTTGTAGCAAAATTCGGCTATCCCATCTGCGAAATGGAAACAGGATTTTTGTATTTATTTAAAGAGCAGAGTAAAAAGGGCAGAGTCATTCTGGCTTATAAAGACCATGTCAGCGAGCTGGTGGATATTGAGGCTGAAGAAAGAAATGCCTTTTTTGCCGATGTAGCCAGAGTTTCTAAGGCTGTCCATAAAGTATTTAAACCTGATAAGGTAAATTACGGCGCTTACGGCGATACCGGATGCCACCTTCATATGCACATCGTTCCCAAATATAACGGTGGGGATGAATGGGGAAGTACCTTTGCCATGAACCCGGACAAGGTATATTTAACAGATAAGGAATACGAGGAAATGGCTGCCGCTATCCGGGCAGCATTGTAGAAAGAAACCATATTCATGAAGAGGAGGCCGGATCATGCTGGATGAAATCAGAACACAGGCCGCAATGGCCGCAAAAGAACTGTTGGAAGCTGCACATTTAAATGAGAAGGACTTAGTCGTCATCGGCTGCTCCTCCAGTGAGATCTCCGATCACAGGATCGGTTCCCATTCCAGTGCTGAGATCGGGCAGGCGGTATTTTCCGCCATTTGCGAGGTGTTCCAGGCCCAGGGGATTTACGTTGCCGCCCAGTGCTGCGAGCATTTAAACCGGGCTTTGATCCTGGAAAAAGAAGCGGCAAGGCTCTATGGCTATGAGCCGGTCAATGTAATGCCTCAGCTAAAAGCAGGCGGCTCCCTTGCCACTGCGGCTTACCAGACCTTACAGTGTCCCGTGGCGGTGGAATCCATTAAGGCCCACGCAGGCATTGATATTGGGGATACCTTAATCGGAATGCATTTAAAGGCTGTGGCTGTCCCGGTCCGCATTAAGACCCGGTACATCGGCTCCGCTCATGTGGTCACTGCCCGTACCAGACCGAAATTTATTGGCGGCATCCGTGCCTGCTATGACGATTCCTTAGGTTGAACAGGGGGGTTACTGAACCAGAAAATCCGGAACAACAGTCTGTACATCAACCTAAACCAACAAAAAACGCGCCTTGAACCAGCTTTTACAGCTTGTCAATGCGCGTTTTTTATGTGTATTTTTATAAACGATCTGATAACAGTTCTTTGATCTCAGTCACTATTCCATGGTAGCATGTGTAAAGAACCAGAAGCCGTATGGAGAGTGCCATGTGCCCTTTAATTCAGGCCTCTGCAGGTAGAAATCGCTGGAGTATACAAGCGGTGCAACCGCAGCGTCTTCCATGATCATTTTTTCTGCTTTATGAAGCTTCTCATAATGCTCTGCCTTATCAGCCGTATCACGGGCCTGGTTTAACAGATTATCCACTTCCGGGTTAGAATACTTTCCATCGTTGTTTCCGCTTTCCGTTGTAAATAAGTTCAGCATGTTGGATGGATCGTCATAGTCGTATACCCAGCCTCCGCGGGCGATCTGGAAGTCACCGGCACGGCGGGTCGGTGCAAAGGTAGACCATTCAACAATCTTAATATCCATTCTGACCCCCAGTTCGCTCCAGGCGCTCTGTAAATACTCGGCAACCGGCTTATTGTAACCGGCTTCATTGGTCATATACTCAATTACCGGGAAGCCTTCTCCGTTTGGATAGCCTGCTTCCGCCAGGAGTTCTTTTGCCTTATTAAGATCTTCTTCGTAATTGTTTACATTAAAGTAATCACCGCCGTTGTTCTTTCTGGTGACTTCTTCAAAGGAAGTACCGCCTTCCGCATCGGAAATACCAGGGCCTACAAAGTTGGTAGCCGGTAAAACGGTTCCTGCCATTACGGTACTTGCAACGTACTCCCGGTCAACTGCAAGGGTCAATGCACGGCGTACCAGGGCATTGTCAAAAGGTGCCTTTGTAACGTTGAAAATCGTATAGGAAGTTGCCATACGGGGATCCAGGTGGTAATCCGGCTGCCCCTGAAGGCTTGGGATCTCATCAGTAGGAATCTCCTTGATCATCTGCACCTCTCCGGTCCGGTATGCGCTGTATGCAGCATTGGCATCTTCCATAAGGACAAACTTTAAGGTATTTAAGGTTACAGTAGCTGCATCCCAGTAATTTTCATTCTTAGCAAAGGTAATATGGGAACCTGGTACCCATTCGATCATCTTTAATGGTCCATTGGAAATATAAGTATCAGGGGTTAAGGACCACTGGTCTCCCTTTGCTTCAACTACATCCTTTTTTACAGGAGCCATGCTGGCATGAGTAACAATTTTATCAAAATAAACGCAGGGAGACGCCAGCTCCACTACAAGGGTTTTCTCATCAGATGCGGATACGGCCAGAGCATCAATGTTTCCTGCTGTTGCCTCTTGATATCCTTTTACCATGGAAAGCATGTCTGCTCCATAAGGAGCTGCTGTGGCAGGATCTGCCAGACGCTTCCAGGAATATACGAAATCTTCTGCAGTAAGGTCAGAGCCATCGCTCCATTTTAAACCATCCCGTAAGTGGAAGGTATAGGTAAGTCCGTCGTCGCTTACATCATAGGATTCTGCCTGTCCGGGAATAATATTATTATCCTTATCAAAGGTTAAAAGCGTCTCAAATGCATGCAGAATCATATTGGCTGCATCAATTGACGAATTTAAGGCCGGGTCAATGGTTTCCGGATCAGGGCCGATCTGTACTGCCAGGTCAAGACCTCCTGATGCAGTATTTCCTGCTGCTTCTGTTTTCTGTGTTTCGTTGCCGGCTGTACCGGATTTTCCGGAACCGCCGCATGCTGTCAGGATCATCCCTGAAGCAAGGACTGCCGCTAATACAAGCGCCATTTTCTTCATATCTGTTCCTCCATATCTTCTTTATTCTTACGTCCGTCCTTCGCAGACAACGCAAGTTCTAGCATACCACAGAAAGGTGGTTCTTGCAACGAGGAAAATTTTTACACTTCCTTTATTCTGCGCAGTGTTATCATGATAAAGCAGTAAAGGGCCAGGCATTTCCAGGTAGGGAAATGTCTGGCCCAAGAAGACATTTTTGTCTTTTATCAGCGGTATGAGGTCTGAACTGCTTTCATTAAAACCTTAGGCTCCTTCACATAAGGAGTGACCGGGCAAATCTTTTTATTTACCCCCATCAGGGTGTAAACAGCCATTCTGGCGGCCCGTACCGAATATTCCTCCGTAAATACCATGTCTTCCGGAATCTCTACAAACTGGCTTACCATGGCGAAGTTAGTAGAACCGGCAGGAACCACCTTCGGGCGATCCGTCATTTTACGGGGCTGGAACTGGGCATCCACGTAGGGCATCATACAGGGAATGACATTGACCACATCTGCCAGTATCTCATCCTTACGGTCTTCCATGTGAAGATGATGAAGAAGCTCGATCAGCATCTCTTCTCCCGTGCAGTCCTTCATAGGCTTCTTTACATAATCCCCTTCACGGTCCGTATAAAGCCCATATCCCCAGAAAATTGTCTGGTCCATAGGCTGATTGATGAAATGAGGCTGGGCAGCCACAACAATGCTCATCAGCCAGTTGGAATCCTTAAAGGTCATAAGCGCTCCGCTTCCAGGCACATTGCCGGAGTAATCCTCAATCAGCTTAAGCAGCTTGTTTCCCCGGCTTGTTACAGTAAAGCTTTCCCAGTTGGTCTCATGGACATCCCCAAAGAATGGATATGGATTTCCAAGGCCGTCCTTCTTTGCAGATACCTTGCTCCACAATTCCCCGGATATTGGCCTTAAAACAGGTTCTGGAGCCGGAGTATGGAGATCTCCCAGAGTTGCACTGTCAGTCATGCAGGCATTGGTCATGATGCAGATATCCCCATCCTCAATCTGGATCTGACGTTCTATACCGTTATCCTTTAAGTGAAGGACTTTAGCCGTAATTCCGTCTCCGTCTGCAAAATCAATATCAGTGACCGTACAGTTTTCCGCAAAGACAACTCCCTGCTTTCTTAAGTAGGTTTCCAGGGGACGGATCACGCTGTCATACTGGTTTAAAGGAGTTCTTGTTACCCCTGCCAAAGTCTCGATCCTCGAGAATTCCAGGATCATCCGGCGCATGTAGCGGCGGAATTCAAAAAGGCTGCTCCATTTCTGGAAGGCAAAGGTGGTCTGCCACATATACCAGAAATTCGTGGTAAAGAAATGGGGCATATCTGCAAACCATTCTTCAATGGTCATATCATCCAGTTTTTCTTCCGGAGTGTTCATAAGCCTTAACAAGGCCATGCGTTCATTCTGGGTAAATCCCATGCTCTTCACATCAAGGATGGTTCCATCCTTGTCCACCAGTCTGGCCTTTGCATGGGTGGGATGGGCATGGTCAAAGCTTAAGATCTCCTCAGACACGCTTCTGGCAGGGTTATTTAACGACGGGATGGTACCAAACAGCTCCCAGAAGTTTTCATAGGTCTCTTCATTTAACATACGTCCGCCCCGGCATACAAAGCCTTTTTCCGGAGTCCCGATGCCGTCGTTGCTTCCTCCTAAAATATGCATCCCTTCAAAAATCGTGATCTGCTCACCAGGCATGTTGCAGTCACGTATGAGGTAAGCTGCTCCTGCCATGCTTCCCAGACCGCCGCCTACAAAATATGCTTTTCCTGAAGCCTGGCCGTTTTCCTTTGGCCTCATGGTTTCTTCATTCTTTAAATCCTTCTGCTTTTTGGAATAATCATAGGCCTTTTTTGCGGCCATCCCTGCCGCAGTTGCCGCAGCTCCCCATGCAAGCATTTTTCCGAAATTATTTTTTCCTCTCATATGCAACGCTCCATTCTATGAATTGTCATAACTGATTCGCTTGATACCCTTATATTATCATACTTCATTTTATCCGTCACCATACATGGTTTTTCAGTTGTATAAAAAAACGACATCAGGTCAATGATGTCGGAAAACCAGACAATTTTTCGGTTTTGTCTATAGGTTTTTTTCTTTTCTTCTCTTAAAATAAATATAGTTAAAAAGGAGGGCTTTTTATGTCAGCCACCATACACAACCACATCCGGGAGTCCGTCCTGAAAACGGCGCTTCTTCATCAGTTAAGGAAGGGGCAGAAATCACCGGAGCGGACCGCCAGGAACTTAGAAGAGCTGCTGCAAAGGTTCAGCCCAATATCAGCAGAGCTGTTTTCCTATTCTGATCTGGTTGCTCTTATAAAAAACTGTTCCTGGGAAGAATGCCTGGATATCATCATGCATAAGCTTTCTTAAAGCTCTGCCTGGCTTCGGAGGTAAGCGATCCGCTCCGCAGCCCTGGCCAGGCTTTTTAAACGTTCCGCCACCAGCCGCGGCTCCGTTCTCATTCCCTTTTCTACCCAGTCAACGATGATCCCGCAGATACCGTATGCAAAAAATTCCGCGTCAAAATCTCTTTCCTCTTTGGTGAGCTTCTTCTTTTCATCCAGTTTTATAATCGCTTCAGAAAACAGGGCCTTTGCCATCTCAAACAAATAGCTTTCAAAGGTATGCTCCTGATCTTTTATGGTATTCATATAAAAGTTTTTTTCTTCCTTCATATTTTGAAGCAGTTCATAAATCTTCTGATCCCAGTTTTCTAAGGTAATGTCATCTGCTATTTTAGCAAAATTCTCATTGTAATAGATCCAGCTTAAAAGCTCATATTTGTCCTGAAAATGATAATAAAAGGTCTGCCGGTTTAACCCCCATACGGACGTAATATTGGATATGGATATTTTATCAAAGGGTTTTTCTTTGCATACCTGCTTTAAGGCCTCCGCTATTGCGCGTTTTGTGATCAGCGAATCCGACATAGGACCTCCTGTTCCATTACATTTTCATTTTTGAAAAATAGTTGCTTAAGGAAGCAAACTGCTCCAAAGTCAACGCCTCTCCCCGTATGGATGGTCCAAGGCCCAGGCTTTCAACTGCTTCGGCAATCTGTTCCTTTGTATAGGGGATTTCCGGGGAATTGTTTAAGCCGTTTTGAAGGGTCTTTCTTCTCTGGTTAAAGGAAGCACGGATCAGCCGGAACATAAGTCCTGCATCCTCTGCCTTTACGGTCGGCTCCTTGTGACGGGTGAGGCGGATCACCGCAGACCCTACGTTAGGACGGGGCATAAAGCAGTTGGGAGGAACATTTGCTACAATATAAGGCTTTGCATAATACTGGACGGCAAGGGAAAGGGCGCCATAATCCTTGGAACCAGGCCCTACCTGCATGCGGTCTGCCACCTCCTTCTGGACCATGACCGTAATATTGTCAATGGGCACCTTGTTTTCAAAAAGCCCCATAACGATAGGGGTGGTAATATAATACGGAAGGTTTGCCACTACCTTAAGGGGGCGTCCGCCGTTATACTGTTCTGCTATCTGATTGATATCCACCTTGAGGATATCATTATGAATGACCGTCACATTCTCATAGTCCCCCAGGGTCTCTTTGAGAATGGGAATTAATTTGGAATCGATCTCCACTGCCACCACATGCCCGGCATTTTCAGCCAGGTGCTGGGTCATGGTGCCGATTCCCGGCCCGATTTCCAGAACGCAGTCATCCTTTGTTACACCTGATGCAGCTATGATTTTATCCAATACATGGGTGTCTATTAAAAAATTCTGTCCGAACTTCTTCTGGAATGTGAATTCATATTTCCGAATGATCTCTATGGTCTTTTGGGGATTTCCCAGTGTTGCCATGCCTGTCCTCCGTTTTCTTTTATGGCTGTTCCTAAAGCCTGTATAGCCTTTTGGCATTCTGATTGGTGATTTCAATGACCGCTTCTTCCTCAATCCCCTTGATGGCACTGATTTCCTGTACCACATAAGGAAGATATAAGGAGGAATTGCGCTTTCCCCTGTTTGGCGCCGGCGCCAGGTAAGGGCAGTCTGTTTCCAGGACCAGTTGTTCCATGGGCATGTACTCCACCACTTCCTTAAGCTTTTTGGCGTTCTTAAAGGTGAGGACGCCTCCGATCCCCAGATAATACCCCATATTCAAGTATTCCCTGGCAATCTCCTTTCCATAGGAAAAGCAGTGGATCACTCCTCCAATGTCCTTTCCCCCTTCTGCCTTCATGATATCCAGGGTATCCTTTGCCGCATCCCTGCTGTGAATGACAACAGGAAGCTTTACTTCCTTTGCCAGTCCAAGCTGGCGGATAAACCACACCTTCTGGGTTTCATGGTCCGGTTCGTCCCAGTAATAGTCAAGGCCGATCTCGCCGATTGCCACGATCTTTTTATGGGAAGACTGTTCCTTCAGCCAGTTTAAGTCTTCATCCTTCAGTTCCCCTGTTTCATTGGGGTGAACGCCGATGGCTCCATATATATAAGGATATTTCTCTGCCAGCTCCAGAGTTTGTCTGGAGGTCTTCATGCTGGCACCAACATTGGTGACAGCCTCAATTCCATGGGCAAAAAGGCTTGCCAGCAGTTCCTCCCTGTCTTCATCAAAAGCCTCATCATCATAATGGGCGTGTGTATCAAAAATCATAGGAATCTCCTTTAAAAAACAGGCCCCTTCCAGTCATGAGGGTGCCTTTCTTACTTCATGATAAGCAAACGCAGGATATAGAGCAAAATTAAGTGAGCAGGATAAAACCAGTAAAAAAAGTATTTTAAATTCCATTTCCCTCTGGTTCCGTTGTACATGCGGATGGGGATAAAGGCCAGAATGGCAGCCCCAAAGCAGCTAAGGCTTTCATAGGCAGCCAGTATTCCTGCAAATATCGTCTGCATTTTTTTATTTTTATAAAAAACATAAAAAAGCAAGATCATGGCAATCCCTATGATATCATAATCACATTTCAAAAAAACAGCCGCGCCGCATCCGGCCAAAAACACCAGGGTCCGCCTGACTGGGTCCCCTATTACCTTTTCATACCAGTAAAGGACGCAAATGCCGATGAACAGAGTGAAATACACATTCTGATAGCCTGGGTAAAACCACTTGCCAAAGAGAGCCAGGTCAAAGGGGATCTCGGAAATAAGAGCGAACAAAAGAAGCCTGCCTCCATACTTCTTAATATCCCTGGTATGGAAAAAACCTTCTACCAGCAGAAAGCAGAAGATGGGAAATGCAACCCTCCCAATGGTGCGGAGCGCCAGGTCGATGGCGGACCACATGTTTCCTCCCGGCATAGTGAGAGTCTCATAGGATGGATTGCCATCCTGGTATTTTAAAATGCCGTTTTCAATGACGGCCACGCCGATGTGGTCTATGAGCATGGTAACAATAGCGATCATCTTTAAGGTGTTTCCTGTTATTCCTTTTGTACGGGCACTTTTTGACTCCATCATGGAATCCTCCTCTTTAAAACGGCAGGGCCGGATCAAGTCAAATACCCCGTAGCTTTCTACGGGGTATTTGACATTCCCTTTTGTCAGCAGATTTCCGCTCCTGCCGGCATGGATTTCTCCGGAACCATAAGAGATAGATTGCCTTCTGCATCCTCCGCGCAGAGAAGCATGCCTTCAGACATGACTCCAGCCAGTTTTGCTGGTTTTAAGTTTACCACAACCATCACCTTTTTGCCAACCATTTCTTCCGGCGAGTAGTGGGCTTTGATTCCACTGACGATCTGTTTTACCTGGCTTCCGATCCTTACCTGGGAACACAGAAGCTTCTTTGACTTTGGAACTGCCTCGCAGGCAAGGATCTCGCCTACCTGGAACTGCAGCCTGGCAAAATCCTCGTATTCGATCTCCGCCTTGGCTTCTATATTAATCACATCAGAGGCATCTTCTTTCACAGACTCCTTGGACGCTTCTTCTTTTGCCCCAAACATGGCTTCTACCTTCTCCATGACTTCCTTCATGTCCATGCGGGCAAACAGGATCTCCGGTTTATCAGTCACCTTGTTTCCAGAGGGATATAAACCAAATTCATTCATCTGGGGCAGCTCTCTCTTTGAAGTATTAAGCTGGTCAAGAATCTTTTTGGAGGTATTTGGCATAAAGGAATCAAGGAGGGAGGCTCCTATGGCAATAGCTTCTGTCAGATTATAGAGGACAGTTTCCAGCCGCTCCTTTGAAGCTTCATCCTTGGCAAGGGTCCATGGAGTTGTTTCATCAATATATTTGTTGCTCCTTCTGAAAATATTGAATATGGATGTCATGGCATCTGCAACACGGAGCTTCTCCATTTTTTCCTGAACTTTTTTCACTTCTTCCAGCACCACTGCTTTTAAGTCTTCATCAACAGCCTCTGCTGCCTTTCCGTCATTTACAATGCCCTCAAAGTATTTGTTGGACATGGAAATGGTGCGGTTCACCAGATTGCCAAGGATATTGGCAAGGTCAGAGTTCATACGCTCCACCATAAGTTCCCAGGAGATGACCCCGTCATTGTCAAAGGGCATCTCATGAAGAACGAAATAACGGACCGCATCCACGCCGAAGAAATCCACCAGAGTATCCGCATAGAGGACATTTCCCTTGGATTTGCTCATCTTGCCGTCCCCCTGCAGAAGCCAGGGATGGCCGAATACCTGCTTTGGCAGGGGAATATCAAGAGCCATAAGGAAAATGGGCCAGTAAATGGTATGGAAACGGATGATGTCCTTTCCGATCAGGTGAAGGTCTGCGGGCCAGAGCTTTGCAAACTGCCCGCTGCTTTGGCCGTCACAATCGTAGCCGATACCAGTAATATAGTTGGTCAGGGCATCAAGCCAGACATAGGTGACATGCTTAGGGTCAAAGGACACCGGAATTCCCCATTTAAACGTGGTCCTGGATACGCAAAGATCCTGAAGTCCCGGAAGAAGGAAATTGTTCATCATCTCATTTTTTCTGGACACAGGCTGGATGAAATCCGGGTTCTCATTGATATGCTTTATTAAGCGGTCCGCATATTTGCTCATGCGGAAGAAATATGCCTCTTCTTTTGCCGGCTTCACCTCACGCCCGCAATCGGGACACTTGCCGTCTGCAAGCTGGGATTCCGTGAAAAAGGATTCACAGGGAGTGCAGTATAAGCCTTCGTAATAGCCTTTATAAATGTCATCCTGCTCATAAAGCTTTTTAAAGATCTTCTGGACCTGCTCCTCGTGATCTTTGTCTGTGGTACGGATGAACTTATCATAAGAGGTGTTCATCAGATCCCAGATCTTTCTGATTTCCCCGGCTGCCCTGTCTACGAACTCTTTAGGGGTGACTCCTGCCGCCTCTGCTTTTTCCTCAATCTTCTGTCCGTGCTCATCGGTTCCTGTCTGAAAAAACACGTCGTAGCCTTCCGCTCTTTTATAGCGGGCAATGGAATCCGCTAAAACTGCCTCATAGGTGTTGCCGATATGGGGTTTTCCTGATGCATAGGCAATGGCTGTGGTGATATAGTATGGTTTTTTGTTAGAATCTTTACACATTCTGGTTTCCTCCTGTTTATAAAATGGGGTGCAGTAGAAGGTATTTCTTCCCTTCCCGCAAAGAAAAACCCGCCTAAAAATATCCTTTCGGAAATTTAAAGACGGGGAACTGTCCCGTGTTACCACTTTAATTTATCCGCACCTTGCGGTACGAACCTTACCGGCTGCGTTGGCTTCCTAAAATCCTTCCGGAACTTTATGGTTACTCAATAACAGTCTGACACGATAACGGGTGTAACCGTCGGAATTTAAAGGCACTGCTCTGCCATTCAATTCCGCTGCTCCAAGGCCATGTTGGGAAATACGCTCAAGCTTCCTTTTCAGCTTCCGGAAGTCTCTGCACATGAGGTGGATTTCTTACTCTTCTTTTCTCAGCATTATTATATATATAGTTTATTGGTATTCCTAGTGTAATGGTTTCCGTAAGGTTTGTCAAGCGGGTAAGTTTGCTCATCAAGGCTTTTGTCATGACTTTTTTAATATCATCATATAAATAATACTAGCGAATCACGGAGGGATCATATATGAAAAACAACGTTTTGAATCAGGGCCGCCATTTTCTTTCCATCATCCTGGCAGTTTCCCTGCTTTGCTCCTGTGCACCACTGAAAAAACCGCCTGCATCGCCTTCATGGGCCGAGTATGAACAGTACCATGCCAAGGATCTGTCCACTCAAAACAAGTTTGATCAATTTACAAATGACCTGTTTCGTGAGGAGATCAGCAATTCCGGGATCAGCTTTCATTTCAGCATTGCAAATCCCGCTTCCCGGGGACTTGATACCGTTCCCTTAACCCTGGGTGATTTTTCCCTGGATAAAATGAAAGAGGGAAGCAAAGATCTTTTGGAATTGAAAAAGAACCTGGACGGATTCAACCAGCGTCAGTTGAACGATGAGCAGCGTCTCACCTGGCAGATTCTCCGATCCTACATAGACACGGAATTAAGCTCCGACGGTCTGGAGCTTTACGCCCAGCCTTTAACCTCCACCATCGGAATCCAGGCACAGCTTCCCATCCTGTTTTCAGAGTACGCCTTTTACACCCGTAATGATGTGGATAACTATCTTGCACTCCTTTCTACCATTGATGATTATTATGGGCAGATTATGGAGTTTGAAAAGAAAAAATCAGAAGCCGGGCTTTTTATGTCCGACACTGCCGCTGACCACGTATTAAAGTCCTGTGAGGCATATTTGATCCAGCCTGACCACAGCTTTCTTGCCGAAACATTTAACACCAGGATAGATGCCCTTACGGACTTGACCCCGGAAGAAAAAGCTGCTTATAAGGAGAAGAATTTAAAAATCCTGGAAGAGCATTTTATTCCCGCCTATAAGAACCTTGTAAACGGCATCACTTCCCTCATGGGAACCGGGACCAATGACAAAGGCTTAAGCTGGTATCCAAAAGGAAAAGAATATTTTGAATATCTGGTCAATTCCAACACAGGAACCTCCTATGGCTCCATCCGAAGCCTGACAAAAGCAATCGAAAAGCAGCTTAGCTCCGATATACAGGCCATCGGACAGATCACAAAGGAGCATCCGGAGGTGCTGGACGCCCTTGACGATTATTCGTTCACCTATACCAAGCCGGAGGAGATTCTGGAGTCTTTAAAATCCCTGATTTCCAAGGATTTCCCAGAGCTTCCGCCTTGCAGCTATAGGGTAAAATACGTTCCCAGCTCCCTGGAATCTTCTTTAAGCCCTGCCTTTTACCTGGTCCCTCCTCTGGACCGTTATGAGGATAACACCATTTACATCAACGGCAACCCCCGTTTTCAAAATGATGACCTTTTCACCACCCTGGCTCACGAAGGCTATCCTGGGCATCTGTATCAGAACGTGTATTTTTTAAGCAGGAAGCCTAATGATTTAAGAAGCATCCTTTCCTTCCCCAGCTATTCGGAAGGCTGGGCCACCTATGTGGAGTTTTACTCCTACACCCTTGATAACGGGCTGAACCCGGAGCTTGGAAAGCTTCTGGCCCACAATACCGCCGTCACCCTGGGCATTTATGCATATTTGGACATTTGCATCAATTATGAGGGCTGGGATAAAGACCAGACAGCCAAATACCTTGGCACTTTTTACAATGTGGAGAAAACGGATATTGTGGATTCCATTTACACCAGCCTGATCGAAAATCCCACCAATTACATGGAATACTATGTAGGGTATCTGGAAATTATGGAAATGCTGAACACAGCTAAAAAGATCTTAAAGGATGATTTCAACCTAAAGGACTTCCATACCTTTTTACTTGATGTGGGGCCTGCTCCTTTTTCTGTCATCCAGCCTGCGTTCCGAAACTGGCTGGCCAAACAATTAAGAAGCCATTAAATTCAAAGGGCAGAAACGGTAATATGCCGTTTCTGCCCTTTAAATTTGCCTTTATTTCAATTTCTTATAATTTTTAACGTATTCCAGATAGTCATTATCTGTCTGTTTGATCTGCTCACCGGAATAATTCTTTCCATTCACAAGCAGCTTTAACTTATCCAATTCAAAGTTCTCGATAAAGGTATTGCCAATGGCTGTCAGCATGAGAATATCTCCGTCTGAACTCTTGTCCGGTACCTTAGATAAATCAAGGGTGGCCGTTCCATCGTTTTTATCAAATTTCAGAACCTTTGTACCTTCCTCTAATACGCCATATTCAATCAGCTTGTCCACCATGGCGTCTGCCGTCAGCTCAGATACCGCATCCATGGCCTGATTCAAGCCGGTAGCGTCATCATTCCGGCTGTAAACAGAAATGACCTCCATAGGCTCTGCATTGGGATCAGGGACTTTATCACTGGCGCCCCCTGTTGAAGCCATGACCTGAGGATCAGGTGCAGTAGTCTCCATCTTAGGCTGTGTTGG
This sequence comes from Lacrimispora brassicae, assembly GCF_054772055.1. Lineage (NCBI taxonomy): Bacteria > Bacillati > Bacillota > Clostridia > Lachnospirales > Lachnospiraceae > Lacrimispora > Lacrimispora brassicae. Next base: position 87,856 of record NZ_BRYH01000028.1, on the reverse strand, counting down.
CGTACACGCCGCCAGGGACATCATCATCATAGCGCTCATTAAAAACACGATGAATTTTTTCATAATTGCATATTGCCTCCTTAAATTCTGTTAAAGGCTCCGGAACCATTGATTCAGCTTGGTCAGAGCTTTGATCAAAACTTCTATCTCATTCTCACTTAGGCCTGAAACAGCGCCGGCAATCATCTCCTGATGAAATTTGGCATGCTGCTCATAGGCTTCTTTCCCTTTTTCTGAAAGAGAGATATATACAACACGCCGGTCCTCTTTTCCTCTCTGGCGGGTCACATACCCCTTTTTCACAAGACTGTTCATGGCTATGGTCAAGGTACCCACCGTAACAGACAGTTCCCTGGCTATGGCCGACATATTCTTTGGCTCTCCAATGCCAATGGCCTCGATCACATGCATATCATTATTTGTAATATTGTTAAAATCCTGGGTAATGATAGCCTGTTGTTCTATATCCATAATATCCCGAAACAGCCTTACCAAAACTTCGTTAAGAGTTCCGTAAGTATCCACGTTTATCCCCTTCACATATGACAATAAAAGCTTCTTCGTAATTATACATGATTATGTATTCCAAGACAACCACCTGAATTCTTATGAAATTCTTAAAATCCAAACAAAAAAATACCTTTTATACCAGAAAACGGGATAAGATAACGCTGGCAGCAACTCCTGCCGCCGTAGCAGCCAATGCGCCGCCCAGGGTATACCGGGTTTTTTTGATCTTTACGGTTCCAAAATAAATGCTCAGGCAGTAAAAAACAGTTTCCGTACAGCTCATAAGCACAGAGGTCAGCATGCCGATATAGGAGTCAGTCCCATATCTCTTAAAAATATCAAGCACAAGTCCTGTTGCCGCTGAGTTTGATACAAGACGTACCAGGATCACCGGTACCACCGGCGCGGGAAGAAAAAGAAGAGCGGCCGGCTTTGTCAGGCATTTCGCAAGAAAATCCAGAAAACCAGAGGCCCGAAGTACCCCCACCGCAGTCATAAGCCCGATCAGCGTGGGCATGATCCCTGCCACTGTTTTCATCCCCTCCTTGGCCCCGTCTATGAAATCATCAAAAACCGGCCGCTTGGATAATATTCCAAAACCCACCATATAAAAAATGATAAGCGGCACTGCCGCCTCAGACAGAAACAATAGAAATTTCATATTTTACCTCCTGATGAACGCCTGCACCTAAAAAACTTGATCGTTATAGTTTATTCCAATTCTTTCCTTTTCATTCAAGGCGTTTTGAGGTAAAATATTCACGTAAGCAATGAGCAGTGCGAAACAGGCCGTGAAAAGATTTTCGTTGTGCCCGCACATAAGAAAATCTTTCCACGGCCTGTTTCATAGAGCGAATGCCCGTGAGCGGGTGAATCCTGCGGGTTCACCCGCTGCACTGCGGACTTGATTAACTGAAGATCAACTGAAAGGAGATACACAAATATGAGCGTTTTATTTTTACAATATCCACCCTGCAGCACCTGCAAAAATGCAAAAAAGTGGCTGGATGCCCATGAGATATCATATGACCCCAGAAATATTAAGGAGGAAAACCCAGCCCCAGAAGAACTTGCAGCCTGGATCAAAAAAAGCGGTCTTCCCTTGAAACGGTTTTTCAATACCAGCGGTATCATTTATAAGGAAAAGAATTTAAAGGACCTTTTGCCAGGCATGAACGAAGAAGAGCAGATCAGTCTTCTGGCTTCTGATGGAATGCTGGTCAAGCGTCCCTTGATCATTGGTGAGGATTTTGTTCTGGTGGGTTTTAAGGAAAAGGAATGGGAGGCAGCATTGCTCCGGTAAATCATTCAGCCATAGGCAGCCCTTTTCCATGGACACGCGCACAAAAATGCCCGGCAGAATTTAAGACTCCAAGTCTTTCATTTCTGCCGGGCACTGTGACGCTGCAATCTTATGGGTCCAGCACATAGGTTATACCGTTAATCATCAAAATACTGGCCCTGGGTTGTTCTTTCATTTCTTCATATGCATTTGACATATTGTTGGCTTTAAGCACCTCGTTTTTGCTCTTGCCGGCATTCTCTTCTCTCATCCGGTAATCGCTTGCCTTTTTTGCAGAAGCCCCGATTGCAGAGGCCGCCAGTATGATCAGAACCACCATTACTATGAGCAGAGGCTTTTGCAGGGAATTCACAAATCTTTGGCCGTAATACAATACCTTTAACTGTTTTCTTACCACTGTCTCTGCCCCACGCCTATTAAGCTCCGCCATGATCTTCTGGAATTCACCTGGAGGAGGGGATGGGGGCTCAGGTGTTAATTCCGGATGCTTTTGCATATAATCAAGCAAATGGGCTTCTAATTTTTCCTGAGATGAAACATAATAATTTATCCGTTTTAAAATGGAATGTTTTTTTCCATGGTTTCTCTCCTTCACCACGTATACACCTCTTAAATACAAGTTATCCTTAAGTTCCCACATGCTTTGGGGTTGACTTTTTATCGCTAACGTTTACTATAATAGTATATCGAATTTGGGAGGCAACGCTTTATGAAAAAAATCATTTTAACTGGCGGCGGTACTGCCGGCCATGTTACCCCGAACCTGGCTTTGATTCCTTCTTTAAAAGAGCGGAACTACGATATTCACTATATAGGATCACACCAGGGAATCGAAGGTCAGCTCATCAAGAGAGCTGGCATCCCCTATGATGGCATTTCTTCCGGTAAACTCCGCCGGTATTTTGACTTAAAAAACTTCTCTGATCCCTTTCGGGTATTAAAGGGATATTGGGAAGCTTTGAAGCTGATAAAAAATCACAAACCGGATGTGGTTTTCTCAAAAGGAGGCTTTGTAGCCGTTCCCGTGGTGTTGGCAGCAAAGCACTGCAAAGTACCTGTTATCATACACGAATCAGACATGACTCCTGGACTTGCCAATAAGCTGTGCATTCCGGCCGCAGTGAAAGTATGCTGCAATTTTCCGGAAACCCTCCCTTATCTTCCAAAAGACAAGGCCGTACTCACAGGCTCTCCCATACGGAAAGAACTTTTAAAAGGGGATCGGCTGACAGGATTAAAATATGCCCAGTTATCTGCAAACCGGCCCGTTATCCTGATCATCGGCGGAAGTCTTGGTTCCGTAACGGTCAATACCGCCTTAAGGAGCATTCTCCCAAAACTTCTCAAAAATTACCAGGTGATACATATCTGCGGAAAAGGCAATCTGGATGAAAGCCTGATCGGAATGGAAGGATATGTACAGTATGAATATGTAGATGCCCCTTTAAAACATCTTTTTGCTGCTGCCGACCTTATGATTTCCAGAGCCGGGGCCAATTCCATCTGCGAAATTCTCGCACTTAGAAAACCAAATATCCTGATTCCTCTTTCTGCTGCCGCCAGCAGGGGCGATCAGATTTTAAACGCCAGATCCTTCGCAAAACAGGGCTTCAGCTTCCTTCTGGAAGAAGAAAACTTAACCGGAGACTCCCTTTTACAGGCCATCACCGAAACCTTTGCCAACCGGCAGACCTTTATCTTAAAAATGGAACAGAGCGAATTATACAATGCGGTTGATACAATCATTGATATGATCGAAGCCCTGGTCCAAAAGTAATCTTTATACATCGAAGTTAGGACCAAGTATCTTTTTCAAGCAAACTCTTGTACGATATATCCGGGAACGGCAGACCGTTCCCGGAATCTTCAGAATTTCACAAATCTCCGGAATGGTAAGCTGTTCCAGGAAATAAAGTACAGCCATTTCCTTCCACTCATCCCTCATATTGGAGATCTCCCCGGTTATCCTTAAAAGAGCTTCTTCTCCAAGGATCACATCAAGGGGATCAGTGACCACATATCTCGTAAGCATCGCCACCTCATTGACTGCGTCTTCCTCATCCAGGCTCACCTTTTCATAATGACCGTTTTTACGAAGACAGTCAATGGATTTACGCTTTAAAATCTTAATCAGCATGCCTTTCTTTCGCATTTCTGTCCATGATAATGAATAATTCTCAAAATATGCAATAAAAGTTTCCTGCACCACATCGTCCAGTTCCATGTCCGGTACGTTGAGTGTTTTCGCTATCCTGCGCAGCAGTCCCTGGTATTCTCCATATATGGACTGGAGCAGCAAGTTTTCATCTTCATGTATGCTCATCGATTATGTCCCTCTGATTGCAGGGCGCTCCTTATAGCGGCTCCTGTCTCTGTTAATTCTTTCGGACCTGTTTCGCCCGGCATCCATGAAACCATAACAGGACTTCCTTCATAACGTGGAATCAAATGCACATGAAAATGAAAAACCGTCTGACCTGCTTCTTTCCCATTATTCTGCACAACGTTAAATCCGGCACAGCCTAATGATTTCTTCATGGCGTTTCCTATTTTAGCCGCTAATGGAAGGACCTTTTTTGCTGTTTCTTCATCCAGTTCACAGAGATCTCTGTAATGCTGTTTTGGAAGGATCAGGGCGTGTCCCCTGGAAGCCGGCCCTAAATCCAGGATCACACGAAAGGTATCATCCTCGTATATGGTTTCAGAAGGTATCCCGCCATTTGCAATTTTGCAGAAAATGCAATTATCTTCCCTCACTTTTTCACCTCCTTCCATATGGATTATCCCCATATTTCCATATCACAGCGCTTTCTCGGCTTACGATACAGGAGAATGCCCAGGACAATACCAAAAAACAGCCCCCCAATATGGGCAGCATTATCTACACCTGTGCTGGTAAAACCAAAATACAGGGAACATGCAATCATAATAAGCAACTGCCGGGCACTTAAATCCTCCAGGCGGCCGCGATTAATAAGCACCGCATATAAAAGGCCTCCGATCACGCCAAAAATAGCGCCTGAAGCCCCTGCTGAGACCACGCTCCGGTAATCTCCCAGGTTCAAAATTATGGACACCACATTGGCACCCACTCCGCAAAGCAGATAGAAAAGCAGGTATTTTATATGGCCCAGTGCCCTTTCCAGATTATCTCCCAATATGAACAGAATGAGCATGTTATTCATAATGTGGTTAATGCCAAAATGCATAAAAACAGAAGTGAGCAGCCGGAAGTACTCTCCTCCCTCTAATACAAGCGGAGCATACATTGCTCCATGGGCCACCATAAACTGCGTATTTTCGGTGGAGCCTGTCATCTCCAGATAAAGGAAATAGATGACATTTATAGCAATCAAACCAATATTCACAAATGCCTTCTTTCGCCTGTACAAGTCCTTCATTACCGCTCTCCTTGATAAATATTACGTTTATTTTAACACAGGCTGCCGTATTATGTAAATATAAACGCGAAATTTGCGGTAAAAACTTCACCTTTCTTCTAAATGAATGCTTTTATATAATTTGCGAAACATTCGCAAATTATATTGACATTTTTTCATTTCCGCAGTACACTTATTTGCAAATAAATCGCAAATTTTAGGAAGTGAATCCCTTTGGCTAACTATATGACAGAGCAAAGAAAACAGCTTTTTGCCTTTTTACAGGAGAATCCCGATAAGCAGTTTTCTGCAAAACAGATTGCAGACCGTCTTTCTGATTCTTCCGTCAGTTTAAGTGCGGTGTACCGTAATCTCACTTATCTGCAGGAAAAAGGACTGATCAACCGTTTTACAAAAGAAGGAAACAGGGAACTTTTCTACCAGTACATCCATTTGGATGATTGCCGTAATTGTATTCATATGAACTGCATAAAATGCGGAGAGACCTTTCATATGAATGTTGACATTGCAGACAAGATGCTGGAGGACATTTTAAGGACCGACGGATTCCAGATTAAGAAAGAGAAATCCGTGATTTACGGAATCTGCAAAAACTGTATCTGATATGATCCGTGATTTTAAAAGGAGGAAGAGACATGGTGAAAAATAAAAAACTGCTTGCCGGGCTTATGGCCATGGCGGTTCTTTTTATGCTGCTCTTTTCCGTATTTTTCATTACCTCTGAAACCCGCCATAACTGCATTGGGGAGAACTGCCCCATTTGTCTTGAAGTACAGGCTTGCGTCCAGGCACTGAATACCCTGGGAACAGGTCTTTCTGTGGTTGTTGCCGTACTGGGCGCAACTCATTTTTTCGTAATCTGCGTAATTCCGGTATTTCACCGTAACCCTTCACACACTTTGGTTTCTCTTAAGGTAAAGCTGACAAATTGAATATTGATTTTCACAAGGAAGAATTCTGCCCATTTTTTAAGCAGGAATTAATTGTCATCCATGCTTCCTTGTATTTTTATGCCCATTTTTAAAAATCAACATTTATCTGGAGGTTCTAATAATGAAAAAGTTAATCGCCTGCCTGCTGGCAGGACTTATGATAATGGGAGCACTTACTGCCTGCTCCGGCACAAATGCAAAGACCAGTCAGAATGACAAGCTGCGGGTGGTTTCCACAATTTTCCCGGAATACGATTGGGTCAGGGAAATCATGGGCAGCCATGCCGATGATGCGGAGATCACCATGCTCCTTGATAACGGCGTGGACTTACACAGCTATCAGCCCACAGCGGATGATATCATTAAAATCTCAAGCTGCGATATGTTTATTTATGTTGGCGGCGAATCCGACCAATGGGTGGAAGATGCCTTAAAGGAAGCGACAAATAAAAACATGGTAGTTGTCAATCTCCTGGATGTCCTGGGTGACACGGTCAAGGAGGAAGAAGTGGTTGAAGGAATGGAAGCAGAGGAAGAAGAACATGCCCAGGAAGATGACGAGGAAGGCCCGGAATATGATGAGCACGTTTGGCTGTCACTGAAAAATGCCAAAACCTTCTGCAATTACATTGCATCAAAGCTGGGAGAGATCGACAGCACAAATGCCGGGGATTATTCTGCAAATGCAGACGCCTATGGAAAAAAGCTGGATGAATTAGATAAAAGCTATCAGCAGACAGTGGACGCTGCCAAGCAGAACAGCGTGCTGTTTGGGGACCGCTTCCCCTTCCGCTATCTGGCAGATGATTACGGCCTTACCTATTATGCCGCATTTGTAGGCTGCTCGGCTGAAACGGAAGCCAGCTTTAAAACCATCGCTTTTCTTTCTAAAAAAGTCGATGAATTGGGACTTGGCAGCGTGCTGACAATTGAAGGAGCCAAGCATAAAATCGCAGAAACTATTGTTCAAAATACAACGGATAAAGATCAGGCAGTTCGTTCCATGGATTCCATGCAATCCACCACTTCAAAGGATGTGGAAAATGGCACGACCTATCTTTCCATCATGCAGACTAATCTGGAAGTGCTGAAGGAAGCATTGAATTAAAAGGAGGAATCAAAGTGGCACAGTTAACATGTAACAACCTCACCCTTGGATATGATGGGAAAACGGTTCTTGAAGGGCTTAACTTTTCCGTAAACAGCGGTGATTATCTTTGTATTGTGGGAGAAAACGGCTCCGGTAAAAGCACACTGATGAAGGCCATTCTGCATCTTCATTCCCCGCTGGAAGGAAGCATTGATATGGAAAACGGGCTGCATCCTGCCGGGATCGGATATCTGCCGCAGCAGACAGTGGTGCAGAAAGATTTTCCGGCTTCTGTCTGGGAAATCGTCTTGTCCGGCTGTTTAAACCGCTGCGGGCTGCGCCCTTATTACAACCTTAAAGAAAAGCAGCTTTCCCGGGACAATATGGAGAAAATGGGGATTTCCCATTTATCAGGGCAGTGTTACAGGGAATTGTCCGGAGGCCAGCAGCAGCGGGTTCTGCTGGCACGGGCACTGTGTGCCGCAGGAAAAATGCTTCTCCTTGATGAGCCTGTTTCAGGCCTTGACCCAAAGGTTACCACCGAAATGTACGAACTGATCCGTAAGCTCAATGAGGAAGGTATCACCATTATCATGATTTCTCATGATATCGGTGCTGCCGTAAAGTATGCAAGCCATATCCTGCACATCGGCAATCCCCGTTTCTTCGGAACAAGAGATGAATACCTGGATAGTGATATCGGCAAAGCATACTCATCCCGGGATGGAGGCAGAAAATCATGAACGTATTGGTGGAAAAATTATCCTTATATTTTGAATACCCCTTTGTGCGCTATGCGCTGATCGTAGGAATACTGATCGCCCTCTGTTCTTCTCTCCTGGGCGTTACCCTGGTGTTAAAGCGCTTTTCCTTTATCGGCGATGGACTTTCCCATGTGGCCTTTGGCGGAATGGCCATTGCTACGGTGATGAAGCTGACCAACCATATGCTTCTCATTCTGCCGGTCACGGTCATCTGCGCGATCCTTCTGCTGCGCACCGGGCAAAATGCAAAAATCAAAGGGGATGCGGCTGTTGCAATGATCTCTGTGGGCGCCCTGGCCCTGGGCTATCTGCTGATGAATATATTTTCCGCCTCCGCCAACTTAGCAGGAGACGTATGCAGCACGCTGTTTGGGTCAACTTCCATTCTGACGCTGACAAAAACGGAGGTCTGGCTCTGCGTTGCACTTTCGGTGGTGGTGATCACCGTATTTCTTCTCTTTTACCACAAGATCTTTGCAGTCACTTTTGACGAAGACTTTGCCAAAGCCACCGGCATAAAAGCGGACCAATATAACCTGATGATCGCCGTCATTATAGCCATCATCATTGTACTTGCCATGAATCTGGTGGGTTCGCTGCTGATCTCGGCGCTGGTCATCTTTCCGGCCCTTTCGGCAATGCGCCTGTTTAAGAATTTTAAGTCCGTGATCCTTTGTTCAGCGATTTTGTCCGTTTTCTGTGCCATACTGGGAATTCTCACCTCCATTCTGGCAGGGACGCCGGTAGGTTCCACCATTGTTGCCGTGGACATCGCCGCCTTTGCCTTATGCTCACTTATCGGATGGATATCAGGAGGTGTAAAAGGATGAGGCGTATTTGGGGAATGATTTTGATGCTTCTCATGGTAAACCTGGCACTGACAGGATGCGGAAAGGATACCGGTGCTGCCTCCGGTCTGGCTCTGCCTCAAGGCAATGGGGCAGACTCCGGGCAATATGACGGGAATGGCTCTAAAGAGGATGATACAGCAGATTCCAGACAGTACGATCCAGACAGTACGGAAGATACTGACGCCAATTTCTATCCTCCCGATTTCGCAGATCCCCCCACAGAGCAATTACAGGAGGCTGACGGCGGTTCCTCACAGGAACGTCCGGCGGACTCCTCTGATGATTCCAACCTTGATATTGATCTGACAAAATTAAGCAGTACCATGGTTTTTTCCGAGGTATACTACATGATGCTGTCTCCGGAGGAATATATGGGGAAAACGGTCAAGGCTGAGGGGGCATTCCAGGTTTACCAGGATCCAGACACAAAGAAAAATTATTATGCCGTGGTGATTGCAGATGCCACCGCCTGCTGCCAGCAGGGGTTAGAATTTATCTGGAACGGAGAGCACGTTTATCCGGATGATTATCCGGAGCAGGAAAGTGAAATAGAAATAACAGGCGTATTTCAAAGCTACCAGGAGGGCGGAAGCACCTATTACTACCTGCTGGTTGATGACGTGAAGCCTGTATAGAATAATGAGATACAATCTTTATAAATACAGGCAGAAAAAAGAATTCTTTTCTGCCTTGGAGATGTCTCCACCAAGCACACCGGCCCGAAAAATGGCCGGTGTGCTGTTTAAAATCAAGGTTTGCCTTCATAGTTATGTAAATATAAAGGCAAAGTTTGCGATAAAAACTTCATCTCCCTTTTTCAATGCTACTGTCTCATTTGTTTCTAATACCCGCCCGTTCACAGACGTTCCATTGGTAGAATTTAGATCGCTGATCCGGTACTCTTCTCCTTCCCTGTCTATCCTGGCATGAATCCTGCTGATCGCTTCTCCCGTAAGAACACAGTCAACCATGCCTTCCTGCTTTCCGATCAGATAGGGAACATAAGTAATTGCAATATCTTCCCCATCAGGACCCATCGCCCGTAAGTACCGGATATTCTTATCCGCCCCTGTATCTGTCAGCAAAGTCGTTTGAAATACTGCTTCATCTCCTGCTTCATATTTAGGAGTCTTTTCCTTTATTTCTTCTTCAAATGTCATCTGCCAGTCATAGCTTTCCTCCGGCTGACGTCCCCCTTCTTCCTTTTTCACCATGGTCTCCATTGGCTGCCGGGACTTTTTCCCCCATAGGGTCAAAACTGCCAACGCTGAGACCCCCCCTGCAAAAGGCACCCCATACCAGAATTTCCGGATTCCTTCTATTCCAAAAAACAGCCATAAAGCTGCTGTAATACCGACCATGACTAAAACCGGGATAATTAAAACTGGCCCGTTCTTTTTTACATTAGAGAAATCATTTCTATCTCCCATCTTCTCCCTTAAATCTTCTAAACTATAAGGAAAGGGGGAGATAGGGCTTTCTTCCGGCTTACTTTCTCTTTCCGTCTGCGGGATCTCTTCATCACTGCCTTTTGTATTAGAACAATTCTTTCCTGCAATTTCAAGGAGATCCTTTATCCCGTAATTTTCCTTAAGGCTTTCCTGATACAGTCCATAAGCCATTACCACACATTCCTTATCCTGATGGTTGACTTTCCCCAGAAGATATCTCAGCAGTCCTGTCATTTCTCCCGGAAATCCCACCTTCCTCCCGGGCACAAGACAAAGAAAAACCGTAAACTGCTCCGGCTCTACATAAATATATTCCGGTTCCAGGAGAATCTGCTTTTCCTTAAGGAGATAAAGCTCCAGTCTCTCCAAAGTCTTCCCAATATCTCCGATTAATTTTTGAAGTTCCTCTCCGCCCAGGCTATGGTATTCAAGGACCCTGTTTAAGGGCTGCTTTGAGGTGATCTCATAATAATAAAGCTTCCGGTCATCCACCTGCTTTGCATGGAATTTCAACAGACCCTCTATCCCGTTTGCTGCCATCATATGTATTTCATAGCTGTCATACTCTGCCTCTTCCGGCTCTATTATCAAATAATTGTGCTTCATTTCCCGCCTGTATGCAACCTTCACTTCATTCCTCCTGATTGACGAGAGTCAACATCCTTAAAAAATTCTCCGGATCAAACACTCCCTGTTCCAGCTCCAGCTTCCAGGTCCCTGCCCCTCCCCATGCTTTCACCTTCCTGCCTGTTACAGGGTTTCCTGTGACCTCCATCTGAAAATCGTATTTTTTCCAGGAAAAAGGACTTCCAGCCCTTCGGGCCGCCCACATTGCTGCTTCATCAGGCGACTCCGTTTCGTTATGGCGCAGCCTTTGTGCGGACTCTCCCAGCGCCATTGATCCTACCACCTCATCCCGCAGGCGGTAAGCCGCCTGAATGGAAACAATCAGCGCCCATAAAACGATTGCCATAACAAAGGCCGCTTCAACCGTATAGCTTCCCCTCAGCTTTCTTTTCATAATATCACCATTCCAACCCAGACAGGAACCAGAAAGGGCAGAAAGGGTACTGATTTCTTTCTCACATCCCTTCCCTTTAAACAGCTCCAGACATACATTCCGCCGCAGACGATTCCATTTAAAAATATTCCGTAAATCAGCAGCTTTAAGTTTACAAGCGGACTTAAATAAAGGCCGCTGACTACAAAAAAACATCCATCTCCCATTCCGATTGCCTCTCCTGTTAATCGGCTTAATAGAAGAAGTCCCAGTCCCACCGTACAGCTTAACAGCCTCTCCCCTCCCATATCCCCCTGCAAAAGAGCCAGGATCACTCCGGCCACACCTGCTGCCTTAAAGAGCCATAGGCTGACAGCCTTTTCCCTTCCATCCTCCCAGGCAGCCGCCAGCAGAAATATTACGAATAAAATCTTGTTTATGCTTTCCAGCATAGAGACACCTCCCTATTGTGAACAGTAAGAACACCCTCCCATGTGACGGACTTGAGATAAGGGAACAGCCTCCACATATGCCATAATGGAAGAGCAGTTCCTGTCACTGTGATATCTCTCTCCTGACGGCATGAGGAAAACGCTGCCGTTTTCCTCTGCAAACCTTCCGCATCTGCTGCAGGGTTTATATTTTCCGCCGGATAAATTACGGGCATCTTCTACCTCTTTAAAAGAAATCTGCTTTATATCATTGTATAAATAATGGCAGGTCCGCTGCCGGTGATATCTTGTGCTAGCTTTGCCAATGTATACAAGCTCATCCTCTTGTCCATCCCTCTTGCCGCTTCCTCCCTCCCGGCCGATCCAAGCCCTCCGGCAGGATCTGGCTGTCATTGGCATACTGCTTAATCCAAAAACGGAGAATGGAATTTTTACCCGGTAATCCATGACCAGATCAATGGTCTCTCCATCCCTTAAAACAGAAGAGCGTACAAAAGAAGCCGATTCAAGCCGCTCAAACCCTACCCGTCCCTCCACTCGTTTTCTAACGTAAAGAAGGATCCCTTCCTCTGTCAGCCCATCTAAGAACTCCTCTGAAAAGCCGTCCATCCCTGAGGTTTCCAACCTTTCTCCCAGTTTAAGCTGATGCAATACATAAGCATACTGGCTCACTTCTTCACCCGCTGCTTCCAGGGCGGTCTGAATGCGCCTTCCCTCCTTCATTACTCCCATGGGAACCATGAGAATCACCATGAAGAACAGGAAGAGGGGCAGGACCATGGCCGCCTCCACAGTCAGGCTTCCCCTTTTTCGGGAGCCGGAGGCAGATGATAATGCCCTTTTTGCAAGGAATCCTTGTATCATAAATGGGATTTGTACCTGGAGAGTAACATTTTTTTTATTATTTTTTCCTTGGAACTCCTTGAAAAAGAGCATGATCATCTGCCTCCTTTCTTTATATTATTGTCCATGCTTTTTGGACATAAAGATGTACCCCCAGGGTGTTCCCTTAATATGCCTTTTCCGTCCGGACCTCCACCGGATAAAAGGGATCATTTCCTCCGAAAAACATATGCCTTGATTTCACGATCCCCCGTATTTCCCCCTGGTAAACACAGTGTACCATACGAAAATCCCCCTGCTTCCTGCATAGATTCATCTGGATCACATCCATCAGGCGGTAGTACTGCCGCCCAGTCTCTCCGAGGAAAAGAAGAAGCTTTAAATAGGCAGTATAATCAATTCCCTTTTCATCCCCGCCTCCGCCTGTACAGGTTCCAGTCCTTCCCAGTTCTAAAAGATCATCAAGGGACAGCTTCCAGGTATCCCTTGATTTGAGAAAAGCCACCTTTTTCCCCTCTAAAAGCATTTTCACGTCAGCAATCGCCTCACCCAGAGCCCAGACACTCATTACAAAAAATGCAATGATCCCTGTAAGAGGGGCCATGCCCACAGCTCCGGTAATAAGGCCTGCAACAGCCCTTGCCTCCTCCCTCTTCTGGCTGTCGGACAGGATATGGATCAGGTTCATTCCTTCCCTCACCATGAGAATATCAGCAACCGTCTGCTTTAAGTTTTCCTCATCTGTTTTCTTTCCTGAAACCAGATACTCCAATTCGTATTTTACTTCTTTATTCTCTTCCGAAAGAAAGCTTGTGAGAAAATTACCGCAGTACTCCCCAAACAGAATCCGGTCCATAAGGCCCGCCTCCGTTCCCGGTCCCTGCTCCTTCATGGAGGTGACAGAAGGAAAAAAATCATCAGATAAAATTCCTTTGGATACTTCCCTTCCTTCAGGCAGTACCAGAGATAAGAGCCCTGTTTGCAGGAATCCTTCCACCTGCTCCAGAAGCTTCTGTTTTTCCGGATCCTTCACACCGCTGGAATAGGAAAGGGAGGGAATGTCCGCTTCGCGCCATATTTCCCTTACGGACCCCCACAAGGAAGACAGGTCCGGGCCTTCATCCTCTTCATCATCACTGTCCCAGTGGTCGATGATGTTCTCCACCTCAAAGGAACGCTCCTTTGCCCGTTCTATCACCTCCTTCATCTGCTCCATTTTCCCCGGAAGGGCCTGGATTTCCCTTCTTCGATCCCCATCCTGATTTACATAGGATTCATAGCAGGAAGTATCTCCCATGAAAGCCTCACGGACTTCCTGGCTTAATTCTTCCTGAACTGCTGAGAAGCTATTGTTTGTTTCATTTATACTCTTTTTTAAATCATCCGCCCTTTTCCCATAAGCCTTTACAAGGGAAGGGATCCGGTCCATCTCCCGTTTAAGCCTGTCCGCTTCCCTTCGAAACTCCGGACCGTCATAATCCCCGATCCCTTCATAGGCGGTCTGCCAGAAAGCCTTTTGCTGCTTTAAAGAATCATTGATATCTTCTAATGCCCGCTCCAGACGGACAGCTTCCCGCTCATGATCCCGGAAAGACCCGGATAACTGTTTTACAGCCCTGGCTTCCTTTAAATTCCTAAGCAGGACTTCTCCGCCCATTTCATCGGTCATATTTTCAAAGATTCCATACTTCATATAATCAAGGATCTCCTGATTCAAATACCGGCCTCCCTCATCGGTGATATGGACAAGCTGCCCCATATCTGCCTGTTCCATATCCATGGAATACCAGCCGGAGCTGTCCATATAAGGCTCCATAAAATCCTTCCATGCATTCACCAGTTCATCACCATTCTCACATTCCAGAAGGAAGAGGCGGTATTTTTCCCAGGCTTCCTTATGATACCTGCTGAATACCGAGTCCATGGAAGAATCGGCTGCCAGCTTTAAGTAGCACCTGGCTCCGGCAGTCCGTGCGGACTCTAAGAGCCCGCACATCAGGCTGAAGATGCATAAAAGGGCCAAACTTAAAAATACCGTAATCTGTCCGCTTTTGCCCATTAATACACCTCTTTAGACTGGCTGTTGATTTCTTTGAATACGTTTTCCAGAAGGGTTGTTATCTGCTTTTTGAAAATAATAACAAGTCCTATTAAAACTACCAGGATCAGCACCACTTCAATAACACCGACTCCATCTTCTTCCCTTAAAAAGTCCCTGATCTGTCCTTTTATCCATGCCAACATTCCTTCACCTCCCTTCTAATAAAATCCCAGAAACGCAGGAACTACGATCATGACCATAACCACTCCCAGCATCATGAGCAGGGGCAGCAAAAGCTTGGTTCCGGCTTCTTCCCCCAGTTTTTTAGCCAGGTTCTTCCTCTGTTCAAAAGCAGACGCCATCTCAAGTTCCAACGCCGGGCGAAGCTGCCGGCTCCCGTTTTTCTGGCTCTGTTCCAGAAGAGCGGAAAGCTTTATGTAGGCCTGCAGGCCGCAGCGCCTTCCAAATTCGCTGTAAGCCCTCCCTTCCGATAGCCCGCTGCCAAGCTGAGCTGCTGTTTTCACCATCTCCTCATACGCCGGACGCACGCTCCTTTTCCCCTGTTTTACCCTGTCCTTATAACCGGCAGCGATCCGATCCCAGGCTCCCCTGACCGTAAGCCCTGCTCCAATATAGACCACCAGCTTGGAGACCACCTCCGAATAATCAAAAAGCAATTGCTGCTCCCGTATTTTTATCTGGTTTTTCCTGTCAAGCTCCCCTTTGGCATGAAGCAGTGCAGCCAGTAAAAGCCCCAGTACCGGCAGCATCCGGTAATCAGTCTCCTCAGGCTGGAAATACGTCAGCCGCTTCCCCTGATAGACCGGCGGCAGGAACAAGCGGTCCTCTGTCTGCTGTTTAAGGTCCATCTGGCCTATCCACCGGATAAAGTCAGCAGCGGCCTTTTCCTCCTGGGTAAGGGCGGCAGGGTAAACCGTCACCTTAAAGTCATATCTCCGCTCATGGCTTCCGTCCGTCACTCTGGCCCTTAACCAAACCGGCTTTCCCTCTTCCGGTATATCCTCATTGTGAACGGTCCCAAAGGAATCAATGACCTGGGGATTATCAGATTCCCAGACGATTCTAAGCCCATAATCTCCAAGGCTGTTCTTTAAATTTAAGTTCCCCCTCACCTCCTCTAAAGATTCATTTTCTCCCAGCATCTGTTCCATCAGCTCAGGCTGGATCTTTTGAAACAGCTCCCCTGCCTCTTCCTCCCCATATTTCCTCTCCCTGACAGGTATCTTCACCGGTACCTTTTTATCTCCATTATCCCTGTCAAGCCCGGATACCAGGACATCATATGTAGTCTCTCCCTGTCCAGGCCCGGCTCTCTTAAGCCCTCCCCCTTCAGATACCTCCCGGCCCCCGGCCCCAAAGGCCAGCTCCATGGCAGCATACAACACAAACCCTGAAACTGCACAGACTGTCTGCAGCCTTGTAAAAGGGAATCTCCACTTTTTTTCGCTTTTCCTTATCATTTCCCCCTCCTTTTATATCTCGATCTTCATGATCCGCCTTGCTATGGCTATAGCCGTGATGTAAACGGCCATGCAAAGGGTCATAAGGATCCTTCCGATTCCCGTACTGTACATGATGTTAAAAAAGCCGGGCGAAGTCATATCAATATAAAGGACGATAAAAAAGGGGATCATGGTCATAATCCTTTGTTCAAACTGCTTTGATGCTGTCATGGTTAAAATCTCCTGTCTTACCTGCACCTTATCCCTTATTACATCCGCCGTATGGCTGATGATGGAAACCAGTTCTCCTCCGCTTCGCTTTGCAGCGGCAAATACCTCCGCAAAGTTTTTAACATCATCAAGTCCGCTGCGTCCTGCAAATTCAGAAAGCGCCTGCTCCACCGAGCGGTTCATCCGGATCTGGCTTTCAATATGGCGAAATTCCTTAAAAACCATCCCTTCTTCCCCATAAAGTAAAATTAATTCCTTTACAGAAGCAGAAAACGCATTTTCCACAGAGTATCCGGCACTTAGAAAGGAGGCCAAAAGCAGGATGCCTTCCTTAAATTCCAGATTCAACTGCTGAAGTCTTTTTTCCTTTTGCTCTCTCTTTTTAATCATGGGAAAAATAATAATCATTGGAAGAAATAACAGAAATGACACAATGCTTCGGTAAAAGACGTAAGCGAACAGCCCTGCCGCTGCCAGACCCTGAAACCCATACAGGCACCATTGAACCGGTGTCAAAACATATTCGTCATATCTCAATGCCTGCTGCTTTGAGTTTTTCGGTGTTTTGAATGCCTCCCACCTTTTTAAGACTTCCCCGGACGGTCTGGGCCCCTTCCCGGTCTTCATAATCTTCCTCAAACCTGTATAACGGGTTAAGCCTGATTTCTCCATTCTCATAACCAACCACCTCCACAATGGACAGAACTCTTCTGCTTTTGTCTCTCAGCCGCCCTAAGTGAATCAAAATATCAATTGCCGCCGCCACCTGGCTTCTGACCGCTGCCAATGGGATATCCGCCCCCATGAGCACCATGGTTTCAAGCCTGGAAAGCATGTCCCTGGGACTGTTTCCGTGGCCGGTGCTAAGGCTCCCGTCATGTCCGGTGTTCATGGCCGATATCATGTCCAGGGCCTCCTTTCCTCTTACCTCCCCAACGATAATTCTGCTGGGATTCATCCGCAAAGCCGCTCTGATTAAATCCCCTATGGCCACTTCCCCGTCTCCCTCCCCATTGGCCTCCCTGGTCTCAAGCCTTACCAGATTCGGAATATGAGTGATCTTTAACTCCGCAGAATCCTCAATGGTCACGATACGTTCATCCCGGGGAATGTAGGCGGACAAAGCATTGAGAAATGTGCTTTTTCCCGAATTTGTCCCGCCGCTGATAAAAATATTGTATCCGGCCTCCACAATGCATTTTAAGAAATCCGCAGCTTCCTCCGTGACTGAGCCCAGCTTTAACAGCCTTGCCATTGTAATGGGCTTGGGAAATTTCCGGATGGTCACCGCAGGGCCGTCCAAAGCGATGGGAGGAAGCACTACATGGACCCTGGAGCCGTCAGAAAGCCTGGCATCGGCAATGGGCCTTGATACGTTTACCGTACGGTTTACCCTGCTGACGATCTGCTGGATGGTATCCTCTAACTGCTCCTGACTGTCAAAAGCCCTGGCCCACTGTTCCATGCGCCCGTTCCGCTCTACAAAAACGCGGTCAGCCCCATTTACCATGATCTCTGTCACATCCTGGTCATCCACCAGCTCCTGAAGAGCTCCCAGCCTTCGGAATGAGTCAAATAACCGGTTCCGAAGCTCCATCTTGTCCTTTAAGGGAAGAAAACTGCTTTTCCCATATTCCAGAATTCTCCTGTCTATGATGTCACATAGCTCCTCATCAGCCACCTGCTGCCGCTCATCCAGCTCTCTTAAGATTTCTTCCCGCAGTTTCCTTCTCTGCTCATCTTCCATGCTGCCCCTCCTTGTACAGTTTCTTCACGGCTTATGGATGTTCCCCCTTTTTAGCCACATCTTTACCGCTTAAAAGTATCTTCTAGGGGTACTTTCTCAAAAGCTGCCTTGTATAATCCCCCAATTCTCCCCACAAAAGCTGTTCCAGATAATTATCCCTCCGCCCAAAGCTGCTGTGGTAAGGAGGCTTTATCTTCTGAATCCTGCTTTTAAGTGCCCCATGGCCGGATGAAGCCAGGTATTCCTCAAATTCTTCCACCTTTGCCGCAGACACACAGTCATCCTTTACCGGCATGTATACCACATCGCATACCTCCAGCAGCTCCGCCCCTTTCTTTCCAAACTGGCCCAGATCCAGGATGATGGATCCATAAGTGCTTTCCCTTGCAATGTGGCTTACCATCTCCGCCATCATCTGCCCGGTCACCTGGCAAAGATCCTCAGGATACTGCACCGGAGGCACATAATCTAAGTCCCCCCAGGTATGGACAACGGCTCCAAGGCGCCCCCAGCGAAATCCCTCCTGGGTGTAATAATACAAAAGATCAGACATGCCCCCCTTATACTCTTCTCCCATAAGCCGCCTAAAGCCGGAACAATCCTCAAAATTCAAATAAAGGACCTTTAAATCCCTGGCCAGCAGTTGTCCCATGGTAAGGGCAAAAGAAGTCTTTAAACACCGGTTTATGGGAGAATAGACTCCCATGACCCTGCCTGTCTTTGAAACCATGGCATATCCCTGTTCCCCGGAACTGTCACAATAGTATTCCATCACCTCGCGCATGATCCTGTCTGCGGCCTGGTACTTATAAACACTTGGATACTGTTCTTCCAGAGATACCGCCTCCCCGTCCGCCAGCATGACTACAAAGGCAGCACCTATTTTTTCTATTTCCTCCCGGGAGATGGAGGAATCAACCAGCAGAAGTTCTATCCTGTTGTCTTCCCCATAAGCCTTCAGCCCTTCCAGGGCAGTAAACCCCATGACTGAAAACGGGACCTGTTCTTTCCGGTTTACAAATTCCGCCAGCCCCTCCGTATACAAAGGATCTCCGTCATAAACCGCCATCACTCTCTTTGCCAAAACAAAACCTCCTTCTTTTGTATATTGATGAACCAATGGGATATGCAGGCATATCCTGTTGATTCCCAAACTTAAGGTTGAAAAAAGCTTTTCTTTCAACCTTATTTCCAGAAAACCATGGAGCCCAGGGTTCCTAAAAACAGGCACAGGCCCAAAGGTATCACCACGTCATATCCATCCCGGACAGGATCGTAGTAGGTTGTAAGTTTCCCTGTTTGAAATACGTGCCTGATATAGGCAAGAAGACAGGAAAGGCGGGTAAAAAGACTGCCACCTTCTGCCATTTTGATTAAGGACCAGAAAGCCCCTATAAGAAAACCAAATCCAACGGCCAGAGCTCCTGCTTTAAGCCCCAGAAAACCGCATATCAAAGCGGCCAGCTTAATATCCCCCGCACCGATCATCCGGCACAGGAACAGTAAAAAGAATACCCCGGTCACAAGTAAAAACCTCAGAAAAAACAGCAGGCCCTCCAAAGGCTTCCCTGCCCCAAGAATCTCAAGCAAAAAGCCAATGATCATCCCCGAAAACACCAGCCAGTTGGGAATGCGGTGCTCATGGACATCAAAGAAAGCCCCTGCCCCTAAAATCAGCAGCAAAACAACATATGAAACGATAGGATCCCCCTCTTTTCTTAAAATCTCAATCCTGGAATTTACGCTGGAAAATCAGCTTTGTATTATGGAATAAAACATCCATAACTCTTTGAAAACTTTTGAAATACTGTATGCGGAACGCATATAAGAATGTGCCTTTATTATGCACAGGAGAAAATGAAATGTCAACCATTTTTTTAAGAAATATTGTATACATTTTTTTTTGGGTTTTTTGCAGCCAAACGCTCTTCTGCCATATTTTTTGTTATTTTCAACAATTTTTTCTTTTATTTTTCAATTTTCGCAGCATAAATCACAAAATTTCACCAGTAAAACATTGACGTTATCCTGCCAGGATGATAAAATATCATTAGTTCACTTTTTTAAACCAAAGGAGGGATCCGCCCATGCAAGCCCAGGAGTTTAACGAACTTTTCCAGAATTGCATGCCCATATTTATCGCTCTGGGAGATGAGGTCCGC
The DNA here is from genome assembly GCF_054772055.1 of Lacrimispora brassicae. Classification (NCBI taxonomy): domain Bacteria; kingdom Bacillati; phylum Bacillota; class Clostridia; order Lachnospirales; family Lachnospiraceae; genus Lacrimispora; species Lacrimispora brassicae. The sequence continues at coordinate 67,615 of NZ_BRYH01000028.1, read as the reverse complement.
TTGTCCATCATTGAGGGCCTGGCCCGTACAGGCCTTTATGACAACCTGGGAAACGACGTAGCAAACATGGGTGACGGCTTATACATAAGGCCCAGACAAGGGATGAATGTAAAGGAAATTACGGAAATGACCAGATTATCCCGCCCTGCCATTTCCCATCATTTAAAGATTTTAAAAGAAGCCGGTCTTGTAAATGTCCGCCAGGAGGGGACAGCCAATTATTATTATCTGACCATCGGCGACAGCACAAAAAAGCTTTGTTCTCTTGGCCAGTATTTACAGGAGCTGCTGAGCAGAGTTTCATAGATTTTAAAAGATATACAGGTAATTTATGAATAAAGTTCCATTTTCCAGACATACTGAATTTATAGGATTTGGTAAAATAATATGTCTGGAGATGATGAAATGAAACATGTGCTTTTAAAAAAACATCTGGTACCGTCAGAAGAAGAGCGGAATTTAAGACATGAGATCGAGCGTTCCAAAACCGCTATCGACGCAGCCAGAAACCACTTTGAACAGGTGGTCGATCCAACACTTATTGATTGTTATATTTACGAACTTAACGCGGCACAACTGCGTTATCAGTTCCTTCTGCGCCGTTTCAAAAGCCGGGAGGTATAAACTACTATAATCTGGAGGATAAGTATATGAGCAAGTGGTATGAAAGGGGAGTTTTTTATCATATCTATCCCCTGGGGCTTGTGGGCGCTCCAAAAGAGAACAGGGAATCCCCTGTTACGGACCGTTTTGGGGAGCTTTGCCAGTGGATTCCCCACATCCGGTCTCTTGGGTGTAATGCGATCTACATCGGGCCACTGTTTGAATCCTCCACCCATGGGTACGATACACGTGATTACCGGAATGTGGACCGCCGTCTCGGCGGAACGGAAGACTTTCGGGAGTTTGTTTCCCGCTGCCACGAAGCCGGCATAAAGGTGGTGGCTGACGGCGTCTTTAACCATACGGGACGGGATTTTTTTGCATTTCAGGATATCCTGGTGCACAGGGAGAATTCTCCCTACCGGGACTGGTACCGGGGGATCAATTTCGCCGTCAGCAGCCCTTTGGGAGATTCTTTTGGATACGAAGGGTGGCAGGGGCATTTTGAACTTCCTTGCCTTAATCTTTTTAATCCCGAAGTAAAGCAGTATTTATTTGATACCGTACGGTTCTGGACCGACACCTTTGATATTGACGGGATACGTCTTGACTGTGCCAATGTACTGGACTTTGGATTTATGAAAGAGCTGCGGGAGCATACCAGGGGTATGAAAGAGGATTTCTGGCTCATGGGGGAAGTCATCCATGGAGAATACGGCAGATGGGTCAATCATGAGATGCTTCATTCTGTCACCAACTATGAACTACATAAGAGCATTTATTCCGGACACAATGACCACAACTATTTTGAGATTGCACACAATGTAAAGAGGCTGGAATCCATAGGCTCCCAGCTCTATACCTTTGTGGACAATCATGACGAAAGCCGGATCACAAGCAAGCTTCATAATCCCCGGCATCTTTACCCGGTTTACACTCTGCTGTTTACCCTTCCCGGGATCCCCTCCGTCTACTATGGCAGCGAGTTTGGGATGGAAGGGAAACGGACCAATACAGAGGACTCCATGCTGCGCCCCAGGATTTCCATTTCTGAAATAAGGGAACTTTCCTGCCCTCTTAAGGACTTTATCAGCAAACTGGGGCATATCCATGAAGAAAATCCGGAATTTCACGGAGGGAGTTACCATGAGCTGCTTCTCACCAACCGGCAGTACGCCTTTGCCCGGTTCCATGAAGGACATGGGATCATAACCGGGACCAACAACGATGATGCCGATGTATTTGTTACAATTCCCTGTCCTTGTGAGGGAAATACTGCCGTAAACCTTCTGAGTGGAGAAGTGTTTCCAGTGACTGACCACAGAATCGGATTGACCATACCTGCAAACCAGGGTGTTATCTTAAAGATCATGGAGGGATGAGCGAATGGAACAAGACAGAAATGAAATCGGTACTGGGTTTATTACAGAAGTTGACCGGTACCTGTATAACAATGGAAGGCATTACGAAATCTACGAAAAGCTGGGCGCCCATCCGGAAAAATATGAAGGGAACGACGGGATGTATTTTGCCGTCTGGGCACCTCATGGCAGCCAGGTCGGTGTGGTAGGGGATTTTAACGGCTGGGATCCGGAGGCTAATCTCATGGAGCCCCTTGCCGACTCCGGGATCTGGGAAACCTTTGTTCCGGACCTGGGTGTTGGGGAACTGTATAAATATGCAATCACCACCAAGAGCGGCAAGATCCTTTTCAAGGCGGATCCCTACGCCTTTCAGGCGGAATGCCGTCCCCAGACCGCTTCTGTTACAGCAGACTTATCCGGGTTCCAGTGGAAGGACTTGGCCTGGCTGGAAAAGCGGAAGATCAAGGACTCCTTAAATGAACCGTTGAGCATCTATGAGGTACATTTAGGCTCCTGGCGGAGGAAAAACAGGGATGAAAAGGATGGTTTTTATACTTATACCGAAGCGGCTCATGAGCTGGCGGACTATGTTCTGGAAATGGGCTACACTCATGTGGAGCTGATGGGAATTGCGGAGCATCCCTATGACGGCTCCTGGGGATACCAGGTAACAGGGTATTTTGCCCCTACGTCCCGGTATGGGACCCCGGAGGAGTTTATGTATTTTGTTGATTACCTCCACAGAAAGGGAATCGGAGTCATCCTGGACTGGGTTCCGGCCCATTTTCCTAAGGATGCCCACGGACTGGCGGACTTTGACGGAGAACCCTGCTATGAATATGCGGATCCCCGGAAAGGGGAACATCCGGATTGGGGGACAAAGGTCTTTGATTACAGCAAATATGAAGTGGATAATTTCCTCATTGCCAATGCCCTTTACTGGGTGGATAAATTCCATGTAGACGGGCTGCGGGTGGATGCGGTGGCTTCCATGCTCTATCTGGATTACGGCAGGAACAACGGGGAATGGACGCCAAACCAATACGGGGGAAATGAGAACCTGGAGGCCATCGAGTTTTTTAAGCATTTAAACAGCGTCATTAAAAAACGGGGAAATGGAGCCATGGTCATTGCAGAAGAGTCCACCGCCTGGCCAAAGGTCACCGGAGACCAGGAAAAGGGCGGACTTGGCTTTACCTTTAAATGGAATATGGGCTGGATGCATGATTTTCTGGAATACATGAAGCTGGATCCCTATTTCCGCAAATACAACCACCACAAGATGACCTTTGGCCTTACATATTTTACCAGCGAAAACTATATACTGGTATTGTCCCATGATGAAGTAGTGCATTTAAAAAGCTCCATGATCCATAAAATGCCGGGACTTTTGGAAGATAAATTTGCAAATTTAAAATTGGGATATACGTTTATGCTGGGCCATCCCGGCAAAAAGCTGCTGTTTATGGGGCAGGACTTCGGGCAGTTCCATGAATGGGATGAAAAAGCCTCCTTAGACTGGTATCTGGCTGAAGAGCCTTTAGGAAAAAACCTTAAGGATTATGTAAGTGACCTTCTGCACCTGTATAAAAAATATCCGGCGCTTTACGAGAAGGATTATGACGGGGAAGGCTTTTACTGGGTCAATGCCAATGACAATGAACGGAGCATCTTCAGCTTTATCCGGTACAGCAAGGATCATAAGCGCAGCCTGCTGTTTGTTTTAAACTTTACTCCGGTAGAGCGCCCGGATTACCGGGTAGGAGTACCCAAACAGGGAACCTATACCCTGGTGTTGGATGAAAGCCACGGACTGTACAAGCGGGGGAAAAAAGCGCCGTCTTTCCGTTCCGTAAAGATGGAATGGGATGAGCAGGAATACTCCTTCCCCTATGATCTTCCGGCTTATGGCGCGGCTGTTTTCCGTTTTTAACTTTCAGACATATTCAGTAATTTTTTCCTGATATATCAAAAAACAAGCTATACTTTTTATAGGATTTGTAGTAAAATATAAGTATAAAATCATTGCATAATGGTTCATACGAATGGTTGGATGGAAGGAGAGGTTCTTATGGCAGCAGAATTAATTGCTACAACTGCAACAAAAAGTGTCTTTCGTGATGGAGACAAGGCGATCAAGGTTTTCAACACTGATTTTCCAAAGGCAGATGTATTGAATGAAGCATTGATTACCGCGCGCGTAGAAGAAGTCGGCGGAATCAACGTTCCCAAGGTTCTAGAAGTTGGTGTTTTCGAAGGCAAATGGTCTATTACCTTTGATTTCATTGAAGGCAAGACTCTCCAACAGCTCATGGATGAAAATCCAGATAAACTGCCGGAATACATGGAGAATATGGTGGATCTGCACTTAAACCTCCTGTCAAAGCAGTGCCCGCTTCTTAACAAGCTGAAAGATAAGATGTCACGGCAGATCCTGGATACGGAGGAATTAGGCGATGTGACCAGATATGATATGAGGACACAGTTAGACAGCATGCCTAAGCATACAAAATTATGCCATGGAGATTTTAACCCCAGCAATATTGTTGTAAAGGAAGACGGAACCATGTTTGTTCTGGACTGGGTCCATGCTACCCAGGGAAATGCCAGCGCTGATGTGGCAAGAACTTATCTGCTGTTCTGCCTGCAGGACCAGCATAAGGCGGATATGTATATGAACCTGTTTTGTAAGAAGACCGGCACGGCGAAGAAATATGTACAAAGCTGGCTTCCCATCGTTGCGGCTGCCCAGCTTTCAAAGAAACGGCCGGAAGAAGCGGAATTGCTGCATCAGTGGGCCAACGTATGTGATTATCAGTAAAGATACGTAACATAGAAAACGCGTTTTGATCAGGCGGTAAAGCCCCATCAAAACGCGTTTTTTGTACTGCTTTTTTCATGAAGCGGTATCCCGGCACATCCCATGACGCTTCAAAACGATTATGATCCGCCTGATCCGGACATGGTATCATGTTCCTTTTTAAGCTCCAGATACAGGTCATAGAACTTCCATTTGCAGTTGGTATCGGTAATTACCGCCTTTAATTGGACTTTAGGAACTCCTGCCCGCCTTAGGTTTAAAAGCAGTTCATCAATCCTTTGGTTTGAAAAATTTTTCATCACCAGGATCTCCTCTTCCACATAAGGGCATTCCTCCTGCTCCATCTCTTCAAAGCCGTCAAAGCCTGCCAGATACCCTACGGTCTGGCTTACCTGATCCGGGGTAATATTTTTAATCCGTATCCCCATACGGACCAGGACTGCCTTCAGCTTTGCGGCCTTTGTATCATTTCCGCTCTGCCGGTCCTTTTCAGGCTGGTAATACAGAACCATTTCCTTTCTCGCTGCCATTCTTTTCCTCCTGCCTCTGATTTATAGCAAATGTCCTCTAAGCTGATCTCCGCTTAAAGGGCTTAAATATGCCGGAGCAATATCAAACACGGTTTTGCATCCGCTCTGGCCTTCCTTATTCAGGCGGTAAGCGGCTCTTGCATATGCGGTCAGCACGGAAGCCGTAAATTCCGGATTGGAATCCAGCTTCAGGCTGTATTCGATCACATGGCTGTTCTCATCCTCCCAGCCTGTCCTTCCGGTTCTTATGACAAAGCCTCCATGGGGGATCCCCTTGTGATCCCGGTTAAGCTCTTCCTCGGTTATAAAATGAACCGTAGTATTATAATCTGCAAAATAGTTGGGCATGGATACGATCTCTTCCCTGATCCTGTTTAAGTCTGCGTTCTCTTGTGCCACTACAAAGCATTCACGGGTATGCTTTTCCCTGGTGGACAGCTCCGGATTCTTCCCGCTCCGAACCGCCTCAAGGGCCTCTTCCACCGGAATGGTATACTGTCTGGCATCCTTTACCCCCTGGATCCTGCGGATGGCATCGGAATGCCCCTGGCTCACGCCCCTGCCCCAGAACGTATAATCATGACCGCCGGGTAGGACAGCATCTGCATACAGGCGGTTTAAGGAAAACATGCCCGGGTCCCAGCCAACAGATATGATCCCTGCCTTGTTTCCTCCCTTTGCCGCCTTATCCACCGCTTCGTAATGCTGAGGGATCCTGGCATGGGTGTCATAGCTGTCCACTACGTTGAAATGTCTGGCAAGAAGGGGAGTCTGCTGGGGAAGATCCACAGCACTTCCGCCGCAGAGGATCATGACATCAATGGAATCCTTTTTTGAAACGGCTTCCTCCAGGGAATACACCTTTACCCCCGGAGTAAGAAGGGTTATTGATGCCGGATCTCTTCTGGTAAATACGGCAGAAAGCTCCAAATCCGGATTGTGGCGGATGGCGCATTCCACCCCTTTTCCCAGATTTCCATAGCCTGCAATACCTATTTTAATCGTCATATGTTCATCTACCTTTCAAAAAATTATTTTATTTATTATAACTCCAAAAAGAGTCTTATGTAAATCCTGTTTTTAGGGAGAGTTTTAAAAACAACCTGTCTGCAGGGCCTGAAAGCTTCACCAGCCTGCTGCCTTAGCCCTTAATTTTCAGGCGCAGCGAAACATTTGGGAATACAAATGGCGTATTTCCTTATGAATAAAAAAAATCCACAGGCAGAGTCAACCCCTGCCTGCGGATTCAAAGACGTATTAAGCAAATGCCCCCACATCCGGCATTTCTAATGCCGTGGTCTCATATTTGTCCAAAATGACCTTTTGGATCATATCCCGTGTGTCGGAATTAATGGGATGTGCGATATCCCGGTATTCCCCATCGGCTGCCTTGCGGCTGGGCATAGCAATAAATAACCCCTTTTCTCCTTCGATCACCTTAATGTCATGAATCACAAATTCATTGTCCAGTGTAATGGATACAATGGCTTTCATCTTTCCTTCTTTTTCAATGCGTCTAACTCTCACGTCTGTAATCTGCATGTCAAGCCCCTTCCCCCACATTTCCTTATAATGTGTATCTTTCGTTTTTCTCTAAGACAACTTTTATGTTGTCCGGTGTTCCGATATGGGTGGTATTGGCCCGGATAGTGTCCCGGCTCTCCACAATACAATTTTCAATAACCGTATTATCACCTATGTATACGTCATTTAAAATAATAGAATTTTTAATGACACAGTTATTGCCTACATATGCCTTTTTAAACAGAACTGAATTTTCAACCACTCCGTTAACAATGCTGCCGCTGGATATCAGACTGTTCTTCACCACTGCACCCGGATTATATTTTGCCGGAGGCAAATCATCTATTTTAGAATAAACATCCGGGTACTGGCGGAAGAAATAATCCCGGACTTCTGACTTCAGAAAATCCATATTGGTCTTGTAGTAAGACTCAACGGAAGCGATGTTCCTCCAGTAGGTGTTCATCTTATACGCATATATTCTCTTTAGATTCCGGTAACGTACTAAAATATCGCTTACGAAATCATAACGGTCTTCCATGGCACAGCGCTCAATGAGTTCGATCAACTGCCGTCTGCGGATGACATAAATGCCGCAGGATACGATATTGGAAGAGGCCACCATGGGCTTTTCTTCAAAATCCGTGATCCTTCCGTCTTCATTGGTCCTCACCAGTCCGAACCGGGTAATATCCTCTCCAGCCGGAAGCTCCGTACAAACCACGGTGATATCCGCTTTTTTCTCAATATGATATTCCAGGACTTTCCCATAATCCAGCTTGTAGATGCCGTCGCCGGCCGCAATGACCACATAGGGCTCATGGCTGTTTTTTAAGAATGTAAGGTTCTGGTAAAGTGCATCTGCGGTCCCTCTGTACCAGTCACTGCTTTCTGCAGTCAGGGTTGGAGTGAACACGAACAATCCCCCCTGCTTTCTTCCAAAATCCCACCATTTGGAAGAGCTTAAATGCAGATGAAGCGATCTGGAATTATACTGGGTCAAAACCGCTACGTTCTGAATATGGGAATTTGTCATATTGCTGAGGGCAAAATCAATGCTGCGGTAATTCCCTGCAATGGGCATGGCCGAAATTGCCCTTTTACTGGATAATTCCCGCATTCTCTTACTGTTTCCGCCTGCTAATACAATTCCTATCGCTCTCATCGTATGCCACCTGCCTTTATGATGTAGTCTCCGCCAGCCAGTTCTCCGTCAGCATAATCTTCTGCTGCTGTTTCACCGACAATTGCCGTATTCTTACCTACCTTCACATTTTCCGGTATGGTTGAATTCTCACCGACTGTTACCAGATCGGACTGATAGACTTTGGGATCATATTTGCTGGGAGCAAATTCCCCAAAACCAAGCTCAGAGTTTGCACCTATCTTCACATTTTCAGCGATAATGGCCTTCTGTACCTTAACATTTTCTCCTATTACGCATTCCCTCATGACGATGGAATCCCTGACTACGGCTCCCTGTTTAATGGTAACGCCGGAGCCAATAACGGAATTATGGACCTCTCCATAGATTTCCGATCCTTCTCCAATGATGCTTCTGTCTATGACAGCCTCTTCTGCTACGTACTGAGGCGGTATAATGTCACTCTTTGTATAGATCTTCCAGTACTCTTCGTAAAGATTAAATTCCGGAATGATATCAATCAGTTCCATATTGGCTTCCCAGTAGGAGCTTAAGGTTCCCACATCCTTCCAGTAGCCATTGTACTCGTAGGCAAATACCCGGTCCCCTGATTCAAAGCAGTGGGGAATGATGTGCTTTCCGAAATCACAGCCCGGAACTTCGGACATCTTAATAAGAGCCTCCCTTAATACCTTCCAGCTAAATATGTAGATACCCATAGATGCCAGGTTGCTTCTTGGATTCACCGGTTTCTCCTCAAATTCCGTGATCCGGTTATTTTCATCGGTTATGAGGATTCCAAAACGGCTGGCCTCCTCGATCGGCACCGGCATAGCAGCAATGGTGATATCAGCATTATTCGCCTTATGATATTCCAGCATGACCTCGTAATCCATCTTATATATATGGTCGCCTGACAATATAAGGACATAGTCCGGATTGTAAGTCTCCATATACTCGAGGTTCTGATAGATGGCATTGGCCGTACCGGTATACCAGTCACTGCCCTTGCTCTTTTCATAGGGAGGAAGGATTGTAACGCCGCCAACGTTTCGGTCCAGGTCCCATGGGATTCCGATCCCGATATGGGTGTTCAAACGCAATGGCTGATATTGGGTCAGAACTCCCACCGTATCCACTCCTGAATTAATGCAGTTGCTCAGTGGGAAATCAATAATACGGTACTTGCCGCCAAATGATACTGCTGGTTTGGCCACTTTTTGCGTTAACACGCCTAAACGGCTTCCCTGGCCGCCTGCCAAAAGCATGGCAATCATCTCTTTCTTGATCACGTTATCACCTCTCGCTGTTGTAATTTTATTGTACTAGCATTATATCACATATCCATGAAATAGTGAACAAAATTTTGAACTATATCCATAATTTTTTGTGCATTTTCCGACATTTTTCTACTTTTTTTAAATTCTTTTACATTTTAGGCCATATCTTGCGTTTTTACACCCTTCCCCCTTGAATCAAGGCTCGAAATACAGTATAATCTTACTAAGTATGCGAACATGTAAAAGGAGAAGCCATTATGGATTTAATCACTGTAAGACAAATATATAAAGACAAAGAATCACTTCTAAATTCCCAGGTTACGGTCGGAGGCTGGGTGAGAAGTTTAAGAGATTCCAAGGTGTTTGGATTTATTGTTTTAAATGACGGAACTTATTTTGAAACACTTCAGATCGTCTACCATGACACCATGGATAATTTTTCTGAAATTTCCAAGTTAAATGTAGGAGCCGCCATTATCGTCAAAGGTACCCTGGTGGCCACTCCGGATGCCAAACAGCCTTTTGAGATCCAGGCGGATACAATCACTGTTGAGGGAATCTCTGCACCGGATTACCCCCTTCAGAAAAAACGCCATTCCTTTGAATATTTAAGAACCATCTCCCATCTGCGTCCCAGAACCAATACCTTCCAGGCTGTTTTCCGTGTTCGTTCTCTGATCGCTTATGCCATTCACCAGTTCTTTCAGGAAAGGGATTTTGTTTATGTGCACACCCCCATCATCACCGGAAGCGACTGTGAGGGAGCCGGCGAGATGTTCCAGGTCACCACACTGGATTTAACAAACATTCCAAAGACAGAAGGGGGCGCCGTGGATTTCAGCCAGGACTTCTTTGGAAAACCTACCAACTTAACTGTAAGCGGCCAGCTCAACGGAGAAACCTACGCTATGGCATTCCGCAATATTTACACCTTCGGACCTACCTTCCGTGCGGAAAACTCCAATACCACACGCCATGCGGCAGAGTTCTGGATGATCGAGCCTGAGATGGCCTTTGCCGATTTAAACGACAATATGGAACTGGCAGAATCCATGCTGAAATATGTGATCCGCTACGTCCTGGAGCATGCGCCGGAAGAGATGAACTTCTTCAACCAGTTTGTGGACAAGGAGCTGCTTAACCGCTTAAATCATGTTCTGAACTCTGAATTCGCCCATGTGACCTACACGGAAGCCATAGAGCTTCTGGAAAAGCACAATGATGAATTTGACTATAAAGTGTTCTGGGGCTGTGACTTACAGACCGAGCACGAGCGCTATTTAACGGAACAGCTCTTTAAGAAGCCTGTATTCGTAACAGACTATCCAAAGGAGATCAAAGCCTTTTACATGAAGCTGAACCCGGATAACAAGACCGTGGCTGCCGTGGACTGTCTTGTTCCGGGAATCGGGGAGATCATCGGCGGAAGCCAGAGAGAGGACGATTATGACAGGCTGGTGGCACGTATGGACGAGCTTGGCCTTAAGAAAGAGGACTACGAATTCTACCTTGACTTAAGAAAATTCGGATCCACCCGTCATGCAGGCTTTGGCCTTGGCTTTGAGCGCTGCGTGATGTATTTAACCGGAATGTCCAATATCCGCGACGTGGTTCCATTCCCAAGAACTGTCAACAACTGTGAACTTTAAGCCTGTACCACAAATTCCCTTCCTGACCGGCAGGGAATTTGTGGTTTCAGTTCAGGCATAGTTGAACTGTAACCATTTGTGCAGAGGACCAGCGAGGTAATGACAATGAAATTCATACATATTGCAGATGTTCATTGGGGCATGAGCCCGGACAGCGACAAACCATGGAGCAAGGAACGGTATCAGGACATCAGGGACACCTTTGCAAAGGCGGTCAGCCAGGCAAAGGCCCTGGAAGCCAACTGTCTCTTTATTTCCGGAGACTTATTTCACCGGCAGCCCCTGGCCAGGGATTTAAAAGAGGTAAACTATCTTTTTTCCACCATACCGGAGGTCCATGTGGTCATCATTGCAGGCAACCATGACCGCATCCGGAGCAACTCCGCCCTGTTAAGCTTTTCATGGGCGCCCAATGTGTCCTATCTCATGGGGAAGGAGCTGGAAAGCGTTTACTTTAAGGAAATCAATACAGAGGTTTACGGCTTCAGTTACCATTCAGCCGAGATCCCGGAAAACCGCCTTGACCATTTAAAGGTGCCTAACAACGGGCGCATCCATGTCCTTCTTGGCCATGGGGGAGATGCCAACCACATCCCCTTTGACAAGGGCGCCATGGCCAATCTGGACTTTTCCTACATAGCCATGGGGCACATTCACCGTCCGGAGATCCTTTTGGAAAACCGCATGGCATTTGCCGGTTCCCTGGAACCTCTGGACAAAACGGAATCCGGCCATCACGGTATGATGGTGGGAGAGATCAATGAAGTGACCCGCATGGTGACATCCTTAAAATTCGTACCCATGGCAAGGCTTCAGTACATCTCCCTGGCCGTCAATGTAACAACTGCCACTACCAATACGGAACTTGCCATGAAGATCACCCAGGAAATCCAGAACAGGGGGCCTGAAAACATATTCCGGTTCCGGATCCGGGGCATGAGGGACCCTGATATTTCCTTTGACTTGGAGATGCTTTCCACCCGGTTTAAGATCATGGAAATCATTGATGAATCTGAGCCTCAGTATGACTTTTCAGCCTTGTTTGCCGAGCATCCCAGCGACATGATCGGTTTCTTTATCCAGGCCCTTCAAAAGCCGGAGATGAGCCCGGTGGAAAAAAAGGCTCTTCATTACGGCATCAACGCATTGCTTCGTACAACGGATGAAAGGAGCTGACCCCATGAAAATAATTGATATCTATATCAATGGCTTTGGGAAATTCCATGGCAGAAACCTTACCTTCCGGGATGGGCTGAATATTGTATACGGCAAGAATGAGGCCGGAAAATCCACCATCCATACGTTTATACGGGGAATGCTTTTCGGCATCGAACGCCAGAGAGGCCGCGCCTCCCGGAATGACCTTTACACAAAATATGAGCCCTGGGAAAACAGCGGTACTTATGAAGGGCAGATACGGCTGGAGCATAAAGATCACATTTACCGGATCGAACGCACCTTCCAGAAAAACAAAAAGGAATTTAAGATCGTAGATGAAACCGCCGGACGGGAAGTAGAACCGACAAAGGCATTTTTAGACGATTTGTTATGCGGCTTAAGCGAAGCCGCCTACATTAACACCGTCAGCATCGGCCAGCTTAAAAGCGCCACCGACGAGGGCATGGTTTCTGAACTTAAAAATTACATAGCCAACTTAAACACAACGGGAAACTTATCCCTTAACATCACGAAATCCGCCGCATTTTTAAAATCCCAGAGAAAAGAGCTGGAATCCCAGATGGTTCCTGAGGCAGCCCGCACCTACACCTCTTTGTTAAGTGAGATCCGCAACACGGAAAAGGAAATTTCATCTCCGGAATATGAAAACCAGATTCAGGAATATCATAAGCTCCGTTCCCATATTAAATCTTCCATAGAGGAGCACCAGAAGGAAAAGGAAGAGCTCCTTCAAAAGGCTGCAAGGGGCAGGCAGGTATTGACCAGCAACCAGTTTTCCGACCAGGCCTCCATTAACGCTTGTCTCGGAAAGGCTCAGGAAAGCTATGAGGAATACATGGAAGCCATGGAGACCTGCAACAAAAAACCGAGAAAAATATTCTCCGTCCTTTCCCTGTTCCTTGCGACCCTGCTTTTATGCGCCACAGGAGTCCTTTATTATCTGGGAGAAGCAAATTATTTTACCGCTTACTATGGCCTTGACCTCATTCTTTTGCTGGGTATTTTTATCGGAACAGCCACTATTTTCTATCTGATCGGCCTGATCCTGTTTTTACGGCTGAGGCACAGCCAAAAGGATATGGAAATGAGTGCAAAGATCCTGCAGGAGATCCTTTCCAGGCATTTGGGTAATACCGAGATCTCCCCGGAAGCCCTCCGGGCCTTCCAGACAAGGATGGCGGAGTTTACCCGCCTATGCTCTGCTGTGTCCAAATCCGAAGCAGTCATTGCACAGAAGGCGACAGAGCTTGAGGAGCTTTCAAAAAAACAGGAAAACTGCGGGGAATCCATTGAAAAGCAGCAGAAAAGCCAGTGGGAACTGGATAAGAAGCTGGAGCATCTGTCAAACTGCAAGACCCAGGCAGAAGGGCTTAAGCACATCCTGACAGAGAACGACCGGATCCGGGAGGAAATTTCCGCCATTGACCTGGCCTTAGAAACCATGACCAGCCTCTCATCTTCTATCAGGGACTCCTTTGGCTTATATTTAAATAAAACAGCCTCAGACCTCATTGCCGGGATCACTGGAGGCATCTATACCAGCATGAGCGTGGATGAAAACCTGAATGTGTTTTTGAATACTAAAACAAAGCTGGTTCCCTTGGAACAGGTCAGCAGCGGTACCATGGACCAGGTCTATCTGGCACTTCGGCTGGCAGCCGCCACATTGATTCAGGAGGGCGCGGAGCGAATGCCCTTCATATTTGACGACAGCTTTGTTCTGTATGACGATGACAGGCTTAAGACCGCCTTAAGATGGCTGGTAAACACTTATTCCGACCAGGTCATCATCTTCACCTGCCATCAGCGGGAGGCCCAGATGCTGACAGCAAACCTGATCCCTTATCACCTTGTAGAAATATGATCACAGAAATCACTTCAGGAATAAAGAGTCTGCGCTGCTGACTTTCCTGCCGGAGCAAGGTTGCTAGCTTCAGCCGCTATCATACATTTGACATCAGTGGCATTCATTAAAAAACGTCCTTTGACTCACAGAACTCAATTTCCTGTGGATCAAAAAAAGACTGTCATGCCGGGCATTCCGCCTCCATGACAGTCTTTTTTTCTATATTTCCTGTTTTCCTATCAATTTTATTATCCTATCAGCCCTATCTTCCTACCAGTTCCTGTCTTCCTATTAGTTCCTGCTTTTCCTGTTAGTTCCTGCTCTTCCATCAGTACCATTCTCCTATCAGTTCCTCTTTCCTGCAATTCCAGCCAAAGCACCGACAGCGATTCCTGCAACCGCCGGTCCGATCCAGCCAAGCCCCATATTATAAAGAGGGAGCCTGGAAAGTCCGGCATTTAAAAAGCCAAGGCCTGCCTGTTCCAGAGATAAAAGCACGCTGACGATTCCGGTAAGGCCAATGGAGCAAACATAAACCGCCCTCCACTTCCTTCCATCCCGGAAGCCAAAGGACAGCAGAATGAGAACAATGGCTACGGGGTAAATGGCATTTAACACCGGAACAGAGACTTCCAGTATCTTGTTAAGGCCGATATTGGAAACCACCAGGCTCACCAGGGCGAAGAGAAAGGCCCAGGCACCATATCCCACCTTGGGCACAATGGTGCTGAAATACCTGCTGCAGCAGCTTATAAGGCCAATGCAGGTATTTAAACAGGCAATAAAGAAGACGGCGGCCAGCATCACAAGCCCTCCGTTCCCATATAAAAAACGCACTGCCTGGTTTAAGGTCTGGGCACCGTTTTCTCCCACCCCCAATGTGCCGCCTGTAACGGCTCCCACATGAGCCAGAGCGCTGTATACCAGGAGAAGGACTCCTCCTGCGATAAAACCTGCTTTAATGGTTTCCCTGACCACAGAGGCCTCCTGTTTGACTCCCATTGCCTGAACATTCAAAGAAATAATGATTCCAAAATTCAGGGCGGCAATGGTGTCCATGGTCAGATACCCTTCAAGAAATCCTTTTACAAAGGGATTGGATCCGTAGGCCTTTGCCGGAGCCCCGTAGGAGCCTGCCGGATGGACCATGCACCCTGCAAATATCACCACGATCAGAGCCAGAAGACAGGGAGTCAGTATTTTCCCCAGCCTGTCCGTCAATTTATCCGGCTTTAAAGATACGGCAAATGCAACGGCAAAGAAAAAGGCGGAATAAAGGAACTGGATAAAGGCTCCTGCACCTCCCTCTTTTAAAAAGGGGACCACTGCCATTTCAAAGGACGTGCTGGCGGTTCTGGGAATAGCAAGACACGGCCCTATGGAAAGATAGATAAGCAGCGTAAAGACAAATGCAAATTTGGGATGAACGTGGCCGGCCAGCTTGTCAAGGCCGCCGGACCTGGCTACTGCAACCACGCCAAGTACAGGAAACCCAATGGCCGTCACCGCAAAACCTGTCATGGCGATCCAGGTATTGGTTCCTGCACAAGCGCCCAAATAGGGCGGAAAAATAAGATTTCCCGCCCCAAAAAACATGGAGAAAAGTGTAAGGCCCACTAAGACCAGCTTCTGCTTCGATAATTTTTCCATGTGCCCCGCTTTACCTGTCACCTGCACGGTAGCGCTCTAAAAGCCGGTTAATTCTGGTAGTGGGATTCAGAAGCTCGCTTAAGGAGGCGTCATGATTTAAATTATCTATGATCAGCGCAATGTATTTGCTCATATCAACATTGATATAATATGGCCTGGATAAGAGATCCGGGGTCTGGTAAACCAGGTTGGTTGTAAGGATCCTGTCAATAAATCCATTCTCATAGTATTCATCAAACTTTGCAAGGCCGTTGGTAAAGAGGCCAAAGGTGGAACAAACAAATACTTTCCTGGCCTTTCTTCTCTTAAGCTCCTTGGCTACATCCAGCATGCTTTCGCCGGAAGAGATCATATCGTCCACAATGATCACATCCTTGCCCTCTACGCTGCTTCCCAGAAACTCATGGGCAACGATGGGGTTCCGTCCGTTGACCACCTGGGTATAATCCCGGCGTTTATAGAACATACCCATGTCAAGGCCAAGAACATTGGCAAAGAATACGGCACGGCCCATGCCTCCCTCATCCGGGCTGATGACCATCATATGCTCGCTGTCAATATCCAGTTCCTTCTCTTCCTTCAGTAAGTATTTAATAAACTGGTAAATGGGCTGAACGGTTTCAAAACCCTTTAAAGGAATAGCATTCTGCACTCTTGGGTCATGGGCATCAAAGGTGATGATGTTCTCAACTCCCATGTTCACCAGTTCACGAAGAGCCAGGGCACAGTCTAAGGACTCTCTGCTGGATCTCTTATGCTGTCTGCTTTCGTATAAGAAAGGCATGATCACATTGATGCGGCGGGCTTTTCCTGCCGACGCAGCAATGAGGCGCTTCAAATCCTGGAAGTGGTCATCCGGGGACATATGGTTGGTCATCCCGCAAAGAGAATAGGTAAGACTGTAGTTACACACATCTACCATGAAATAAAGGTCATCACCACGAACGGATTCCTGGAGGGTACCTTTAGCCTCTCCGGTTCCAAACCTTGGTGTGCTGGCTCCGATCATGTAGGAATCCCTCTGATAGCCTGAGAAAGCAATGGTAGACTTGTGCTCGCTCTCCCGTTCCTGTCTCCATGCCACCAGGTAATCATTGACCTTATCTCCCAACTCCTTGCAGCTTTTTAACGGTATCAAACCCAGCGGACCTACCGGAATGGTTTCTATCGTTTTTTCTTCGTAAAGCATTCTTCTCTCCTCCAACGTATCTAATGCAATGCAACGGTTCTTTTATAACATTATGTGCGGAAATAGTCAAGTTAATCAATGGGATTAACACTCTTTCATCTCATTGTAACCTTTGTCCCCAATTGTTGCAACTGCTATTTTCTTACGTTTGGAACCGGCACTCTGCTCTTACATTCCTCTGTGCAAAAGGCGCCCCGGGCCATCAAAGGAATCTATAGGATGCTACAGGAGATTCTCATAATAGATATTTATCTGCATAAAATGTATTATGTACCCACTAAAAACAGGGAGGATTAATCGTGTCAAAAATTTTGGATAATAACTATTATGACTTAATTATCAGCAATACTCTGGCTCCTTCCTATGATACTGGAGATAATATCACCTATATGGATATAAGGGATTCCCTTCTGCACGTTCCTATCAGTACCGTGGATCCCTGTGATTTAGGCCGGCATCCCTATAACAATTTTCCCTCCCTGTTCACCCTCACCTCCACCACCAGCCTGGAAAAATCCGGCATTACAACGGTTCAGAGGAACCCTTATCTGGCCCTGTTTGGAAGCGGGGTCCTGGTGGCTGTCATTGATACGGGTATTGACTACCAGCATCCGGCATTTAAGTATAATGACGGAACCTCACGCATCCTTACCATGTGGGACCAGACTGATCAAAGCGGTACGCCTCCCGAAACCTTTACATTTGGTTCCCAATACAACAGGGATCAGATCAATGCCGCATTAAGCACAGAAGCTCCTTTGTCCTTTGTCCCAACAACGGATCCCAACGGACACGGAACCGCCATAGCCAGTGTTCTGGCAGGCAGTCCAAACCCAGCCGAATCCTTCAGCGGCGTCGTGCCCCAGGCCGATCTTGTGATCGTAAAGCTGAAGGAAGCAAAACAAAACCTGAAAAAAATATTTTTTGTCCCGGAAGACGCCCTCTGCTATCAGGAATCCGATATCATACTGGGCCTCCGCTATGCTTTTAGAGCTTCGGAACAATTCAATCGTCCCCTTGTGGTATGCATTGCCATGGGAAGCAGCCAGGGAGGCCACGACGGCAGAGGAGCCATGGACAGCTACATCGATTACCTCTCATTGCTGCCAGGAATCGGGATATGCGTTTCCGCCGGCAATGAAGGAAACAGTCAAAGGCACTATTTTAACTCCACCACAGGAGCCCCTTACTACAATGATTTTGAGCTGAGGGTGGGAAGCAATGATAAAATGTTTTCCATGGAAATCTGGTCATACGCTCCGGCAAGACTTTCCGTGGATATCTCTTCTCCAAACCGGGAATCCACCCAGCCTGTTTTTCCTTCCTTCAATCAATGCAGGAGGTTCAGTTTCATTTTCAACCAGACTACCATTTATGTCAACAACACTATATTTGAGGAGGAAAACGGAGATCAGCTCATCCTGCTGCGGTTTAACAATCTCCTTCCCGGCATCTGGTACCTGCGTGTGCAGAACATTGAAAGCGAACCCTTTGCCTTTCATTCCTGGCTGCCTTCCGGAGATCTGATCACAAGAGAGACATATTTTCTCAACTCAAATCCTGACACCACTCTGACCTCACCTGGAAATGGAAGACACCAATTGACTGTGGCCGGTTACAATGACACCAATAACAGCATTCTGCCGGAATCCAGCAGAGGCTATACAAGGACCGGCGAGATCAAGCCTGACCTGGCCGCACCGGGCTATCAGCTTACCTGTGCGGTCCCGGGAAACATGTATGGAACTGTAACTGGTACGGGAGCGGCTGCGGCCCATGGGGCCGGAATCGTTGCTATGGTACTTGAATGGGCCATTGCCAGAGGAAATTATCCCAGAATGACCGGAAACAATGTCAACCGACTCTTAATAAACGGAGCGGCCCGCAGCAGCTCATATATTTATCCCAATAACATATGGGGATATGGGCAGATAGATGTGAACAGCCTTTTTGAACGGCTTGCCAGTTTATAAAAAATTCCCGGAACGGGCCAAATACATACAGAATGGAAACAGATAATCCAGGAGCCTTATGACACAAAGGCCTCCTGGATTTTAAGTTAGTTCACACGTCTTTCTTTCTTCCTGATGCGGATGTCATCTCCATAAAGGGGGATCACCGTATACCGGCTGATGAGCCTGGAGGTAACACGCTCCGTATACCGGTCCCTCAGCTCATTGATGGGATGGTTGGTGGAAATAATGGTCGCTTTGGATGAATTAAGCCGTTCATTGATGCAGTAAAACAATTCTGAGGATGTAAAACTGTTATTAAGCTCCGTTCCCAGATCATCAATGATCAAAAGATCACAATCCAGTATATACTGGTACATCCCCTTCATATCATCTTCATCCTGGTAATCGAACCGGTTCTTGGAAAACACTTCAAATAAGTCGTTGGCTGATAAATATATAACGGAGCAATACTTGTCGATCAATTCCTTTGCAATGCAGTTGGTTAAGAATGTCTTACCAACTCCCGTAGGGCCTGTAAACAGCAGATTCCCATGCTCTGTGGAAAATCCCTTTACAAAGTTCCTGCAGGTCTCCACCACTTGTCCCATATACTGCCTGACGGTGCGGTTTAGAACCGGAACCACTCTTGTATCATCAAAATATTCATAAGAAAATGTATCGAAATTTTCTACCGCAACGATCTGTTCAATGTTTGACTGGGCGTAAAGATATTTCATTTCACACTGGCGGAAACAATGGCACTTTATCCCCTCAGCGTATCCGGTATCCTTACAATCCGGGCACCGGTACCGCATCTCCATATAATCTGCGGAAAAACCGGCAGCTTTTAAAAGCACGCTCTTTTGTTCTCTCAAGTCTGCGATTTCATTCCTAAGGTCCTTAAGAGCTCCCTTGTCCCCGTCAAGAAGCCTCCGTGCACTGGTTACCGCACTGGTGCTGATGAAATCGTCAAGCTCCTTCATAACCGGCAGCTTCTGGTATACTTCCTCGATCCTCTTTTCCTGTTCATGGCGGTTCTTAAACTGTTGCTGTCCATATGCCCGCATGATGGCATCGTACTGTGAATTGCTCAGCGCCATAATTACCTCCATTCCTCCTGCTGACCTTTGTAAAAACTACTGCCGTTCCGTCAACTGCTTCAGAACAAGGGCATCATAATCAATCTCCCTTTGAGGGAAATTCTGAAACTGGTTCTGCCCCTTTCTCCCCCTTGGGGCCTGGGTCTGTTTAATTTCTCCGCTCTTTCCTGCCTTATGCTCTCCGTTCTTCATACGGTCCGCATACTGCTCATCCAGCTTCCTGACCTCTTCCATGGAGCGCACACCTGCTTTTTTCCAACCCTCCAGTATTTTGTCCGCATACTGGAAGCTTGGGGTATGGGTAGCCGCCAGAGTCCGGTTGCAGGCTTCAATCACCAGATCCCTGGTAAATCCATAGGTACGGAACCACCGGTCTATAAGATCCCTCTCCTTATCTCCCGGTTTCCTGTCACTTAATCCAAAAGCCTTCATAACAGCAAATGAATCCTTGGTAAAGGTAAGGGCATAGTTCTTGGCATCCTCTATGGTCTTAAACCCCTTTTCATGCCAGTTAATAGCAACTGTTTCAATATAACGGATGCTGCTGTGACCGCCCTGCACACAGTACTCGACCACATATTCCAACAGCTCGGCCGGCATGTGAAGGCCGTCATAGAGATAGGCGAACACCTCGCACTCCCTCTGGGTGAATACCTTATTCATATATTTCTGGGCAATATAAAGAAGCTGGGAAAAGTCCTCATCTCCTGCAAGGCCGCTTATCTTCTCAGGCGAATAGACGATCCGCTGGCCGGCTGCCTCAGGCTTCTTTTGTTCTTCCCTGCCGGCTCCGGAACAGGCTGTCTCAGATACGGCCGGAGAAAGAGCCGGTTTTACTGGGGTTATCTCTCCAAGGACTCCTGCATTTTTCCAATAGGATAAGGCCCGCGCCACATCCGCTTCCGTATGGTTTAATGCATCTGCTATCATGGAAACAGTGATCTCTTCCCCTTCATGGCGCATTAAATACAAATATTCCTTTATGTATTCCCCATTGGCCCCTGACATATATTTGTCAATGAACTCATTGGATATCACCGTCACGTCTATCTTAAAACTGCTCTTAATATTCACCGCCATAACCTCACCTTTTTATCATGCTCTTATCATACCACAGGTCTCATCAAAAGAAAATAGCCCCGGTTATCCACCAAATGAATTGTGGATAATGTGGATAATGTGGAAACCAGGTATACATAAATAGGATTTCTCCTCCGAATCGTGTCGATTTGCTGATAAAACCGTGATTTCGTAAATTGTAAGATTATAAATTATGTAAATTAAAAAATCCACATAGTTTCTTAACATAAAATGTTGAAAACTATGTGGATAATGTTGATAACTATAAGTTTAAAAGCTTTTCCCCAACTTTTACAATGTCTCCAGCCCCCATAGTTATCAACAAGTCACCGTGTATACAATTTTCTAAAATAAATGTTTCGATCTCATCAAAAGATGAAAGATAGTGGGCTTTTACCCCTCTTTTTTCGATTCTCTCCGCAATATCCCCTGAGCTGATTCCTAAATCATCTGCTTCACGGGCTGCATAAATGTCTGCCAGGATCACCTCATCTGCCAGTGACAGGGCTTCTGCAAATTCCTCTAAAAACGCCTTTGTCCTGGTATAGGTATGAGGCTGGAATGCCACCCACAGCTTATTATGAGGATAGTGCTTCGCCGCCTCCAGAGTCGCCCTGATTTCCTGGGGATGGTGGGCATAATCATCAATGATGGTAACGCCGGACAGCTCTCCCTTTTTTTCAAAACGCCGGTTGGTACCGGTGAAACGCTTCAGTCCCTTTTTGATCAGCTCCAGGTCAATTCCCAGTTCTGTACAAACTGCTGCTGCTGCCAGGGAATTATACACATTATGCTCTCCCGGAACGCCAAGGGTTACGGTATCCACAATATTTCCGTCCACCATTAACTCATAGGTGGCTCTTGCAAATTCATCAAAGTGAATGGCCCCGGCCTGGTACCGGCTCCCCGGCCTCTTGCCAAAGGTGATCACGTTACACGGCAGTCCCTCTGTGATCTCCTCCCGGCTTTCAATATCATTGTTGATCACCAGAGATCCGCTTTGGGGAAGCTTTTTGGCAAAAAGGCGGAAGGAATGGCGGATATCCTTAATATCTTTAAAGAAATCAAGATGATCCGCCTCTATGTTCAGGATCACCTCCATGGTGGGGAAAAAGGACAGAAAGCTGTTGGTATATTCACAGGCTTCCGTTACAAACAGCCTGGAACCTCCCACACGGATATTTCCGCCAATGGAATTTAAAATCCCGCCCACCGATATGGTAGGGTCCGCTTCGGCAGCCAAAAGGATCTCCGTTATCATGGAGGTAGTCGTGGTCTTGCCGTGGGTTCCTGATACCGCTATGGAGTTTTCATAATTTTTCATCATCTGTCCAAGGAGCTCCGCACGGCTTATTATTGGAAGTCCCTTTTCCTTGGCTTCTGCAAATTCCGGATTATCCGGATGGACTGCTGCCGTATAAACAACCACATCAATTCCTTCTTTAATATTCTCCGCTCTCTGGCCATATGCAATGGCCGCGCCCTTTGACTCTAAATGACGCGTCAGCCCTGACTCCTGGGAATCTGACCCTGTAACGGTAAATCCCTGGTCAATGAGTATTTCCGCCAGGCCGCTCATGCTGATCCCGCCTATTCCGATAAAATGAATTGCCTCTGGTTTATGAAAATGAATTTGATACATGCTTTTTCCATCCTTAATTTTGTTTTCTGTAATAACTGATGCCTTCCTTTACTTTTACCGCTTTTCTTTTGTAAAGGCAACACTTCCCTTTTATTATATAAGAAAGCAACGAGAAAATCTACAATATAATTACAATCAAAAAATGCACCTTACAGATTTTATGTCCTGTAAAGTGCACTTTATGACACAGTTCTTATAACCCTAAGGCAATAGGCGGCATCTCTTCCTCATAGTTTTCGCCTTCCGCCGGTATTGTTCCTACTACAGATACGATCAGATAAAGCATCTCCTTAAAGCTGCGAAAAGGCTGCTCCACCCTGCCTTCCCTCCAGTAAATAATGCCCTGCCACGTAGAATGGTCACGAAACATGATCTTAATTGTAAAGGTTGCCTTTTGTCCACCGCTTCTGCATATGGTACAAATTTCATTGGAAATCAGTCTGCCGTAATTCAGCCCATATGTTGAAGTTTTTTTCTTTAAGGTTTTAATTTCCATAAAATTTCCCAGGGTTCCTGCCAAGTCAACCGGAACATCATACTGTTCTGTCAGATTAGCAGGAATGTTTTGATAATTTCCCACAATCCGTCCGGAATCATAAGAATCAATGGCCACATGAAAGGAATTCAAGGCTTCCCCTTCCTGTCCCACCTGGGGATGTCCCTTTAGCATCTGAGTCATGATTAAAATCAGTTGAAGCGTGCTTTCAAACAGCTCCTGCCTGCCGCCTTCTTCCCATTGGACCACCCCCTGCCAACTGGCGTGGTAACGGTATTGTACATATATACGGAAGGTGCTCAGTTTTCCCTTTC
Organism: Lacrimispora brassicae; assembly: GCF_054772055.1. Classification (NCBI taxonomy): domain Bacteria; kingdom Bacillati; phylum Bacillota; class Clostridia; order Lachnospirales; family Lachnospiraceae; genus Lacrimispora; species Lacrimispora brassicae. The sequence goes on along the minus strand of NZ_BRYH01000028.1, from coordinate 44,249 downwards.
GCACTTCCTCCTCACTGGTTCGAGTCACAAAATCAGGGGGATTCGTTCCAGGAAAATGCCGCATTTGAAATGTCTGTTTAGGGCAACTCATGGAATCAAATATACGGTCCATATTTAAAATCATTTCAAGCATACTGCCGTATTGGATTCCCTGAGGATCATCGCAGTGAAACATAATTCCCTTCATACTCCAAGCATCGCATTCATCCACTGCTATTGTAATATACCGGTCGGTGCCGCGAACTACACTCATTCTACTTTTTTCCATAATTTCCACCATTTCCCTTTAGTTGTGTTATCATTATAAACCTAAACGGTTACATTTTGGTTACTTTTTTTATTTTTTTCTAAATTTTATATATCGATTGTAACTTTCTCTTGGTTTTGTAATATGGAACAAAATGTCTGGTTCTTTCAAACATACCTCTTTGGACCGGCAGTGAAAATAAGAAAAAATCCGGTCCGGTATTATGGCAGTGCAGACACTTGGCGGGAAATTCTCAGGAAGGATATTCCTGTAATAATGTATTTATGGAATTCTTTTGCAGGAGTATGCCAGAATATTATTAAAAAAGCTTGTTCAGGCGGCTTATTGCACAGCACTTGAACAAGCTTAACATGCAGCTTATAAATATGTTTTATCCTTTATCTGACAGAAAACGCCCAAATATTACATGCTTATAGTTATTTAATACACTAAGCAGGATATTTCCAAGGATTCCGATCACAAGAATTTCTCCGATACCGACTGTAATCATAGCGTACCATATCATATCCTCTGAGCCATAAGCATACCGAAGAACCCATGGGATGATGATGGCATTTGCCAAAATCGGGGGAACACATACCAGCCACTTGTTTTTCCGAAGCTTGTAGGAACCGATGGCTCCTATGAGAGTGGCAAGGCTGCCGAAAACCACATCCAGGGTAGCTGCACCGCATAATAAATTGGACAGGAAACAGCCAATAAACAGTCCCGGAATCGCCGCCGGAGTAAAAAATGGGAGAATACAGAGGATCTCTGAGATTCTAAACTGGATAGGGCCGAAGCTGACAGGTGCAAAAATCATGGTCAGCACAGTGTAGACTGCAGCAATCGCTGCTGAAAAGACCATAAAATAGGTCCTTTCTGAAGTTTTGTAATGCATATTCATTTCTCCTTTAGTTTTGTTTTAGGTGTGGAAGGTCACGAACACACCGGTCTTTACTTGCAAAAATCCCCCGTAGATCAAGGGTTTCTGCGACCTTGGTACGGGAGATACTATAGCATAAATCACCTAAAAATGCAAGCCGTACCCCAAATTTACCCACAATCCACAATGCCTGTCAAACTGCCCGGAAGGCATCGGCAATCAGTATTTCCGGGCAATAATCTGTTACGGCATAACTCTGTCCGGTTACAATGGAAATATTAATGTATTGGAATATTACTGCATCTGCAAGTAATGTTATCCCAGCGGCTCAAAAAAGCGCCTTGTCTTTACTGGATTGATTTTTATTTATGATGAGCCGTTCTGCACTTTTTCCAAAGAAATGGTAGCCGGAACCACCCTCACTGATGATGTCAAGCACTTCATCCGGCTTAGTGACCAGAACACCGCCCATGGTTGTGACCCCGCGCTGAAAAAAGGCATCCGGAAGCATGCTGGCAGTTGGCCCGGTGACAATCACCTGGGCACCAGGCTTTATCATATTCAGTAAATCCGGGAGGGTGTCGTTGAGCACGGTAACACCTGTAATAACCAAAAGATCAGCCTCAGGAATATAGCTTGATGCATCTTCCGGCCGCGCATAGTGCTCAAGCTCTTTTCCTTTTAAAGTACGGTTGTCCATTTCAAGTACCTTGAAGTCGGCCTCGGCAGCAATCAGCCTTTTCAAAATGGGAACCAAAGCCCCCACGACCACACTCTTTCCGCCTTGGGGAATCTGCACATTATCAAAGGCATCCACTCCTGTTTGGAGTTGATACCCTTTTGCCGCTCCACTTTGCCAGCAGGCAGCGGACAGGGCATTCAAGGTGGCAATTGCCAATGTTTTTCGCAGAATATTGGAATGATCCAAATCGGACAGATAATCTGCCGCGCTTCGTCCTTTCAGTCTGCCGGATAAGGGCATTGCTTTCGCGGAGCTGGGACAGCATACAGCCGCCGGTATCTCCTTCACCGGTGTGAAGCACAAGCCTCCCATACCATTGCTTAGCTTTACTCCAGAAAAAAACAGTCCGAATACCGCTCTTTCCACAGTAATAGATTCCAAATCACTTCCCAAACAGTTTTGCACAAGTGCTGTAGTTTCTTTTAACAAAATATTTCCCATAAAGTACACCCTTATATTTTTGTATTTTTAAAAAATATCAGCAGTTTCTAATATATCAATAATTGGTCCTATATCTTTCATGTAACAGCATTAATATAATGTATATTTGATATTGAGATTTATAGTTTGCCAATATGCCCATTTTTACACTCTGCCCGATCTGGAGCCAATGCCGTCTTATATAACATCAAACTATTTTTAACAGCATACCTTCGAGTATGCGTTCGATTTCTTTCCTTTTGTCCACAACATATATATGTTCTCCGATTTCATGTACAAAAACCTCCGAAGATGCCTTAGGCGCGTGGCTTGTAATGGAAACCCCCATCACCTGGTTTCCCCCTCCGGCCAAATACCATAGCGGGATGTCCTCCGTGCCGTTGCCCGCTGCAAGACTGATTTCCCGGTCAGGCAGAATTAACCTTGCCATTGCGGTCACAAGAGCGGTTTCCCATGGCGAGCAACGAGGGTACGCTTGAAGCGCCGTTCCCGCAAAGGGCATGAAACGAGAGATCCTTAACTGATATAGTCTGTTAAACTGTTTCAGATAAAACAAATGGGCAATCCGGTCTGCATCGCTCTCTCCCAGTCCTACCAGCATCATGGTACGGCTGGGCATTGCAAGCTCCTCGCAGATTTCAAGCAGCCTCTGACGCCGTTCAAGACTGTCACCGGGCTTCACGGCACGAAATATTTCAGGATTGGTGCATTCCAGGGAACTGGTGATACTCTCTACTCCTAAGTGCTTCAGTTCCAGAACTACTTGCCGGGAAAAAGAAGGTCCCAGATTCACTTCAAGCTGTAAGTTGGAATGCTCGCGGATTGTCCGCACCATTGCAAGAAGCGCTTCCTCAAAACCGCCCTTTAAATCGGTTCCCCCACTGATATGAAATTGCCGAATACCCATGGTTTCAATCAGCTCCAATCCTCTTAAAAGAGCGTCCATGGGAAAGTGATCTTCCGTAAAAAAGCTGCAATAAGAACAGCGGGGAGCCACACGGCACGGGAAAATACCACCTGATCCGGAAGTCCACCATAGTTGATCGCCAAGCATCTGGTTTCTCTTTTGACCTGCACGCCGGAAAAGCTCAAATGCGGCATCAGGCTGATTTAAATTTCGAGCGTTCTGCATCAATGCCAATGCTTCTGCAGGAGTAAGGCCGTGTTCCACGTTAATTCCTCCTTTCATCAACATCCGGCAGTCCATACAACAGATCTGCCTCAATCACATCGCCTTTGTGATAACCATCCAATCCCACCGGTATCACCATCAGCGCATTACAGTTCATTGCCTGTGCAAACCGGCTGCCCCATGACAGCGGCTCTGCACAGAATCCGTTCTCAGTTCTGTATACCTTTAGCCTCAGGTAAAACTCATAAGGTGCAGGTTTGCGCACCTCCTGCAGCAAAACCGCCGTTACCCTCTGTGGGGAGAGCATAGCGCGTCCTTGCGCCAGATAAACCAGTGTACGGACACACCAATCCAAAGCGCAGAACGCTGCGAAAGGCGGGCCTGGCAGGTTGATAACCGGCTTTCCGTCTGCAATCGCCAATGCGACTGGAATTCCCGGAATGGATTTTATGCCGTGCTGCAGAAAGCTGCTGCGCTCTTCGAGCAGCCGAACGGTATAGTCTTCGCTGCCCTTGGAAGATCCTCCGTTAATCAGGATAATGTCTGCATTTTGCAGCGCATCGGACAATGTTTCATCCAACAGCTTCCGGTCGTCGGGAAGAATGGGATAGGTGCGGATAACCGCGCCCCATTCCTCCAGATATCCCCTGATCATCAAACCGTTGGATTCTACATTCTGCCCACGCTGCGGCTTTCTCCCAGGATGAACCAACTCGTTTCCTGTGGGAATATAAGCGACCACCGGCTGCTTTACAACCTCAAGCCCAGAGATGCCGCCTGCCGCCAAAAGACAAAGCTGCATGGGATGCACAACATCCCCTTTTTTAAGTAAAAGTTCTCCGGTGCGCAGCGTAGAGCCTTGTGTGCTGACCAGTTGTCCTTGTTCAATTGGCGCTTCGGGTATAATGGAAAATGTGCCCGAAGGGTTATAGACAAGGTCCTCTACCTGAATAACAGTATCAAAGGCGTCGTCAAAATCGTCGCCGGTATCCGCAGTGGCATAATCCAGATCTTTTTTCCACAGGGAAGTGTCCGGAATACCGTCCGTAAAATCCGCAAAGGACACAGCGATGCCATCCGCCTGGGAACTGCGGCATACAGGCAGCGTATTCTGCGAAAAAACATCCCGCGCACAGATTCTGCCTCTCGTCTGCTCCAGAGGCAGAATTTCCGTTGTGATATCCGGCTTCCATCGTGTCATTAAGGCATTAATCGCCTCTGCCCTTGTTATAAACTGATCGCTGTCTAAATACATACCGTTCCCTCTTACTTTCCGTCAATGATTTCTGCAACCTGTGCATCGCTCATCTCATAAAGGAAGAAATGGCTGTAAAAGTATTTGATTTCCTTGGACAGCTCGTCGCGGCTCATAACTTCGGGATAGAGCTTGTTCATTGCCCAGAAGATGGTAAGGGGCTGCTCTACCGTTCGGTTTCCCCAGACATGGGCGGCGGTAGGCGTCACATAAAGCACTTTATTTTTTACAGCGGTAATATTAGCAAAGCGGCTGTCCGCCTCAATTTCTGCAATCTGTGATTTAGCAGTAAGAATCATGACCTGCGGGTTCCATTTAAGCAGATCCTCCAATGTATAGGTCAGCGTATCCTCCTTGCGCCCGTCGTCGGTGACACTGATGCCGCCCGCCTGTGCAATCCACCACTCAGCAATTTTATGAGGCTGGGTGAGTGTGGTGACGCTGCCGTAAAGTACGGTCTTTTTATCGGTAATGCCTTTGGTCAGTTCCTGAGCTCTGGCTAACTTCTCGTCAAAGTATTTTATGTAATCAACAGCGGTTTCCTGTTTATTCAGGACCTCGCCCATCAGCGTGACTGCCTTTTTTACATCGTCAATCTCCGACCACGCAAGATAAACTGCACTGATTCCATTTTTTTCAAGAAGTTCTGCGGTTTCCTTCGTCATGGTAAAGCAAACGTCCGGCTTGGTTGCAAGTACGGTTTCCATGGCAATTTCTTTATTGGCTTCGAAAATAGGAGCACCCTTAATTTGAGGCGCAAACTCATACTGCAGCTTCCAGTTATCATTTTTCGTAAAGCTTTCCGGCATATCGTTGCAAATTTTGGAGCCGTCTCCCATCAGCTCCACAAAGGCATTAAGGACACCCACGGATCCAAAGGTACCAATTTTTTCAATTTGCGCCGGAATAGTAACCGTACGGCCTGCCATATCTGTAATTGTGCGCTCCACAGCGGGAGCCGGTTCAGATGAAGCCGCCGGTTCAGATGCAGCCTCGGATGTGACTGCTGCGGTTGCAGCAGAAGACGGCGGCTCAGATTGGGCCCCTTTCTGGGAACAGCCTGTAATGCTGCCCAGCAGAAGCACCGCCGTCAAAAGTGATGCCATTGTTAGTTTTACTGATTTCATAACTACTTCCTCCTGATGAATTTATTTTTTAATTATCAAAACATAAGCGGAACACAAACCTTAACTGCATGTCCGTCCATGTTGATGTCTGTTTTGGTGACACGTACAGGTGTCTGATAAAGCGAAGAAAGGGAGTCACTGGTGACGACTTCTTCCGGGGTTCCCTGGGCCATAATATATCCGTCCTGCATCATCACCACGCGGCTGCAGGCAAGAAATGCGTGCTCGGGAAAATGAGAGGTCATCAAAACAGTATACCCCTGCGCAGAGAGTTTTTTGATTACACGCAGCATCTTAACCTGATTGCCGTAATCGAGATTGGCGGTTGGCTCGTCCATAACTAAGATATCAGACTGCTGTGCCAAGGCACGCGCAACCAGCACCATCTGCCGTTCGCCGCCGCTCAGCTCCTGAAACAGTGTGTGTTCCAGTTCCAGAATCCCCATACGTTCCATCGCCTCCCGCGCAACGGAGCGGTCTTTCGCGCTGGGTGAACCTCCCAAAGGGAGATGAGAAAGCCTGCCCATCAAAACAACCTCAAATGCCTCGTAGGGAAACGTGATACCGCTGGACTGGGGCACATAGGCCATCATGCGCGCACGCTGACGTGCAGAAACAGACGATGACATATCCTTTCCGTCAATGCGTACGTTTCCGGATTTCATTCTGCAAAACCCCAGCAGGCATCTCAGCAATGTGGTTTTTCCTGTTCCGTTAGGGCCGAGCAGGCACAGAATATCTCCTTTATCCGCCTGAAAGGAAATGTCTTCCAGGATCATCCGTTCCGGTTTATAAAAAAAGCTGATACCATTTACTTCAAGCATCATGACCACCCCTTTCTGACACGGTAGAGAAGCAGTATGAAAATCGGTGTACCTATTAAGGCGGTCAGCACACCCAGGGGCAGTTCAACGCCTTCAATTCCGCGGACAACATCGTCTATTGCCAGCAGGAAACAACCGCCAATCAGAAAAGAAACCGGAGCCAGTCTGGAAAAGCTGGAGCCGCTGATCATACGGGCAATGTGCGGCACCACCAAACCCACCCATCCGATAATTCCGCTGATACTGACAGCGGAAACAGTCATCAGCGTGGAAGCAACCACCACAACCAGCTTGGTAAGAGGCACATTCACGCCCAATGCAGCCGCTTCGTCCTCTCCTGTGGAAAGAGCATTGATCTGGTGGCGGAATAAAAACAGCAGTGCCGATGAGAAGATAACGGCAGGCAGCAAAAACAAAACCTCACGGCCGGATCCTCTTCCGAGGCTGCCCATCAGCCAAAAGGTAATGGAGGGCAGCGCATTGTCGGTATCAGCCATGGTTTTTACAATGGAAAGCAGTGCCTGAAACAGACTGGAGACAACAAGTCCTCCGAGAATCAACACAGTAATTGCCTGCCGTCCGATTATATAGCCAATAAAATAGGTCAATACCACCGCTGCCATTCCGAAAGCAAACGCGCAAAGCTGAATTTCCCACCAGGAGGCATCATTGATCATTGCAAGCGCTGCCCCAAAGCCTGCGCCGGCAGATACGCCTAAAATATCCGGAGATACCATCGGGTTTTTAAACAGCGTTTGATAGCTTGCTCCTGAAAGCGAAAGTGCGCCTCCCACTAGAATTCCCAGCAAGATACGCGGCAGACGCACCTGCAAAATTACAGTCTCCAGCGTTTCTTCCCAGGAAGGTTCAATGGGAAAAACACGGGAAAGAATAATTTCCCATACCGTTTTAGGCGGTATGGCATACCTCCCCACCAAAAAGGAGAAGGAGAATGCTGCCAGCAGCAGCATGCTTAGAAATAAAAGAATCACCGCAAAATACCGGCGGTTTATTTTTCTCATATGTAATCCCCCTGCTTTTTATCTCATCGATATACTCAATCAAGAATAACGGTTAAAAAAATATAAAATCGTTGTATTCTCAAAAAGTAACGATTCCTTTCTAAAATTATACAATAACTATATTAAAATAGCAACTCACGTAAAAAAATTATTTAGTCTTGCTAAAAAAATTTGGCATTAAAGGTTATTTTTCAATTTAGATGTAGTATAATTTGGTTACGGCAACATTTTTGTTTTGGGCAGGATAAATAACAGGGCTTTAATAATTCTCAAACATTTGCCTGCTATAATGAGGACAAAACAATTACCCGGAGGTAATACAATGAAACTCACAGGTGAAATCAATGCGGGTATTGCAACCGCAGTCAGAACAATGGAAGATTCAGCACAGAACGGAAAACTCCACGGGAAGATCCTTGTGGAAGAGAAAAAAACCAAAACTCTCACTGCTGAAATCGGCAGCCTCACTGTACACAGGTTAGATGACGGCGGGCAAATGGCTCCTGAAATTATGGAGCGGTACGGCAAAATCACGGCGGCTCGCGAAGCAATAAAATCGTCTATGGCGGAGAAAACCCAGACGAAAACGGTATGCCCGGAATGCGGGGCAAGATTCAGACGAATCCTGCCCAAACAATGGGCAAAGAGCCTGCAAAACAAAAAAACCGGCGCATATCCGAAGAATCCGGACATGCACCAGACAAAACAACTCTCTTTATTCTGTAAATTCCAGGTTATTCTTAAACACTACTTTATGATCAGATCTCTCCCCTTTGTATCCGAATTCAGGCAGACAGCCGCAATCAGTATAATGCCGATTACAATGTTCTTCCACAGTGGGTTCACTCCCATCATGTTAAGTCCGGATGTAACCCCTGTGATTGTCACAACGCCGATCATGGTACGCAGCACGCTGCCGCGTCCTCCTGCCATAGATGTTCCGCCCAGCGCCACCGAGGCAATGGCTGTCAGAGTGAGTGCATCGCCTACTGTGGGAACTGCTGATTTCAGCTTATATGCGTAGAATGCCCCTGCAAGCGCACTGCAGGCACTGCTCATTACAAATGCCGATATCTGCGCCTTATCCGTGTCAACACCGGCCGGCCTTGCAGCATTTACATTTGCACCAACGGCATAGATGGATTTGCCATACACCGTGTACTGCTGGAATATGTACAGTATCACGATTCCAAGCAATGCAATGATAAACATAACCGGGATTCCTCCCACTTTCTGAGTTGCCCATTTTACCATGAAGCGCTTGTCCATGGGAATGATCTCTGAACCGTTTGGACAACGTGTCAGGGCCACATAGGACCAGAAATTGGTGGTACAAAGGGTAACGATAAAGGATGGAAGCTTGAGCTTTGTTACCAGCAGTCCGTTTAAAAGCCCCATAACCAGTCCCACCGCCACCATGATCGGGATGATCATATTGCCAAACTTTGCAACGTAAATGCCTGTAAGCACACAGGTACAGGATACCATTGCTCCGGCACCCAGGTCAATGCCGCCCGTATAAATCACAAATGAAAGGCCGCCGGCCATGAGAAGCAGGGGTGCTGCCTCAATCATCATGTTCTGCAGGCTGTATGCGCCGATGAAGTTCGGTATTACAATACTGAATATGCCAAATACCAATACAATGCTTATGAGGCACATGTACTTTGAATAATCAGATATACGAAAGCTTTTCTTTTTATTAGCCATGATATGTACCCTCCTACATCATTTGCTGGACAATGTTTAGCTGAAGCGGTTTGCCGCCTACAGGACAATCAAAGGTTCCTCTGATAAGTCCGTCCCGCAGAACAATAATTCTGCTGGAAAGGCCTATACATTCATCCAATGTATCGCCTAACAGTATGATTGAATTGCCTGCTGCGGTCATATCCCTGACCAGATTATATATCTCTTCCTTGGAACCAACGTCCACCCCTCGGGTAGGATGATTCAGAATCAGTATTTCGCATCCGCTTTCAAGAGCTCTTGCAAATACGACCTTCTGGGCATTGCCGCCTGACAACTGGTTGATACGCTCATTGATGGAAAAGCACTTGACGCCCGCTTTCTTTACCCAGCTTTCCGCTACCTGGTGCATTTTCTTTGCAGACAGGAAGCTGTGATTGGACAGGGCGTCCATATGTGAAATAATAATATTGTCTTCAATGGAGAGCAGTCCGATCATGCCCTCATCCCGGCGCTCCTTTGGAACGGACAGGATGCCTTTTTTCCTTGCCGCACACGGATTGGGAAATGTGCATTCCCTGCCTCTGATTTTCACAGTTCCCGCTGTGGGAGATGAGTCACCGATCAGGACGGCACAGATATCCTCCTTGCCTGACCCTTCCACGCCGCACAGGCCCAGCACTTCCCCCTTTTTCAGTTCAAAACTCACATGGTTGAATGCGCCGAACAGGCTTAAATCATTTACCTCAAGAATGACCTCGTCCCCGGGAACGGTCTGCTTGTGCTCCACATAAAACTCTCCGGTGGTGGTCCTGCCCACCATCTTCTCATACAAAAGATTCACATCAGCCCCCTTGGTGGGCATTACCGCTGTTTCCTCTCCATCCTTAAACACATAGATCCTGTCCGTAATCTCAAGCACTTCATCCAGACGGTGGGAAATAAAGATAACCACATTTCCCTGTTCCTTCATATTCCTTACCTGGACAAACAGCTTTTTGATCTCCTCATCCGATAAAACAGTGGTGGGCTCGTCCAGAAGTATGATGGCATGCCCGTTTGCAGCCTCGGTCACCACATCCAGAACCTTTGCAATCTCCACCATCTGACGAGCTGCAAAATCAATATCACGCACCCGTTTTGACGGATCAAGGTCCATATCAATGCGGTTTAAGGCCTGTTTTGCATCCTGGTTCATCTTGTTCCAGTTTACAAACCCGCATTTTGAATATTTCTTTTCCCTGCCTAAATATATATTCTGGGCAATGGTAAGATTTCCCACAAGGGACTGTTCCTGGAACACCATGCCGATTCCCTGATGGTTGGCATCCAGAATAGAGCTTGCTGAGTATGGTTTTCCCATCAGGAACATCTCGCCCATGGAAGGCTTCTCAACGCCGCTGATCAGCTTCATCAGCGTGGATTTGCCTGCTCCGTTTTCACCAATCAGTCCAATTACCTCTCCCCTGTAAACCTGCATATCAATATCGTGGAGAACCGTATTGGCTCCGTATGTCTTGCCAACGCCTTTTGCCTCAAATAACAATTCGCCCATAAGTCCTCCTCCTTACTTTGATATCGTCTTGCGGTTGCGGTTAATGGTAAGTGTAACTGCAACAATGATGATTACGCCCTGGATAACCTTTTTTACATATGGATCCACGCCCATAAGGGTCAGCCAGTTCGCAAGCTCTGTATATATCAAAACTCCGACAAAGGCGGACAATGCGCCTCCTTTGCCGCCGGCCAGTGAACCGCCGCCAATTACGATTGCCGTTACCACTGGAAACATCTGATTCAGACCGATGCTGGATTGTCCTAATTTAAGACGTATGCACTGAAGGATACCTGCCATACCCGCCGTACATCCGCATAAAGCAAATACCTTTATTTTTGTGAGACCAATATTGATTCCCGTAGATGCTGCCGCTGCCTCATTATCTCCTATCGCATATACAGCCCTTCCGAATGCAGTATAGTTCAGAATAAGCGCGCCAACAATAAAAATAACGAATGCGATTATGGTAATATACGGAATACCTATGAATTTCTCCTGTGACAGTACGGTAAAAAGTTCATCCTTAACCTGGATCGGCGTGCCCTGGTAAACCAGTACCGCAACGCCTGTCATAATACTTCCCATTGCATATGTAACAATAAATGATGCGATTCTTGCTTTTACATGGATGATTCCAGTCAAAGCACCGATAAATGTACTGATAAGAATTACGAGTAAAATACCTAAAACTCCAAAATTATTGCTGTTTGAATTGTTAACCACTAAAAATGCTACGAATGATCCTGCAAGCCCCATGACTCCTTCAATGGAAAGGTCAATACTTCCCAGCAATAGGACAAACGTCAAGCCTACGGAGATTACAAGAGGGATTGACATTTGGTACATAATGTTGACTACATTTCCCCAAGTAAAGAAATCTCTCTGGGAAATTGCTCCTATCATTGTCATGATAATTAACAGAATCAGTGGTGCGTATCTCCTAATCTTATCCTTTCTTGCATTATCCTTAACCTTGTAAGCAAACTGCTGGCCCACGGATAATGTAGCTAAAGACTCTTCCCATTTATTCTTCATCATATTATCCCCTTACATCAAATAGTCATTATGGAACAATATTCCCCTTTTTAAGGAAGTGGGTTTGCCGTCGGGCAATCCCACTTCTCAGTTACCTACTTGAGACTCATTACTCCTGGTATTTGTCAATACAGAATGATAAGTCATTGTAATCATACCCAGGATTCTTTGTCTTGATGAACTTGTCAATGATGTCATTGGCATTGTCTTTTGTTACCAGTGTTGTCTTACAGAAAATCAGACGCTCATTGTCAGGAAGAGAGGTCGGGTCCAGCTTGCCAAGAGCTGCCTGGATTGCATAGGAGGCTCCATAGCCGGCGATCATATAGCCGTTGTTTGCATTGGTGATAACCATGTCGCCATCATTAACTGCATTCAGAGCTGCCTCAATGCCGTCACAGCCGCTGACCATAACCTTTCCGTTCAGGCCCTTGTTCTTTAAAGCTTCAACAGCGCCAAGCGCCATTGTATCGTTTGCAGAGTAAACACCCTTTAAATCAGGATATTTAACCAGCCAGCTCTCTGTCAGAGTCATGGCCTCAGACTGGCTCCAGCTTGCTGTCTGGCTGTCAACAACCTTGATGTTCGGATAATCCTTAAGAGCTTCCTCAAATGCTTTGTGTCTGTTGGTAGCGGAGTCATCGCCCAACAGCCCCTGAAGCTCTACAACCTGTCCCTCGCCGCCGATGGATTCAAACAGTGCCTTTGCAGTCGCCTTGCCAATTGCGATATCATCTAACATCAGGCTTGCCACAAAGTGAGGATAATCCTTTGGATACAGGCCGTCCGCCCTGTGTGCCAGGATACTTACATAGTTTCCGGATTCTTCGCAGAGCTCTGCAATGTTGGCTGTGTTGGCTGTGGAAGACGGGTCAACTACAAAAACTGCCTTGTCGCCATACTGCGCAACATAGTCCTTGATTCCCTGAAGCTGCTTGTTGTCATCGCTGTCGCAGGTAAGGATGTCTGCGGATACCCCGAATGCTGCTGCTGCAAGTTTAGCTCCCTCTGCTTCCTGCGCCCAGTACTCATTGTCCATGGAATGGATGCAGATAGCCAGATGATATTCAGAACCTTTTCCGGCTGCTGCGGCTGTGGTTTCCTCTTTCGCCGCCTCTGTGGCTGCAGTTGCAGTCTCTGCCGGTGCCGCTTTGGTTTCCGCGGATTTGCTGGAGCATCCAGCCAGTGCTGATACTGCAAGTGTGCCTGCCATTAATGCTGCCATCATTCTTTTTTTCATATTACTTCCTCCTTCTACTTTATGATAGTTTTTTTATACATAAATGCCATCCTGCTTTCGTGGCATCCTGTATTTTCCTTTCAGTCATCCGCCCATACGGTTGGATGCATTGATTGCCGCCCCTATGATGCCTGCCTCCTGATCTCCCAAAGCCCTGATAAAGCTGACTGACTCCCTTGGATAGGGAATCCTTAAGTTCTCCCTTACGGTCTTCTCAAAATACCCCATGGGAAACCCCTTCATCTCCACAACACCTCCGCCCAGCACCACATACCTGGGATCCAGTATAGTGATTTCAGTTGCAGTTGCAATGGCACATGCATGGACAACAGCCATCACGTCTTCCTCTTTCCCATATCTCTCAAAAATCTCAGACACAGAACAATGGTATTTCTCCTCTGCCAGCCAGTACAGGGTCTTTCCGCTGGCCTTCAGTTCAATACAGCCGTTCTTGCCGCAGCCGCAGGCTTTTGTATACCCGAGAACCGGTATATGGCCAAGCTCGCAGGCAGAACCGGAACTTCCAATATAGACTTTTCCGTCAATACACATGGCATTGCCCAGCCCGGTGCCGATGAAAACACCTGTAATAATCCCCCTGCTGTCTATACGCCCCTTCCATATCTCATAGAGAAGAGCTGTATTCACGTCCCTTTCCATGAAAACCGGAAGGCCTGTCCTTGCACCAAGGATTTCCACCAGGGAAATGTTGTTAAAGCCTTTTATGTTGGGCGAATTATAATTAACGGTCCGTTCCCTGTTCATAAGGGAAGCCAGAGAAAGGGTCATACACAGGAAATGCTCCTGTCCGAACTGCTCTATATAAGGCTTTATAAGACCTTCTATATATCCGCCCTTGTCCTCTGCATCAGAAAGGTATCTGCTGGGTTCCTTTTTAAAATCCAGCACCCGGAACTGCTCATCCACCACCCCGTATCTGAGATTGGTTCCGCCTATTTCCATTGATAAATAATATTGCGCCATCTTTATCATTCCTGTCGTTATGCTTTGTTTGCGCTGCCCATTACGTCGATCTTGTGAAGATAGATTTCCTTTAACATGCTGCGGTTTTTCAGTGTAAATACCCTGCTGTCAATGGCTCCCGGATTTTCCGCCAGGATCTTTCTTGTATTTGCCAGTGCGCTGATCCATCCGTCCGTGGCAATGTTCACCTTGCACACACCCATCCCGGCAGCCTTTGTAATCTGCTCCTCAGGTATGCCTGCCACTGACTCAATGCGGCCGCCGTATGTATTGATCATTTCCACAAATCTTGGTTCAATGGCGGAGGCACCGTGGAGGACAATGGGGAATTCCGGCACCCTGCGCATCACCTCCTCCAGGATATCATAACGCAGTTCAGGAAGCGTACCGTCCGGGTTGGGTTTGATCTTTACCAGGCCATGGCAGGTGCCAATGGATATTGCCAGGCTGTCGCATCCTGTTTCCCTTACAAACTCCTCCACCTTTTCAGGGTCCGTATACAGGCTTTCATGATGCCCTTCCCCGCCAATTTCCTCTGCGCCGGAAAGCACTCCCAGCTCCGCTTCCACCGTAATGCCGTGTCTATGGGCATAATCCACAGTTTTCCTGGTAAGGGCCACATTTTCCTCAAATAAAAGCGCGCTGCCGTCTATCATAATGGAAGAAAATCCAAATTCCACTGCATTCACGCACTGTTCAAATGTCATTCCGTGATCCAGGTGCAGGGCAACGGGAATCTCCTGTCCCTGATTACGGATGCGGTCAATGCCTGACTGGGTTATCCTGGCCAGCATCTCATACCCCAACTGTTTGTGCAGGTTTGGGGATGCCAGCAAAATAACAGGCGAGCATTTTTCCATCACCGCGTCAATGATTGCATTAAACTGTTCCATGGATATGAAGTTAAATGCAGGCACTGCATAGCCTTCTTCATATGCCTTTTTGAACATCTCTTTTGTGTTTACCTCTCCAAGTTCCGTATAATGATACATGCCGCTACCTCCGCATTGTATTGTTTCATCCCTGTCAGATATACCGTTTGTTTAATACCGTGTATTTTGGAAGCTTTCCTATTAATGGAAGGATATAGTCCAGGAACTCTTCCCTGATATAATCCTGTGTTTCGTTGACATAGGACAGTGGAAAGCAATTGTCTTCCTCTGCCACTTTCTCCAGGCTGGCCAGCCCATATACGGCTTCATACCGCCTGCCTTGACCGCGATTTATTGTGACCATCTTAAGGGATTGGCCGCTGACGGCAGCTTTCACGGCCCGCCTTCCCAATTCCTCAGCTTCTTCCCTGTCAATATCCGATGCGTCATGGGCTCCACATCTTTGCATAAGCCCCAGGTCAATGCCCCGGATCTTGCAGTCGAAATGGTTTCTCAGCAGTTGGTTTAAGTATGGGGTAATGCCACCCATGTTCTTCTGCATGTCCATGCTCCTGTTCACGGAAATATCCTCGAACAGAAACCGTCCGTCCCCTGTCCTGACTCCCTCTGCAACCACTGCAAAGCACTTGCCCTTTTTCTCCAGTACGCGCCTTACATCCTCTATGAATTTCTTCTGGTCAAATACCAGTTCCGGAACATAAATCAGGTCAGGCCCCAGATCAATCTCTCCGGCTGCTATGGATGCTGCTGCCAGGAACCCCGTATTACGTCCCATGACCTCGGTAAACATGATCAGTTCCGTATCATAGGTCATCATATCCCTGGCCAGTTCTGACACTGTAATTGCCACATGCCTGGCCGCTGAAGGGAATCCGGGTGCATGGTCAATACAGGAAATGTCATTGTCCACTGTCTTGGGCACCACAATCAGCTTAAAACCATAGTTCTGTGATTCCAGAAACCGGCCCAGCCTGAGGCTGGCTCTGACAGAACCATTGCCCCCATTAATGAAAATATACCGGATGTTCAGGGTTTTCAGCGTCCTTAACACTTTCCTGTAATCCTTTTGTTCCGGGTCATTCTCATCTATTTCATACCTGCAGGATCCGAAAATCATGGAAGGTGTGACTGTCAGCAGGATCTCGTCTGTCATCTCATCCGAAATATCAAATATCTTTCGTTCAATAACCCCCATAATTCCATGTTCTGAAGCATATATCCTGTCAATCCCAGGATGCTTTCTGCACTCATCAATTACACCGTAGGCAGATGTGTTGATGACTGCTGTCGGTCCCCCTGACTGGATATATAGTGCATTCGCCTTGTTATCCATCCTTTTTTTATTCCTCTGCAATGTCATTATGATTCAGTCTGAAGTCTGGGATACAAATCTCTTACCCTCAGATAAAGCTCTTTAAATATCTCCTGTTGCTGCCTGTAGCGCTTTACATTCTCAGCCACAGGCTCCACAGGGCTGTCGTTGATTTTTACAATGGCACTGCACGCTTCCTTTACATCCCTGTACATGCCGCATCCCACAGCAGCCAGTATGGCAGCGCCCTGGCATGCCTCTTCCTCCGTCTCTGTTGTATATACCGGCATCTCCAGGATATCTGCCTGGATCTGCTTCCATGTGATCCCCTTTGCAGCTCCTCCGGATGCAATCAGTTTTGTCCTCCTGATTCCCATCTCATCCAGAACAACTTCACATTCCTTTAAGTTAAACATGACCCCTTCCATGGTTGCCCGGATTATGTGGCTCTGTTCATGCTTCATCCCCATTCCAAAGTAAACTCCCTTTGCATAAGGATCCATGAACGGCGTGCGCTCTCCCGCCAGATATGGGATACACAGCAAACCTTCTGCACCGGCAGGCGCCAGAGCTGCCTCTGCATCCAGTTGGGCATAGGACCTTTCATCCCTCAGTATCTTTTTCTTTAACCAGCCAAGGGTGCTGCCTCCATTCAAGGCGCCTCCCTGGACATACCAACTTTCCGGCTCCGTATGGCACCATGTCTGCAGACGCATCTGCCTGTCATATACAGGAGCTTTCACAACGGCTGCGATCTGGGATGCTGTGCCGATATTGCAGGCCATGATCCCTTCCTCAATCACCCCGTTGCCCGTAAGCTGCGCGGAGGAATCCCCTGCCCCGAACACCACCCTGGTATTCTCTGACAGGCCTGTTTCCCTGGACGCTGCCGCCCATACACGGCCGGCTACCTGGGAGCTTTCCCCAACCTCAGGCCATATATCGTCCTTTAATCCGACCCGATGGATCAGTTCCCTGCACCAGCACCTGTCCTTAACGGAAAATGCCAGTGTTGCGCAGGCATCCGAGTAATCAGAACCAATGGTCCCTGTCAGCCTGTACCGTATGTAATCCTTTGGAAGCATGACCCGGTGGATCTTTTCATAAACTTCAGGCCGGTTCTTCTTAAGCCACAGCAGGGAACAGATCATCATCCCAGCTCCTGGCTGGTTTAAAAGCTCTGTCTCCAAAAGTTCCGCAGCCAGCGCCTTGATCTCCTCAGTCTCTTTTGCAGACCTCTGATCCATCCATATTATGGCGGGAGCCACAGGCTTTTCATCCCGGTCAAAGGCTACCAGGCCGTGCATCTGGCCGGAAAGGCCAATGCCGGACAATTCCTCAGGCCGTATTCCGGATCCAGTAACTGCCTCCCGTATTGCCCGGGCCGTGCAGTCCCACCATATTTGTGGATCCTGCTCAGCATATGACATCTTCGGGGTCATCACATCATACCCCTCATGGCTTACTGCCAGGGTCTTCCCATCCTGATTCATAATCAGCACCTTTACGCTTGAAGTCCCCAGATCAATTCCAGCTAAATATCCCATATTGCTCACCTTTGAATAATTTCAATCTCAACACCATTAGGGTCTGTTACCAGCATTGTACTGCATCCCAACTGTTTCACATAGGAAGGAGCTTTTCCTACAAATACGCTGTTCTTAAGGCATGTCCCGTATACCTGGTCAAGCTGGTCTGTCACCAGGCAGAAATGCCTGTAAATTCCAACATCTGTTACCTTAATCTCCCCGGGAACTGCCTTGTCCTCATAATCAATCAGCTCCAGACGCACTCCCTGAGGAAGCTCATAGTAGGTAAGGGTATGGTCACCCATATGGATGAATCCAGCCTCCTTAAGCCCCAGCATCCGGTGGTAAAACTCCTTTGTCTTCTCCAAATCCTTTACATTGACAGTTATATGATCCAGTCCTGTTATTCCCATAAGAAATTCCTTTCTACTGGGCCAGAATAATATCCGTCATGGCCTCAATGGAATCGTAATCTTCTTTTTCAATATCCGGATCCACAATCAGTCCGTTTATATCTCCCATGTCTGCAATCTGAGCAAATGTTACAGTTCCCAGCTTGCTGCTGTCACCCATGAGATAGGATGCGCAGCACACATCCAGGATCTCCCGTATGCTTCTGGCTGTCTCAAAATCAGGGGCCGTAATTCCGCGCTCAGCGCTGAACCCGTTACAGGAAAAGAATCCCTTGTCTATGTTAATCATGCTCAGGAACTCGTTCCTGGTGGGAAGCGTGGTATAATGGTATCCCCTTCTGACCATACCGCCCAGTATATAGACGTTAAAATCCGTATGATCTTCCAGCCACACCGCATTGCGGATATCATTGACAACTACGGTCAAGTTCTTTTTCTCTGGAAGCAGTTTCACCAGCTCAAATGTGGTGGTACCTGTAGTTACTGCAATAATGTCGCCGTCATCAATCAGCTCCAGCGCCGCTCTTGCTATGGCCTTTTTCTGAGACATCATCTGTGTTTCCTTGTCCGTGGGAGAAAGCTCCCTTCCCATCTTTGAATTCATAATGGCCCCGCCGTGGGTCCTGGTAATCAGCTTTTTGCTCTCCAGTTGCTTTAAATCATTTCTTATGGTGGAAGCGGAAACCCCGAAAATCTCACACAGCACAGGCACAACTGCCTTTCCATTGGCATTGATGGTTTCTATTATTTTTTGTTGGCGTTCTTCGGCGAATAAATTTTTTCCCGGAACATTTGTAGTCATTTCATCCATTATCATCACCCTTTCTCAAAATAATTATAGCAATAATCACAAATAATTGCAATATGTAATTATTATTTTTTTGTGTTTATTGTTGTTTATATTCTCTTTTATTGTTATTTACTATTGTTTTTCTTGACAAAACTATATTTTATGCTAACATTCTAAGTAGGATTGTTTTTATCCAAATACAGTTTTTCACGTAATATTTACATATAAAAGGAGGGTGTATGAATGGTTACCATGTATCAAAACTCTGTTGATCTGCAAAAATTTGCGGACCGCATCAGGTATTGTTCAATCAAATCCATGTACGCCAGCAAAGGCGGACACGTTGGCGGGGTCCTTTCCCTGTGTGAACTCATGGCTGTCCTATATGGAAAAATCATGAACTACAAGCCGGAGGATCCCCGTTGGGAAGACCGTGACAAGGTGGTCCTTTCAAAAGGCCACTGCGGACCTGTGCTCTATTCTGCCCTTGCGCTCTCCGGCTTTTTTCCGGAGCAGGAGCTTCTGACCTCGAATCAGAATGGAGGGCATCTGCCAAGCCACTGTGATATGAACAAAACCACGGGCGTTGACATGACCACCGGTTCCCTTGGTCAGGGCGCTTCCACTGCCGCAGGCATGGCGTTGGGTAAAAAAATGCTTGGCCGTCAGGGCAATGTTTTTCTGATTCTGGGTGATGGGGAGCTGAATGAAGGCCAGGTATGGGAGATGACCATGTTTGCAAAGCAGCACAATCTTGATAATCTGATTACTTATGTTGACTGGAATCATCAGCAGTTGGACGGCTACACGGCCGGCATCTGTGATCTTGGAAATATCGAGAATCTATTTAAAGCCTTTGGTTTTGACGCTGTCACTGTGAACGGGCATGACGTAGATGCCATTGAGGCAGCCACCATGAACGCCCTGGAATCCAGAAACGGAGTCCCCAAGTGTATCGTCCTGGACACAGTCAAGGGAAAAGGCTGGAGTCTTACGGAAGGCAAAACAGGAATTCATCACATCGCAATCACAGATGAAATGATGGCTGAAGCTGAAAAGGAATTTGCCGGAAAGGAGCTGTAACTCAATGAAACAATATGCTACTGATATGAGAACCGCTTTGGCGGATACTTTAATTGAATTGGAACAGACCAATGACAGGATATTATGGCTGGACGCTGACCTGATGACATCCTCCGGTATGAATAAATTCAAGGAAGCATATCCTTATAAGACCATTAACTGCGGAATCCAGGAAGCCAATATGTTCGGCGTGGCAGCCGGACTTTCCGAGGAAGGCTTCATCCCCTTTGTCCATTCCTTTGGCGCTTTTGTCAGCCGCCGTATTGCGGACCAGATTTTCATGTCCGGAATCTATGCGCGCCAGAATGTCCGCATTGTGGGAAGCGACCCCGGCATATCGGCCGGCTCCAACGGAGGCACCCACATCAGCCTGGAAGATATAGGTATTTTAAGAACGCTTCCCGGGACCGTGATTCTGGAACCATGTGATCCTGTACAGCTTAAGTCCGTGATTGCCCAGACAACAGAGAGAAAGGGCATTTTTTATCTGCGTCTCATGAGAAAGACAAAGGACCAGTTTTACCAGGAGGGCACACAATTCACAATCGGGCAGGCTTCCACCCTCAGAGATGGCCATGACCTGACCATCATCACATGCGGAACCATCTGCATAAAGGAAGCTCTGAAAGCGTCCGAAGACCTGGAGGCAGAGGGCATACATGTAAGAATCATTGACATGTTCACCATCAAGCCCCTTGACAGGGATGCTGTCATAAAGGCTGCTTCTGAAACAAAGGCAATCATCACACTGGAAAACCACAATATCTACAACGGCCTTGGGTCCGCTGTGGCAGAAGTCATTGCTGAAAAAGGAATCCGTATCCCGTTCAGGCGCCTGGGTGCCCCGGACACAGTGGGCGAGGTGGGTACAGCCGATTATCTGCTGGACAAATTTGGCATGAATGCCGAAGCTGTTTTCGCAACAGCCAGAAACCTTTTATTCTGAACCGTCTTCCCGGTTGATTCTTTGAGTCAACATTATCCCTAATGAAAATGCTGCAGGTTTCCCTCCTGCGGCATTTTCTCATATCCGGAACATACTGCTTAAATCATACGTATCCGGATCATCAGTCCTTTGCTGCAGGATATTCATTGCAAAGCAGCCGGTATGGTGCTTCGTCCTCTTCTATGATGGGAAATCTTCCCAATGGGTTTAAAAAACGGTTGTCCGTATTGTCATCATTGCACATGGAAACCTCTCCAATGAGCACCGGCCCTCCCTCCGGAATCACGAACTCATGGTACAGGTAAGGATAGAGGGTAAGGCTCTCTCCCGGATGAAGGATTACCTTGGTTCCTGCCGGCATGGTGTACTGCCTTCCGTCCTGGCAGATCATTACGTCTGTACCAGCCAGTTGTTCTGTCGCCTGGTCCGCATTGTAAAGGGTGAATTCAATGTCATTGCCGCCCCGGTTAATAATGTCCTCCATCTTACCCCAGTGGAAATGCATGGGGGAAACCTGGCCGGAATCACACATAATGATTTTTTCCGCATATGGTTTCTTATACTTTGGATTATGTACATTGCCGTTGCGAATGGTGATCAAAGCCAGGCCCAGCTTGTCAAAATTACCCTCGCCGTAATCCGTCACATCCCAGCCAAGCATATTGTCCCGGATCTCGTCATACTCATGATCCTTTGTCTTCCACTCCTCCGGTGTAAAACGCAAATAAGCAGGAAGCTCAAAACAATGCTCCTTCATAAGAGCTTCAAATTTTTTAATGACTGCATTGATTTCTGACCGTTTCATGATTAATCTCCTCTTATTTTTAAGATTCGTTCCCGGCAGCGTTCAATCTCCTCTGCCCCCTCTAGTACCGTAAATGTAAGACGGTTTACTTCCTTCTCAAAGGGCTGTAAATAGTGGACCATTTGGTGCTCGATATGATATATTTTTCCGTAAACACTGGAATTGGACGGCTCCAGCCCCAACACATAATCACCGCTGGCCGCAGACTTCCACTCCATGAAATACGGCAGATTCCTTTTGTTAAACTCCAGACACAGAGCTAGCTGCCTGCTGTGGTTTACAACCATGGCCATGGTGTTCCCGTCCTTGTCCTGGGCCATATCATGGATAAATACATACTCCTGTTCATTGGGTTTTGGCTCATCCATAAGGTTCCATCTGTCTTTATGCCGTCCGGAAAGTTCCTCTCTGCCTGTCACCCCCATGGTGGGCAGGACCAATTCACAGGTCTCATCCAAAAACGGGTACCCCATATTGCAGTGGTATAAAAGCATCAGCGGTTCCGGGCGGAACGCCTGGTTCTCAATTTCATCCGTAACCTGAATGGAATTTGATCCAAGCCTTGTCTCTATGGTCCTTCTTAGCACCATGTTTTCCCCGAACAGCTCTGCTTCCCTCATCTCGCCCCTGACAGAAATCACATAGTCATCCCCGTCAAAACAGGCGTCAGCGCCCGTGTGCTCTGCCGGCGTGGTTCGCATCCTGCCATGCATGGGATAATCCTTTCCGTCCACGCTGCAGGGGGCGCAGATGTTTTCCAGTCCGCAGGTAAAGAACAGTCCGCCCATAATGCTCCGCTGTGCTTCCTGTCCATTGGTGTCAAAGTGATTCCTGCCCTCCAGGCCGGGCTTTGCCAAAAAGGTCATGTTCATGCCCTTGTACGAAAAATCCGATATGTCCAGGCTTTTGTCAGCCATTACATGAAACGCCAGATCCCCTGACTTGACCTCCCAGGCATTCATGTGTTCTGACCTGCCTTCCTTATATACAACAGGCCTTACATAGGCCAACTGCTGCATGCTGCCCGCATATTTCATCCATTCTTTTTTCATATGTCCTACTCCAAGTTCGCATGAAATTTCCATAGACTTTTCATATCTATGTTCTTTTTGTCAATGATCATCTTTGCCACGGTATCTCCCAGTATTAAAAGGCTCTGCTCAAACAGTGAGGTCATGGGCTGGACCGAATCAATCTCATCCTCCAGATAGTTCTTTGTCCGCACCGGTATGCGCACCATGAACTCAGCCACATCCTTCATCTCACTGCTGGGATTGGAGCCAATGTGCACTACCCTGGCGCCTGCTGCCTTTGCCTTTTTTGCAATCCCCAACGGGAACAGGGTAGATCCGCTTCCGGAACCCACAATCAGAAGGTCTTCCTGTGTAATGGCCGGCTCCGTGATCTCGCCCACATAGTGTGCCCTGATGCCCAGGTGGGCCAGCCTTTTGGCAATGGACTGGAGAGACAGAAGCACTCTGCCGGCTCCCACAAAGAACACCTGATCTGCCTCCAGTATGGCATTTACCAGCTTTTCCACTGCGTCCGGATCCACGCTGCCAAGAGCAGTTTCCAGCTCCTTTAACACTGTGCAATATGTATTTTTATATCCATCACTGTAATATCCCATGTTATCACCCCTTGCGTTTTATCTGCTTTCAGTTCTCCGTGCCCACCCCTATATGCGTGCATTCAGTTTCGCTGCAAGTCCGTTCACGGTTCTCAGACTTCCCAACAGATCGCCTTTTTTGATACAGGTACTTCCTGCCACAAATATATTGGCAATGCCGGTTCCGTAATCCTCTATATTCTTTGGTGAAATCCTGCCGTCCAAAATGATCTTTGTATCCAGGCCCCTGTCATTGATCATCTTTCTTAAATCCCTGATTTTTCGGTCCGCATATGATACCTGGGCTTCTCCCCCACACTGGGCAAACCCGGGATTGATCAGCATAAGGAGGACTGCATCGCACTTATCCAGAACATAATCCAGTGTATCCAGGGAAGTGGCCGGCTTCAGTGCAACACCGGCGCGCACTCCTTTGCTGTGTATATAGTTCAGAAGGCCGTCCACATGCTCTGCTGTTTCAATATGGAATACGATCTGTGAAACTCCGCATTCCAGAAGCTCATCCACAAAATACTGGGGATCCGTGGTCATGACATGAGCCTCAAACTCCAGTTCTGTCTTTTTCCTGAGCTGCTTTACTGATTCAAGCCCCAAAGGCATACTTGGGCTGAAATGCCCGTCCAGTATGTCTACGTGAAGCATCTGTATTCCACTTTCCTGCACCATGTCAGCCTGCTGCTCCAGATTACATAAGTCAAGGCAGATCAGGGATGGGGAAATGATGCAGGATTGATTCCATATCTCTTTGCTCATCTGATTTCCTCCAAATATTTCTCTATTCTTGCTCTGGTGGGAAGGGATGCGATTGCACCCTTTGACTGGATGCACAGGGACCCGCCCACATTACCGTACCTCATGGCGTCCTTAAGAAGCTCTTCTCTGAAAACATCTGCATGGTCAGCTCCCTGAATCAAAAGCCTTGAAAGGAAGCCGCCGAAAAAGGCATCCCCTGCTCCTGTGGTATCCACAATCTGTTCCGCCTTCATTCCCTTTACCCCAAAGGATGTACCCTCAAAGAAGCATTCCGCCCCCTTTGCGCCCAGGGTTTCGATCACCACAGCAACATGGTTCTCCTCCATGACCTTATGTATGTTCTCCCTTCCTCCGATCATGTCCACCTCTTCCTCAGAAATCTTGAGAATGTCCACATAGGGAAGAATTTTCATAACCATATCCGCAGCAGCCTGCCTGTCATCATCCCACATCAGGTTCCTGTAATTTACATCAAAGCTTACCAGTTTACCCAGCTCATGGCCTTTTTTCAGTGCATATACCGTGGCCTCCCTGGCCTCCCCCTTGGACAGGGCACAGGAACCGCTGTAGATAACCCTGCATTGCTCCAGATATTCCTGAGAAATGTCCGAAACCTTAAGGAACATATCAGCTCCCGGTTTTCTGGCAAAGGTAAAGCTTCTCTCCCCTTCGGGAGTAAGGGACACAAATGCCATGGTAGTCACTGCTTCCCGGCAAAGCTCAGGGCTTAGGGGGACCACCTGGTTGTCCTCCAGGGTCCGGATCAGAAAACGGCCAAAATCGTCATCTCCCACCTTACAGAAAATCCCGGCTGACAGCCCGTTTCTGGAAACTGCAATCGCCACATTGGCAGGTGCGCCTCCGGGATTGCGGATGTAACTGCCCTCCTCTGTGCCGGGGATGAAATCAATCACCATCTCCCCAATCGTAATTATATCCACAGCATCATCTCCTTTTCCTATTATTTGTTCACATTCTGATTAACTTCATCATAAACCCTCCAATTAGTAAAGTCAATATACTAATTGGATATTCGTATATAATTTATAGTTTTTATTTTCTACGTTTGTGCATATTGTATATTTCATAATATCTATTTACGGTTATCCACACTCAGTCCAGAAGAAGCTTCCCTTCATACACATTGCTGAGCACATTGCAGACAGCTCCTAACAACTGGGAATCCTCCCCAAAATATGCCTTTTTAACCTGCGTCCTGCTTCTGTCCTTTGCAAACTTGTACTCATTGATTCTGTCCTCCAGCCGCTTTACATATTTTTCAGGCAGATGCACCCCGTCATATCCAAGGAGAATCAGGTCAAGATTCAGCAGATTGATTGTGCTGACCAAGGCAGACGCCACTTTTTCCGTTACATCCTCAAATATTTCACTTATCCTGTCATCTTCCTTCATGCGGCAAAATTCCTCAAAACTCAGGGGCAGTTCCACTGCCTTTCTTAATCGGCCCTGAATCTCATCCGTATTCACATAAAGCTCCAGGCATCCGCAGTTGCCGCAAATGCATCTTTTCCCTTTGTAGTCAATGCTCACATGGCCGATCTCAGGCGCCAGCTTCCGTGAATCCACATACAGCATGCTGTTCTTTACAATGCCGCATCCCACGCCTCTTGCCATTCCAAGAAGCATAAAGCTGTCCCGGTTTTTTCCATTTCCGTAGAGCAGCTCCGCAAGAGCCGCGCTCTGATTGTCATGATCCATGAAAACAGGCAGGGAATACCGGTCTTCCAGAAGGCCTGCAACGGGTATATCGTGAATGCCAAAAAAATAAGGAGGATTCAGTATTAGTCCCCGGTCAAAATCAATGGGGCCAATGCTGGAAATGCCGATACCCAGTATATTTTTCTCATATGCAAGCATGGCTTCCACCAGACTGTAAATAATGGCAATCAGTTTCTTTTTTTCCGGCTGGTCCAGTTTAACGGTCTTCCTATGCAGTACATTCAGATAAAAATCACAGAGCACGGCCTCGCACCGGTCCCTCAGGACCAGGATACCGATGGTTTTGGGAGCGTTTCCCGGAATTCTTAAACTAATAGGGTTCCTGCCCACCCCGTCAATCGGATCCACGCCGCCCTCCCGCAAAAGCCCCTTGTCCGACAGCTCTGTCACCATATTGGAGATAGCCATTTTTGTCATCCCCATATGAGCCACCAGTTCCACCCGATTGTTGCAGGTGCCTGTGGCTATGAGTTTAAGTATCTGACCCCTGTTATGCTTTTTGACATCAATGCGCTTTGTTCCTAATGTTTTCATTGTATTGTTTCCTGCACCTTTCGTTTATAAGTATGTGATTGATTTATATTTGCCCTGCCTTTTCCACGGCAATGATTACGCACCCGCAGCAGTAAGCAAAATCCCAAAACCATCAGCCCGGCTTTATGCGTCTAAACACTGCATTAACAAGTTCCATACACAGGAAAAATCCCAGCAAATATAGCACTCACGATCCGTCACCCCATCTGCCGTCAATGGCCTGGCTTCATTAATTTGCCTTTTCTTTTCATTATAGTAGAAAACTCCCGGTTATTCAACTAAAGCACCCGGCATCAGAGGATATAGTGTCTCCATCTCACAGCTTTTAATCGCTAAGAATGCCCCCTCTTCCTACCATTGTCTCATTGCCCCATTCATTAAGCTATCTACTTATTCTCTTAGATTACTTAGGTTTATTTAACACCTCTCCCCCTATATCCCAATTTTTTTCTTAGTCTCTATACATAGAAAAGTTCAGGTTACTTACTATGTAAAAATACATATAATTTGTATCGGTATGAAGAAAGTCCGTAGCTTATTTAAAAAGGCTTCCTTACTTCCCATGTTGCCCCACTTAAGAAGACCCATTTACTGTATCGGTCTATTGAATTGTCTAATTATTACTACCGGAAGTTCCTGATAAGCCACTTAAATGAAAAAGGGTGCTTTATTATTATGGACCCTCCTTATATACGAGAATTCCGGGTACAAAAACAAAGTTATGAGTTGGAATTTACTGACCTCCAACACCGCAGTATGCTACAGCTTTTAAGCGGACAAGACTATTCTGCAAAAGTGGTTCTTTACGGATATAAAGAAAAAGAGAACGATATGTAAAGGCGGGACGAAGTAAGAAAAATACAGAATCAAGAGAATATATCTGGTGCAATTTTGATGTGGAGTATTTCTTGGTTATATGCATTGTTACCGGATAAAGCATTTTTAAGAGGCTGTCAACGAACAAGATAACTATACGCTGAATATAATGTAAGGCGGAGTTAGTGATGATATAACCAACACTAACTCCTGCATTTCACTAAACTAAGATAATACTTTCAACTGTTGTTTATAATATCATCAATATCGGGGTCAGTTCCGCACCCTATCATTCTGGGCAAGAAGATACAAACAATACTGGTTCATACTGATTCCTTCTCTCTTTGAATGTTCCGCTAACTGGCGGTGTAATGACTTAGGTATTCTCAATTTAAACTGTCCTGAATATTTATCCAAATCATCTGGCTCTGGTATCTCATTACCATCTTCAAGCATTGCTTCCAACCAAGCCCTTTTCGCATCCTTTGCATTGTCAATAGCCTTTTCAATGGTCTCTGCACAAGTTATACAGCCCTTTAAGTCTGGAAAGGCTACAACATATCCTCCCTCGTCATGGTCTTCTACAATTTCCATTCTATAAGGTAAATCCATATATTCATCAATCGTTCTCATTGTTCGGCGCCTCACTTTCTACAATCTCTCTCACCATTTGCACATATACCTTTTTAATCGGCTCATGCTTTGGTATGGTTATTGGCATACAGCCTGATTTTCGAAATGTATAATGACTACTTCCCCCTTTAGGAGACTTCATCTCGTATCCATAGTATTCCAAGACACGGCGCAATTCATTAAATCGTAGGTCTTTCGACAAAGAGTATATTTTACTTATTAATTTATCCCATTGTGACATTCTCTAATCCTCTCTTATTATCACATTATACATTGGTGTCATATATGGTGTCAATATTTTTTAACTATTTCTACTAAGCCACTGCAACAATCAAAAGGCTAATAGAATTGTTCCATATTGTACCACTCCCCATACAACAGAAAATTTCTATCCCACAAACTGTTTAAACCCTTATACCAGCTAGTCATTTTCCATTCAAAAAAAGCTCCTGCCGTTTTACACTGCAAGAGCAAATTCTATTGTATCCGTTGTAACCAGTCCGGCACATAATGGGAAGTACGGACCGGAACCCCATCTTTATAAATAGCAATTCTTATAAATTCCTTCGCATTGCCATACAAAGAAGCCAGGTTACACATGGGAAGTATCCGCTTTAAGTTCTGGAACATTTCCAGGTACCGTTCTGATTGGAGATAAAACACTCTGGCCCCATTTCACTTTAAGGCAATCCTGCTGCATAAAAAAATTAACTTATTCTTTCAGCCACCACTCCTTAGGAATTGTTTCCAATTCTATGATACAATTAATCTGGTGGGACAACACATCCTTTGTCACTTCATATACTCCATTAGCATCGCACAGAATGCAGGTGGCATCGCCAAATGATGCCTTAACCGCTGCATTTCTGTCGTAAAAAGCCTGTTCCAGTTTTTTGTAATTCTCTGAAATATGATCCGTAACAGGATTTTCATGACAGTGCATGAAGGAGGGCTTAATCTGATTGCCTGGCATGACTATCTTAAAATAAGTGGGTTCTTTGGTCAGGCGCTCCGGTACATCTAAATGTTCTTCCACGCAGTGGATAAAAGTATTTCGCTCATGCCCAACCCCAAGAAGCAGGATTTTACCATTTCTTTCTTTTAAACGATCATAGCAGCCACCTGGCGGGCAGGGTGTTGTTCGATTTTCCTCTCCCTCAATAAATGCTTTACCATCCTTTCCGTACACAGCTACACTATGGGTTGGATGAAGGGAACGAAGTACTCCTTTCCGTTTCATAAAAAGATTGGGTAAAATTCCTACGCAAGCCGGTTCTATTCGCGGATCATATACATTGTGGTATTCTGACATGGCGGCCCATGTATGAGTGGGCAGTATAAGCAGGCCGTCAGACATATATTCCATAAAAGCATCAAGTACTGTATCCGCCCCACCTTCAACCTCTCCGATTGCCTTCATGGATGAGTGGAGGAGCAAAGTTTCATGAGGCATAATTCCCATTTCTTTCAAATACTGCTTCAGATTTTGTTTTGTAAACATAATAGAACCTTTCTCTTTCCAAATAAATTAATAGTACCCTGTCTACTATCATAAGGAAGATGACGGAATTTTACAAGTGATCCTGATTTAATATGAATTTTGAATATAATGGTTTTGCAGAAAAAGGCATTCAGGATTGAGACTCAAATCATGTTTTATAAGCAAAATGAAAGAGGGAATTCACCGGTACAATAATGGCAGGCTGCCAATTTAGCATTTTGGCAGCCTATCATTCCTGTATGAAATTTTATAACTGAATTTTCCCTTGTAACGTCTGCTACACTTCCTCATCTTCTTTTACATCTGCAATAAAGTCTTCCCGCTGTGGCGTAAATATATCCAGGATCACTGAATCTTCCAATGCAACTGCACCATGCAGCACATCCGGTTCTACATAATAGCTGTCACCGGCCTTCAGCATATAGGTTACACCGTTGGCTTCATACTCGAAAGAGCCGGATACAATATAGCTGACCTGCTCATGAGGATGCTTATGAACCTTCCCGGCCGCCCCTTTTTTAAAAGAGGCCTCTACTCCCATCAGGCTGCCGCCTCTTGCAAGAATCCGCCTGGTGATTCCCGGCTCCGGATTCGTAGGAATTATATCTTCATATTTTAAAACCATCTCAACACTCCCTTTCTATATCATCAGATAAACACCTGACCGCCATTGATCTGAATAATCTCTCCGGTAATAAAGGAAGCTTTTTCAGAAACCAGGAATCCGATCACTGACGCTACCTCCGATGGTTCTCCAAGCCGCTTCATAAGAATCCCTTCTTTCCAGGACTCCAGGATTTCACGCTTTGTAGCGGAGTGAAATGCCGTGTCAATGGTGCCTGGCGATACGGCATTTACACGGATTCCATATTCCGCAAGATCTTTTGCCAGCGCCCGTGTCAGCCCTTCAATGGCCGCCTTACTTGCCGCATAGATCCCCGCACCCGGACCTCCGCCGGAGGTAACTGCAATGGTACTATAGTTAATGATGGAGGGTTGATTTCCCTTTTTCAGCAGGGGAATGGCTGCACGGCTTGCAAAAAATGCGCTGTCAAAGTTTAGTGCCATTACCCTTCTCATAAAGGAAGTATCCATCTCTTCAAAACGCTGTCTTCCCCCAAGACCTCCCACGTTGTTCACTAACACATCCAAAGAATCATAGGTTTGGGAGATTTTTTCAAAGCAAAGATTCATGTCTTCCTCTTTCATAGAATCCGCATAAATGAATTCGCTGTTTATTCCATTGTCTTTTAACGTTTTTAATGCCGTTTCCCCATCCTCACGATTAATTCCCGTGACGATAATATCATAACCGGCCTTCCCTAACTCTATGGCAGCACTTAAGCCAATTCCACTTGTTCCTCCTGTGATTACTGCTCTCATTTTTAATCTCCTTTTCTCAGCTTTCATTATTGTTTTGTCTCCAGCATTATTTTTAAATGATAATGGGGAGAGGTTCCTGTGTTCCTAAGTAAAATCGTATTTCTCGTTTGATTGACCGGATTATCCAATGTTTTTAACAGGTATAACTGGTGATTCTCAGACAGATCAATCCATATGCTCCACCTTATATCTTCCACTCCGGCATGGAGAACAACATGGTTTTCTTTTGTTTTTACTCTTTTGGTTTCAAGGATATGCTGATAACCATTTTTCTCAAACCCCAGGGTTCCATCTTCCAGTTCCAGATCGTATTCCAGGCAAAGAGCGGATTCTAAATGGAACACATAATCAAAAATTCCTTCCGTTCCGCTTTCTACCCAAAAATCATCAAAAAAGGAATCCTCCGTGATTTGAATTGTCCTGATATAGTTAATCCCTTCATAGACATTTCTGGCCGCTGCAGTCACCTTATTTTCCTCATAATACAGGCATTCTCCCGGACTTACAGAGGTAATGTCCATTCCATTCCAGCAGACGGTATTGTGAGACAGGGTTTTCCTATGCCATTCGTTGCACAGGCGGGCCCGGTATCCTGCATTTGACAGATCCCGGGATATTCTGTGATTTCCATACATCAGTTCCACATTCATGATGTCCGGGTGGGCATGGGATTTTCCATTCAATCCATATTTCATAAACCCATTCCATTTGGCATTTCTCAAAATCACATAATTTGATTTAGGAAAGTTGTTTGACTGCCGTTTTACCGGGGTGAATGTCTGATAATCAAAGTCAATGTTAAACAGCATCTGTTCCAGGCATACGGTGTTGCTGCAATAATACGGCTCTGACAAAGGCAGGACCGTACGAACCGAATCAGACGCTTCAATGTTCTTCACAAGATTGCCGATTACACTGTCTTCGCCCATGGCCCTGGCCGCCGTATGGTAGATATAGCTGAATGTGCGCAAATTCAAATTGGGCCAGCCATCGTTGGGATTGGGAAGGAAGTGATTGTCAAATGCATAATTATATGCCTGTACAAACATATTCTGAAAAATTTCAGTCCCTGCTTTTCCAAAATCATAGCCATAAATCTTACTGAACAAAAACAGATAAGTAATGCCTTCCAATAAAAAGAAATTATAATGGATGGATCCCTCATACCAGAAAAAGTCTTTCGTCACTCCCGTTTCCAGTTGTTTTCTGATATTAAACTCACTGGTGAATGCAAAATCAATCATCTCCTGATCCTGGAATGCCAGCCCCATAATACCGATGGCGGATAAATTCCAGCAGCTTATATTGTGGATCCTTGTGGCCTGAGGCGCCAGCAATAAATACATTTCCCGAAACATATTGTGATACACCAGATCCAGAAATTCCGGACTTAATTCATCTCTTATAATCTCAATGGTCTGGACAAAACGTATGGCAACAATGGATTCATTCAGCCCCTGAGGCATCATTCTCCCGCATCCCCAGGGCATTGTGTCATAGGAATTTCCGGTGAGGTTTTCTTTGTTATGCAGCAGAAATTCCTTATAATGGCTGGCGTAAAATTTCATCACTGATACGGAATAATCAAAATACTTCTTTTCCTTTGTAGCTTTATAAATGAATGCAGATACCAGCGCCATGATCACCGCTTTGTTCCGGTAAAAATAAACCCACACGCCATCCAAAATCTCACTCTCAAACACCTTTTGGCACACTTCGCACCGGTGCCTGTCAGGGGAGTTTAAATCAAAGATCAGCCTTCCTCCGTCATCGTCACAGAAATAATAATGCCCCCACCGGCTTAACCGGTCCGGAGAATCAGAAAAATAAGGAAGAAACTCATCTACATCCCTTTTCATTTCCTGTATCAGCTCCCGGTTTCTGCCCTCTCCATTGATCAGTTCATAAAACCTGTCATTTACATACTTCATTCCCTTTCCTCACTTTTTTCCCTGTTTTGCAAAATCCGGTAACTTTTTCTTTCTCCGTTTTTGCTGCAGACTTCTATCTTACCTACGGCCATTTCATCTCCAAAAATCAATCTATAGTCTTTTTCTCCATGTCTGACGTGAAGCTCCTTGCCTTCAAACGAAATTTCCGTATTCATTCCATCAAAAGTAAAGCATTCTATAAACGTCTGCTTTTTCGTGGGAGAAGCTGATTGAAATGACAGAGTATTGATGAAAGATCTGCAAAGCTTATCCGGCTCCTGGGTTGTCATCACACTGACAATTTCCTGGGTGTACTGATCCC
Source organism: Lacrimispora brassicae (assembly GCF_054772055.1). Classification (NCBI taxonomy): domain Bacteria; kingdom Bacillati; phylum Bacillota; class Clostridia; order Lachnospirales; family Lachnospiraceae; genus Lacrimispora; species Lacrimispora brassicae. Next base: position 11,053 of record NZ_BRYH01000028.1, on the reverse strand, counting down.
AGCAGATCCCTTGATCAGAAAGAACTGTATATGTCATACCTCCGGTTTCCATGGGATAATAATAGGTATGATCGTTCTGCTTTTGTGCCGGCATATCTGTATTGGAAATAATGCGGTAGGTATGGTCCTTATCAGACACACACACATCAACGAAAAGAAAAAAGAACAACTGGTCGGTAAATAACAGCCGGCTTACTTCTTTCATGCCAAGTTCTTCCGGGTATATCCCGGAGGTTTCGCCTTTGTAAATAACCATGGAATCATCAAGCTCAAAATAAACCACTTCTCCCCCATATTTTTTCTCAATGGGATAAAACGGATCTTTATCAAGCCTTTTTCTGGCACTGCTCATATATATGTCATTTACATTGACTGCATCTGTGTATTGACCGTCTACCAGAATTACATTGTGGTTATCCGGCATAAGGTTCCGGTTATATCCGTCTTCGCAGGTCAAATATTCACTTCCCCTTGCAAAAATATAAGAAAGATTATCCGGATGATGGTGGGAAAGGGAAAGACATTCCACACCTTCCTTCCGGTATAAGTCCCAGCCATTCATCCATTGCTTTCTGCCACCAGGGCAGCCGCATTTCATGGTCAGGACCTTGCTGCTTCTGCTCCAGTCTTCTCTCATTGACACCAAACCCAAATCTTCAAAAAACCTTACTCTCGGCAGAAGGGAAAGGGGCTTCCCTAACACATTTGGATCATACCATAGAAATTCAAATACAGCCTCCGGCAAAATACCCGGTTTGATTTTACTCTTTTGGGCTTCTGCCATGAGGAATTCATCAAGAACCAGATTGGCATAGGTTTGAGCAAAGCCATCCCCATACTCGGCAGCCACTTTATAATAGACACAGGGGGCATGTCCGCTGTGGCGGTCATGACTGTCTCCGAAATTCATCTGCTGCTCAAAATTACCGCAGGATTGATATAACCGGTAATAAAAGGTATGCTTTAAATAATTGCTTGTTTGAAAATAATCCGTGCCTTCCTGTATTTTAAGGAGATGGGCATATACAAACAGCCACATTCCCCCATATCTCCAGTAGGGAACGCCTTCATAATTTGATCCGTCATCTGCAAGGAGAGAAAATACTCTGGAAAAATTCTTTTTCGCTTCCTCTGTATATTGGAGGGCCTTGTCACAAGTCTCTGAAAGCACATATCCCGCCGCTGCAAGACCTGTCATATTGATCCAGTTGTGATTCTGATAATAACTGGTGGACCAGCCATGCCCATAAGTATCCAATTTATACTGGTACATAATATCTGCGTGATGTTTGATCTTGGCCAGGATTTTCTCTTTTTCTTCTTCCCTTAAAAACGGCTTCAGCCAGTCATATCCCAAGGACAGCCCAAATAAGATCCAGGAAGCAGATAAATCCACATTTACCAAATGGGCGTTGCCCCATTGCTCATAGGATAAAACCGCCCCAATGAACCTCTTTGCTTCGGCCAGGTACTTCTCCTCTTCACTGAGGCAGTATGCAAGGGCAAGATTCATGATTGCAATCCCCATATAAGTGGTGCTCTCTTTTGGATGCTGTGCAGGCAATTGATATGCCTCATACCGGTCAGCCTGCAAAAGCAGCCTTTGATACTGCTTTTCTCTCACGCCTTTGATTTGTTCTTTGTAAGGCCTTAAGTCACCAATAAATACCAGCTTGCTCATGCTTCTATTTCTCCTCTTTTTTCCTCATTTCGGCCACTGTATCCATCAACCCGGTCAGCAGGGAATAATAGATGATGTAGATCACAGCAAAACCAATGGGTTCTCCCGGGATGGTGACCGTGCCTTCCGGAAGGTGAAACAGTCTCTCCAACAGCAGGTTTACGCTTTGATACGTCATATAAATCAAAAACACAAGGATCAGATTTTTTAAGATCTCAGCCAGTTTTAAAACGGCATTTTGCCAGCCGCTTCGCTCAAAATAGGATTGATTGTAAATTTTCCCTTGTCTTACAATATCAAACATCCGGTAAACAACCGGATTATAAAGAAACAATGTTGCAAGTCCCAATCCCAGTCCAAGGAAAAAAATCATATCCAGGGGATCGGCAAAGACGCCGGACTGTGTGCCAAATCCAATAAAAAAATAGCACATACCTGCAATCCACCACCTGAGTACTCCTGCTTTCACATTGTCTGAAATCTTCTTTTTTCCATATTTTTTCTCTATGCCCGTCATGATCCCATCACCTGTTCTTTACTAAATCAGCAATCAGCAGAATACCGGAAATTACATAAGCCAAAACGATTGCCATACTGAAAATTACCCCACGATTTACCACACTCACATCAAGAGAGCGCTGCACAGAAATTGCATTCCGGTAAATAGTGACCAGATATAATCCTAATCCTGATGTTACAAAACAGATCAATGCCGTAAAAATCCGTTCTGCTATTTCTCTATTCTTTATACGGGTTGACTCAAACAGGGCAACCAGCCCCATGAGAACAAACAGGAACATCACAAAACCGCACATCTCATGTTCCAGAAGAAGCAGGGCCTTTACATGAATATTGGTAAAAATCAGATGCACCATAGAAGAAATCATAATAATCGCTTTCGCTATACTGGTTAACTGTTTACTCATCATTCTCCCCCGCCTTTGCATGCATCACTAATTCTGTTGTCTCCTTATCAAAAAAATAGATATGTTCCATTCCAAAGTGGATATTGATCTGCTTGTCAAATGTGTCCTCCATGCTTTCGATCTGGCATGTCAGGACCGATTCTCCGATCTTTACATATAAAATATAACAATTGCCTAAAAATTCTTTGTTCTCCAGTTCTCCTGCAACCGTATTTTTACCTTCCCCATTGGAAATCGAGAACTGCTCCGGCCTGATCCCCAATATAAGCTCTCTGCCGGAATACTTTTTTAAGGGATCCGCAATTTTTTTGGGCAAAAAAAGTGTATGGGAACCAAACACAAACCGGCTGTCCTCAACCCTTCCTTCAATGAAATTCATCTGAGGCGCTCCAATAAAACCTGCTACAAATAAATTGCAGGGCTCATAATAAATTTCATTTGGGGTTCCTGCCTGCTGGATAATCCCGTCTTTTAAAACCACCATACGGTCTGCCATTGTCATGGCCTCTGTCTGGTCATGAGTTACATAAATGGTGGTGACCTTTAATTCCCTCTGGAGCTTTACAATCTCAGCCCTTGTACTTGTTCTCAGCTTTGCATCCAGGTTTGACAGCGGCTCATCCATGAGAAATACCTTTGGCTTTCTTACTACCGATCTGGCCAGAGCCACTCTCTGCTTCTGTCCTCCGGATAACTGTCCCGGCAAACGTTTTAACAGGCTTCCAATTCCTAAAATTCCGGAAGCTTCTTTCACTTTGTCATAAATAACCGTGTCTTTTTCATGTCTGACACGCATACTCATCCCCACGTTGTCATAAACCGTCATATTGCCGTACAGCGCATAGTCCTGGAACACCACCGCAATATCCCGTTCTACCGGCGGACATTTATTAATGACCTTATCATCCAAAATCAGATCTCCGCCGGATATTTTTTCCAGCCCCGCAATCATGCGCAGGATCGTTGACTTTCCGCAGCCAGACGGCCCTACAAGGACAATGAATTCTCCATCCTCAATCTCTAAATTGAAGTCATTGACCGCGCAAAATCCATTTGCATATGCTTTACTTATGTTTTTAAACCGGAGTTTTCCCATACCTTTCACCTCGTCCTAGCTGGCATCTGACTGCTTTAACTGTTCCTGAAGCCTTTGTCTTCTGTTGGTATGCTTCAAGCTGATGAAGCCGGCTGCCAGAAGTATGACTCCTCCAAAAATATTTGCAGCCCCGATTTCCATGTGTCTGGCATATGGCTTCAGCACCAGGGGGACCAGCACAGACATTCTGACCAGCATGTAAATACCAAGAAAAACAGCAATGACCGCCCACTTTTTATGATAGGTATTGACCTTCACGGCACAGGTAAAAAGTACAAACAATATCACAATATTAATCATTACCGTAACTCCCATTAAGTAACTCACCGGCATAACATCCAGAACCATAATATCATAGATGAGCTCAGCCAATATGGCACACAGGATCAGTGAATATGGCAGCACATCCTTTTTATATAATGACACGTATGCCTTTTTTTCTTTTTCAAGCAACCGATTATCCATTCCTTGTGCTCCCCTTCTTCTGATTCTTCTGGAACTTAAAATGGCTTCTGCCAATGGCAGCAATATAATAAGCACAGCAGAGAATATAGGAAATGTAGATTCCCAATCCAATTCGGAACGTGGTAAAATGAGGCTTATAATCACCTGCGCTCTCTAACCGCAAATACTGGAAATCCAGGCCGGCATAATAGCTTTCTATGGCCTGAAGGTTAAACAAGGCATAGGCGGAACATGCACAGCAGAGGAGCAGTGACAGTTCCATTATGATCAAAGCAAATTTATCCGGTATTTTACCGAAAAGCTCCAACAGAAAGGAAAGCAAAATTACCAGAACTCCAAAAACCGCAAATGTAAAAATCTGTTTATTAAATATCTGCAGGATGTAATCGTGGAAAAAGGAAATCTGATCATTCTGCTTTAATTTCAATCCGAACAAGTCTTTATACTCTGTCATGAAACAAAGAGTATAGAGGAACACAATGATTACGATCCCGGTATATAATCCTGCTGCTAATCTTTGAGTTTTTAAACACTTCTGCATCATCAGCTCCCACCTTTTTATAAGGGAGGGGAAAGCCCCCTCCCCCGGTTTAACTACTGTTTTTCTAATGTCATAACATCATAGGCCGCCTGATAAGTTTCTTCATAAATATCAAGTCCCCGCTTCTTAAATTCTGCCGTATACTCTTCGTAGCTTTTTGCTACTACCGCTCCCTGAGGCGCATTGCCCTTTGCCTGATAACGGACGATATTAAACATATATTCTACAATATCCTCTGTATCAAGGGAGGTTGTATCTGAAATGGTTTCTTTCTGCCTGGAAGTCAGGGAGAAGACCGGCGGTACCATCTTATAATAATTTGGATTATCCCCGCTCATTCCGTTTCCGGCATAAGTAGCAAAGTTGGTTGTTGAATTTTGCAGAAGAGCCCAGCCTTCAAATCCCCGTTCAGAAGTATACTGATACTCAAATCCGATTTCTTTCTGGTATCCGATGGGTATCAGACAACCCATCCAGTCTCTTAAGAACGTAGACAAATCTCCTTTTGCCACTTGGCCTGAAGTTTCATATACCCAGTTGGTGAATAAGGGATATTTTAATCCATCCGGTCCTGTATAATCTTTTCCTTCCTCCAGATTCATAGGCAATCCATAATTCTGCAATATGCTTCCTTCTTCTGTAAAAAGATAATCCATAACCGCACATGCCCTGTGGATCTGGTCTTCCGTTGAGCCTGCTACGGAAATTGACCAGCCGTCCGGCTTAATGGCTCTTCCGTTATCCAGATAATACTGCCATGCACCATTTACCTTGGCAACCGGAGGCAGAATCACAACCGTATCAGGATTTAAGGAATCAGATGTAGAGGAAGCAATCCAGTCATAGGTCATAAATCCAAAGGACGGTGCTTCTCCCTCATCAGTCCCCCACAAGGTAGAACGATAATTGGTCTTTTCAGTCCGGTCATAAGCGTCGGAATAGATCAGTCCTTCCGCTTCCATCATGGATAAATACTGTAAGACATTGTAAACCCCTTCCTTTGAATAGGTATACTGGATACGTCCATTCTCATCAATATACCACCTTGCAGAATAGGAGTCTGCTCCATGGACTTTTACACCGTCAAAATATGTAGATAACCGGAGCAAATCCTCACGGTAGTTGGACTGTCTCACAAAAAGCGGCCATACCACATCCGCTTTTCCATTGGTCAGCAAAGTGGGATTTGCTTTAATACAGCGCATCAGGGCAATCATCTCATCAATGTCATAGGCAGCCTTTTCCCCCAGGAACAATTCTGACGGGCTGCTGTAATCATAATTATCCTTAATGTACTGAATTAACGCATTGGTTAAGGTTTCACCATTTTTCACTTCCAGGGCGTTCTGAATTTCAATAATATCCTGGTCCGTCTTTTTTACAATGTCGATTCCTTCTTTGGGAGTAACTGTTCCACCGTTTTCTCCTGTTCTGCGGTTGTTTTCCACATAAAAGCCTTTATAATGCACATCATAGGAATTCTTATCATAGGCGGCGCCTTCTCCATCCAAAAGCCCGGTGACCCAGGATTCCCGGATAACAAAGGTCCTTGCGATCTGGTTCAGTTCAGCAATATAAGGTACATGATAAATATTTCCGTCGTAAGCAGTAATCGCAGACATAACATCAGGATTTTTTGATAAATATTCTTTAAAATTAGGCATATAGCCGGTTTTCATCATTTCACTTAAGTTCACAAATTTCCCTTCGGTTCCATAAAACATAAGGCGTTCTGCAATGGATTCGCCTCCATAAATATTGGCTCCGGAAAAATTCGATGTGGATTCCGTCTGGATCATATCAGTTGCCTTTACATCCTGTACCGTCACATCGGAAAACTTGCTGTTTAATTCCTTTTCCATATAGGACCACATTGGTTTTAACATGCCGGCCGTTACAATGGTGCCATCCGGCAGAGTCAATGGAGACTCCTGATTGTAAGTCATGGTTCTAGACTTATTTCCATTGGCAATATTAAACTTTAATTGAACCGCCTCCGTTAAATCGGTTTTATCGCCGGCTTCCTCACTGGTTTCCTGTTCTGTTTCTGCTGCCGCTAAGGTTGATGCCTGATCCACAACGGAAGAACCGCATCCGGTCAGCGCCGATGCAAGCATAACAGCACACAGAATACCCCCTGCTACTTTGTTTCTCATAAAAATCCTCCTTCTGCCTTTATGGCGAATAAATCATTTATCCTTTTACTCCCCCCATATTCACACCTTTTGCAAAGTACTTCTGAATATACGGGTAAATAACTAACACTGGAATGATGGAGCATATAATAATGGCATAAGCCAGACTGTCTGCGGAATAGGCAAGATTAACCGGAGATTCATCATATAATTTCTGATAATTTTCAATCAACTGCCGCAAATACACCTGCAGCGGCTGCTCATAAGGGTTTGCCAGCAGCATCCTTGACCAGTAATAACCATTCCATCTTGAAATGGCATAAAACAAAGTTACTGTTGCAATGCTGGCAGTGGACATGGGTATGTAAACCTTTCCAAGCATCTGAAACTCATTGGCTCCATCCATAATTGCCGCTTCTTCTATCTCTTTGGGAATACTGCCGAAATAATTCCTGAGAAGAATGATGTTATATGCCTGGATACCGAAGGCAATAATCATTCCCCACCGGTTATCCACATGCATGGTCTTATAATTTAAATAAAGGGGAATCATTCCGGCACTGAACCACATGGTAAATACCAGTAAAAAGTTCCATTGCCTTCTGAACATCAGTTTATTTTTCTGCAGTGCATAAGCCCCTGTAATGGAAATCGCCATACTCCAGGCAGTACCAAGTACGGTATAGAACAGGGTATTGGTATATGCAATCCAAAAGCCTTTATTATGCAGCACCATATCATAGGCCTGAAATGTCACTTCCTTTGGCAGGAGTACAATCTGGCCGCTTTCATACGCTACCTTTCCACTGATCGATACGCTGAATGCGTACAAAACCGGATACAGGGCAAGCAATGCAAAGATGATGATCATCGTATAGGAAAATACCTTAAATATCTTTTCACTTCTGTTTAAGCGCTCCATCGTTTCCGCCTTTCCTAATCTACCACAGGGATGTCTCTGATATATTTCTGCTGATCGTATTGGCACCGATCACCAGTGCAAACGCGATCAGTGAATTGAACAGGCTGACTGCGGCTCCAATTCCGTAATTTCCTGACAGAATACCGATTCTTTGTTCAAAGGTGGAGAGCACATCTGCTGTGACATAAATATTGGCATTGTACAAAAGCAAAACCCTTTCATAACCAATGGTCAGCATACTTCCTATCCTCATAATGATCATGATGATCAAAGTTGGAGCCATACCAGGAAATGTGATAAAGCGGATTTCCTGAAATTTATTGCCGCCATCTACTTTTAAGGCCTCATACAGAGAAGGGGAAATCCCCATAATAGCTGCAAAATAAACAATGGAATTATATCCGCTTTCTTTCCAGATCCCTACCATAATATAAAGGGGCCTGAAATAATTGGATTTCTGCATGATCGACACTCCCGGCTCAATCAGCCCCATATGCTGGAACAGTGAGGCGATAATTCCGGTGGAGCGGACACCGCTGTATACCAGCATAAGCGCAATGCCTGTGATCGTAACCTCTGAAAGGAAATGGGGCAGATAGGTTGCGGTCTGCGTCAGTTTTCTGAACGTATCATTTCCAATTTCAGCAAACAATAAAGCCAGTATAATGGGTACAGGGAATCCAAATATAAGACTATAGGCACTGATAATAAATGTATTTCTGAATGCCTGCCAAAACTCAACCCGATTGACTCCGGCAACAAGGTTAATAAAATTGTCAATTCCTTTAAATTCACTTCCCCAGACCCCAAACTGAGGGTCAAACCGCTTAAAAGCTATGAGAAGTCCTCCCATTGGCTTATAAGCCCACAATGCAAACCAGATCACCAGGGGAAGCAGAAGCACATATAAACGCCAATCCTTTCTCACCGCCTTCCATATTTTTTTTATCTGGGGCTCCCTCATTTTAATCTCTTCCGTTTCCATTCCCTTCTCCTTCCATCTCAGCAAAATAATATCTCATATCACAAATAAGCCCTTTCCGCATTTGCAGCACACAGCACACAATGATATTGATCATTAAGGCAAAAAATGTTGCCCCAAAATAATCCTTAACTCCTGTTGTTTCTCCGGTTAATAAAAATATGACAAGCCCCTTTCCTGCAGACAGACTGCAGTGAGAAAGAAGGATATAAAGGAGCAAAAACACATGCCCGTCTGCAATGCTGTCCCTGTTTCTTTCCCCATAAGCCAGCATGGGAATTCCTATAAATGCATTTGACAAGATATAAAATAAAATTCCGGACCAAAGCGGCATAGGAGAAAACAGGATACCGGGAATTCCTCCGATCATGGATACTACCACTCCGGCCGCTCCCCAGCGAATCATGGATATCAGACAGAGGGCCATGGAAAAACTGAAATAGAAGCTGCTGTTCCAAAATTCCAGCATCTTATAACTCATAATTTCTGAAACAGCGGCAAGTATGGAAAAAAACAACAGATCCAGATACCGGAAAGAAAAAACCCCTTTTGCTTTGTTCATAATTAAGAACTCCGTTCACAACATTGTTTAATAAATGAGATCTCTTTAAGGGAGATCTTAAAATTCAATAAGTTCATATATAAGAACTAAGTTTCTAACATGAGCATATTATACATTTCATTTCATTTTTTGTCAATATAAATGTGCACTTTATATTGATATTCCATATCATAGAAGTGCATTAGTTACAAACCATACAATTAAAAAATGCGAGAATGCCTTTTGTATTGTACTTCATCATCATAAACAAAAGGAACTTTTCTCGCATAGGAAATATTGTCCGGGGAACAGAGGTCTCACAACCACCAAATATTTGATGGTTTATAAAAGAATGAAGTCATCACGGATTGAGATGATATCCTAAATTTTTTGATATGTGCATCCCTACTTCTTTCAGTTCCTGAGCAACCTGCTCATCGTCAATGGTTTCATTGTAGATATCCGATAAAGAAACAGCCGCTATCACTCTTCCCGTATAGTCAAAAATAGGAGCTCCACAGCAACTGGTTATGTCCTCCAATTCTCTCTGGTCCAAAGAATATCCCCGCTCTTTTGTTTTTCTCAGTTCTTCCAGCAGTTGTTCTTTGGAGGTAATGGTGTAGTCTGTTAATGGTTTAAAATCAATCTTATCTAAAATTGCGCTCTGTTCCTCTTTGGGCAAAAATGCAAGAATTGCTTTTCCAAGAGATGTTGCATAGGCATCTTTTCTGGTTCCGATAGCGCATGAAGCTAACCTGGCGTTCTGTGCCACGTATTTATGCACGTAGACGATCTTGGTTCCATTTAAAACTGCCACAAAAGCTGTTTTGTTATATTTTTCAGCTATGGGCTGCAGGTTTACGGTACATTCATTTATAAGACTCATATCATCCACATATTTCATACCCAGGGAAAAAGTCTCTATCCCCAAACAATATTTTTTATCATTATCCCGAAGTGTTGTAATATAGTTCAGCTCCAATAATGACTGAACGATGACAAAGACACTGCTCTTAGCCATCCCCATTTCATTGGTAATCTCCTGTAAGGTTATCCCCCTTTTCCTCCCTGCGATCAACTGTAAAATCATAAATGTGCGTTCTACGGTTCGATTCATTTTATACCTCCAAAAGTTTATATATACGAATCAAATTCATAATTAAATTGATTGTATTCTTTTTTTGCTATAGTGTCAATATGTAACGCAATATTCTGTTTTTTTTAAACATATGAGACAAAATAATTGCTGCATTGAACCGCCACGGCCCCTCTCCCATAACATTGCCTGGAATGACCCATATGAATTTATAAATGAGAACATCATAAACGAGGAATGAATTTACTTTTTGCTGTATGATTTTTACAATGAGGTGAAAAATGGGGCGGCTGAAAAATTTAAGCAAAGCAATTGATTCTATAGAAAATAATCGAGTAGGAGGCGGTGACTAACCGCCGTCCTCTCACAGCACCGTGCGTACCGTTCGGTACACGGCGCTTTCAATAGTTGACGTGCACTGACTGATATGCATTGGCTAAATCATAGAAGCCACTGCATGTCAGTCTTTCTTTTGTTAAAGCTATATTTACCGCCATTGTGTGTGTCACAAACCAATGACCTCTTCGGCTATTAGCTGTTACATATGCTAAGTCTTTGGACACTCCTAGTTTTATTAGATTTCTCATCTTCGTCTTAGGCTTCTTCCACTGTTTCCATATACACATTCGTATACGATGGTAGAGCCAGCCGTTGATATCCTCAATAGG
>NZ_BRYH01000027.1:0-113553 GCF_054772055.1 Lacrimispora brassicae | reverse complement strand
AAGCCTTTAAATCTAATTTCAGGTATGTTGTTACTCATCCTTTGTTCCTCCTACGCAAAAATCAGCTTTGTGGCTTCAATTAATTCTCTTGTTTCATCCGTTATGGCAAGTTTATCAAGCAAGCCTAAAAACTCAGTTTCCTTTTGTTTTATTTGTAAATTTAAATCAACCATTTCGTTGCTGAGCTCAATAATATCAATCTGCGGTTCTTCCTCAAAAGTATCCACATAGCGTGGAATATTGAGATTAAATTCATTGCGTTCAATCTCATCATACTCCGCCAAATGCGCATATTTGGGTATGCTTTCACGCTTTTTATAAGCATCTACAATTTTTCGTATATCTTCGTTACGTAAGCTATTTTGATTCTTTTGTTTCTCAAAATCCTTTGAAGCATCTATAAACAGAACATCTCGTGTGCCTCGGTTTTTCTTCAAGATAAGTACAGTAGTAGGAATACTTGTACCATAAAAAATATTGGCAGGAAGCCCTATAACTGCATCAATAGCACCCATTTCGAGTAACGTCTTTCTAATCACGCCTTCTGATGCACCTCTGAATAATACACCATGGGGCAGAACGATTCCCATTGTTCCGTTCTCATTTAAATGATAAAATCCATGAAGCAAAAAGGAAAAATCGGCTTTGGACTTGGGTGCCAGTTTTCCGTATCGCTCAAAGCGAGGATCACTTAAAAATTTGTCATCCGCACTCCAATTTGCCGAATACGGAGGATTCATAACAACGGCATTAAAAAGGTATGGCTCGTCAGATGGCCAATCCTCATCAAGCGTGTCAGCGTTTCTAAGCTGCATCTGTGACTGCTCCACATTGTGCAAAATCAAGTTCATTCGCGCCAAATTATAAGTAGTTGTATTCAATTCCTGCCCGTGATAATGTACCTTCCACGGATTTTTTACAAACTGACGTATATTGAGCATGAGGGAACCCGAGCCCATTGCCGGGTCATAAATATGAAACGGTGTAACTTCTTCCTGCCCTATTGAAACAATTTCGGAGATAATCTTACTTACTGATTGCGGCGTGTAAAATTCTCCTGCCTTTTTTCCTGCTCCTGCAGCAAACTGGCCAATCAAATACTCATAAGCATCTCCTATGACATCTCCATCGTGACCAAAAAGAGAGATTTCATCAAGTACCTTAATTACTTCAGTGATGGTTACATTCCGTTGTTGAGCGTTCGCTCCCAGTTTTGTGGAGGTTAAGTCGATATCATCAAATAATCCCGTAAAATGATCGCCCTGCCGCCCGAGTTCTATAAATGCATTTTGGAGGTCGGAAATTTGAAGTTCATATTCGTCAGCCTTCTTTCGGAGTGTATAGAAAAGATAATCGGGAGCAATAAAATAACCCAACTTTTTAGAAATTATATCTTTGACATCCACTGCATCTTCTTTATACCAGTCCAAAAGTCCGGCGAGCTGGTCTTGTCTGCTCGGATACTCAGAGACCTTGCCATGTTCTTCTTCATAAACAGCGCGCAATTCTTGATCCGATAAATATTTATAGAAAATCAGCCCTAGCAAATAATTTTTATATTCACTGGCATCCATTTTTCCGCGCAATATATCGGCACTTGCCCATAGTTGGTTGTTAAGTTCACTCATAATTGGGGTTCCTCCACTTTCTTAAATTCAACGGCCAAATTCGAAAGTTCTTCTCTTAGGGGAAGTAGTTTATCTTCAATAGTTGCTTTCCAATAAGCCTCTATCGTTCGGCGGCGCTCTCTAAACTTTTTGTGAAACAGCGGTTCAAATTCTTCTCGTGTTATGGAAGATTTGTCAATAATCACATTGATATACGGAACCTCAGCCTTATCGTTACGGTATTCATGAAAACTAACCAACAAGTCATCCTCTGAAACCTTAAGAACAATGGCGGTTTCCGCAATAATCTTACGAATCAGTTTCTTGAAATAAAGCGCAACTTTGTCTACAATCTCCGTTTCGTTCGAAAGTGAGTTCATTATTTGGTCATACGCTTCTTTAACAATTTTGGGTTTATTTTGGATTATCTCATCAAACCTCTGTTTATTATCCTCTTTCTGTATATCTCTGAGAAGTTGAGCTATGTAATAACTGTCAATTTTTTCTTCAAAAGATGCTCGTTGTTCTGAGGAAAATTCTATTTCAAACAATTCTTTGATTTCCTCATCACCCACATTTTGCTCAGCTAGTGTTTCTTTAACTTCAGCCTTCAGATTTTCAATATTTCCTACTTCGTCCGTAATTGTTTGAGTGATATTACATAGCTTATCAAACTCATCCTCATATTCTTCATAGCTTTTTATGGCTTCTTCAAGCTTGCTCAAAGTTTGAAAAGTTTTAATGGCGCTGAGTTGCTTTTTGATATTTTGTGGGTCTTTAGTCAATTCTTTATGAGCTTCCACAAAATTTTTGTAAGCGACCTTGAAGCTTTGTTTAACCTCCGCATACTGCTTGGGCACAAGATTTTCCCAGTCCCTGTCCTCGTTTGAAAATAATTTTATCGCATCTCTGACATTCGCCGCCATTGTTTTTGGTTTGCGAAATGTAACGATCATTCCGATATTTTTGCCAGGATATGTCCGATTTGTGCGTGAAAATGCTTGCAGTAATTTTTGATAACGCAATTCTCTATCCACATAAAGTGTTTGAATAGTAGGTGCGTCAAATCCTGTCAAGAGTCTGTCCACAACAATTACAAAATCCAGCCACTGTCCATCTTTCTGATATTGAGCTTCTTTTCTTGCAAGGCGTTTATTAATATTTTGATTAAATAAATCTATATCTGTATAATTCGTACCAAACATTGCATTGTACTGTTCCATTATTTCAATTATTTCATTGTTTGAATCAATCATTCCTTCTTGGTTTTCAGCAACCGAATAGGTAATTGCCACACGCGGGAAATCAGGATCATTCAGTCGTCTGCGCTCATCCAGAGGATTACCCATGATAAGTGCTCCTGTTTTTTTAAGTACAAGCAGTTTATGGTATATCCGTTTAGCCTGAGCTATGGAATGAGTTGTAAGAATAGCACTCATCGTTGGGATTCCATCTATGACCCTGAATTTTTCCAAAATAGACTGATGACGGAATATTTTTTTTAGCATGGCTTCGATATAGATATCATTCTCATAGTCTGAGGTCTCTAAAAGCGCCTCTTTATCTATAGCGTCGGTGGTAGCGGCTAGTTTTGTCTGTGGATTTTCGTCCGGATATTTTTTGCTGAGTTTACTTAGATACAACCGGGTTTCTTCCTCCTCACTCATAAGTGAATGATACTCTACCTGAAAATCCAACACAGATTTATCGTCCATTGCGTTTTTAGTAGTATAGGCATGAAGAAGTTCACCATATTGATCGAATGTAGTGCGAGCATAAGTGCCATTTTCTTGTTTTTTATTCTCCTCAAAAATCGGGGTACCAGTGAGGCCCATCCAGCTGGATTTTGGAAAAAACTTCTTGATTGCTTTCATTTCCTTATCAGAAACCGCGCGATGACACTCATCTACAATAAACACAATGTGCTCACCCTTAAGTTTTTCAAACTTGTTTATCTCTGCTTCCGCACAATCACGTATTGCGTGACTCAACTTCTGGATTGTTGTAACAATAATGGTATTGCTGTTCTTTTTACTCAAAAAATTATCCACCAGTTCACGGCGATTATTGATACCTACAATAAGCGTGTTATCTTTGGCATCTCCCGTGGAAAGCCCAGTATTGTATTCAGAAGCAAATTTCGAAAACTCATCTTTGGTCTGGCTGTCTAAATCTCTACGGTCAACAATCATCACCGTCCGAGAAACAGAAACTGCTGATTGAGCAAGCAACTTGGTAGCAACAAAACTGGTTATGGTTTTTCCTGAACCGGTGGCATGCCAGACAAAACCACCTTTATGACTATAGGCCTGTTGCATAATTTTCTTTATTGCATGTATCTGATATGGACGCAGCACCATCATAAACTTTTGACTCTTTTTATCATCTACTAAAATAGTAAATCGGCTAATAAGCTCATGAGCCATCGGTATGCTGAGGACCTTACGCGTAAAGTCGTATAAATCCTCTACTGGAGTATTATCCTGCTCCCGCCAGTTAAATAAGAATTTTTTGGCAGAGTCAAATTTGTTGTTTGTACTTGGACGGGCAAAGTATCTTGTGGAAACTTTATTACTGATTATAAAAATCTGCACGGTAGCAAACAAGCCATTAAAAAAACCTGACTGCGCATAACGTTCAATCTGTTTGAACGCCTGCCAGTATCCGTCTTTGGCAACCTCATTTTTTAATTCTATATGTATTATGGGCAATCCGTTTATAAGTAGTGTAACATCTCCACGCGTTGTTCTGCCTTCCGTTACCGGCACAATTTGGCTTACGACCTCATAACTGGATATACCTCCGGCAATATCCTTATTACTAAAAAGCGTAAGCGTAATCTTGCCTTTGGAAATATCTTCTCGTTCAATAGGGATTTGAGCAATACCATTTTCCCCTCTTAACCATACTGCAGCTAAAAAGGGTGTTTGAGTCAATCGCATAAACTCATTTTTTATTTGCTCAAACTCGGTGTCAGTAAGCAACATACCTTCTAATGCCGCAAGATTAATCCTGTTGATATGTCCGCGCAGATTATTCCAAAGAGCAGCTTCCGTTTTTATATCACCACGATACGTCCACTGATTTTCTCTCATAGTTAAAATGTCAATGAATGTCTTTTCTATTTGATTCTCCGGTGTCATGTTTTCCCCTCCAACATATGGTGTAGAGCTACCCTGTCATTTGTCATTATCCAATATGGCCTTTGTATTTAATTGCACTAGTTCAAGCCATTATTCAAGATTTTTGTACACACCATATTCATTGAATATCTTCTTAAGTTTATTCCTTCACTACTCAACGTATCCTAACCTTAAATTTGTCATATACAATTGCATTTTGGCTTTATAAACCATTTCACTTACACTGAAAACTGTTGTCCTAGGTCTTCATCTTGCTCGGATTCCTGTCTCTCAAATTTCATGATCTGCTCCATGCTATAATCCAGGATCTTTGTCTTTCGTTCTGAAATCATCACCATATAAAATTCCTTTTGCACTGGAAGAAGAGTTGGTGTTTCCTCAATAAGTCCCCTAATTTGATCTATATCTATCCGTGCAGAAATTCTTTTCAATGCCTCTGTACAATCCGCATTTTTCAGAGAAGATATGAAATCAAAGTAGGATATTTTCTTTCCGTTTTCCTCTATAGATGAAGCTGGAAAAGTATAGACACGCTTGTTAATCTCATCTTCACTACTCAGAACAGCTTCCATATCATTGGCAGCCAACTGTGGATAGAGGCAGGAGCCACAGTCATAAACAGGAGCAATTTCTACCACCTTAGACTGCTCATTAACAAGAATACCCCAATTTCCATTATGCCTGTCGAAATTGCCAAGCAGTGCATCCGCAATAAACATACCCCAAAAGAAATCCCGAAGCTGATCCGGGGGCAGAAGTGTCTGTTCGTCAATTGCCTGGGGAATAGAAGACAGCTCTTTTCCATATCCGTTTTGTTCGCTGTTGATACAGGTATTTTTTAAGTGAGCAAACTCAAGAAGCCTTTTACCGCCTTCGGTGAAATCCTTGCAAGCTACCACTATCTTTTCTTTTCCTCGCGAATCGGTATAGGTTCCCAACAAGGTTTCCTGTGTTTTAAACCCAAGAGAAGCAAAGATGTGGCAAGCGATATATTCGCTAATGCATCCATTGGTATAGCTCATTGCTTTATTGCGGCTGGGCACCGGAGGAAATTTTAGCATATAACTACTGTCTTCATAGAGTATATTAATTTTGTTCCCGTTTGCCCCGCCGTAGGCTCTGAATTTATTCACTTCACAGGATGTAAAATCAATCATGTATTCCATCCTCCTTTCCAACTAGTCCAAGATATTTTTCACGCAGATAGCCAGCCTGTTCCTCGGTAATTAAGCCAGACCAAAGGTCGGCGTTAATGGCTCCATATAATTCATCTGACAGACAATCAAGATGCAGAACCTGCTCTTTTTCACCTTGCAAATAATCCTTGATCGCCTTTTGAATGCTGCTGGATAATCCAGTTTCTAAATATTTTTTATTATTGGGCTTACCATCCGGTGCGATTTCTGTAGGTTCAGATTCCAGTTCCAGCAGTCCCTCAATGGAAAGACCAAGGGCCTTGGATAACTTGGAAAGCGTTCCTGCTCCGCATCGATCGAGATGTGTTTTTCCCGAATATATGTCTGCGAGAGTCGCCCATGGAATCCCGCTGATTTTTGATAAACGATATCGGGACATATTCATGTCCTGCATAAGCTGTTGTATTGTCATTTTCATCACCTGTTTCCATTATATCGGTGTTCCGATATGATGTCAAGGTACGATAGAACAGCACTGCCAACAATAAAACCCTCAGCTCACTGTCTGAGGATTTTATTGTTGGCAGCACTTTACATACTGGCAGGAACCGCTGGTTCTTCAGCTCCTGCCGTCATTTAATCATCACACAGGACATCCTGCCGTATAACGATGCCCGATTGAAATTGAATTTCTATTTTGCACTCGCTGATAACCCGGATTGTTTGAATCAGTCTGCGGACAAGGTCATCATTAAACTCCCGTTTTAAGTAGTTGATTTTTTTGTGTAGCTACTCATCTCCTGTAAAAGATGTTCATAGGATTCTGCCATGTGTCGTTCTTGAAGCACCTTTGCTTTTTCTTCCTTAGCTCCTTGATTTCATTTGCGATGATGCGGTATTGCGCATCAAATGTATCATCTGCACACTCGGCTTTAGCGCTGTCCTCAATGAGTTTCATCAATTCCTGCTGAAGCCGTTTGATTTGCTCATCATACTCTGTAGGCTCTGCCTGTGCTGAGTAGCTTCCGATGATTCAGATTACATTTTTCTCGGAATGCCTGCACAATTCTCCTTGATCCTCTACCACGTTATTAATTGCGGTCATAATGGATTCATGAAGGCTGTCTTCTTTCAGGGTGGGGAATTTTTGCACCTCTTGGAACCGTGCTTGAGGCGGTTGTCACAGCGCCACACAGCTTTTTTATACCGTACTTGGACCATCCTGTCTGCGGTATGGCTGACCGCATTCTGTGCATACCATGATATCGGATAGCACATATTTGGCACTATACTTTCCCTTGACAGGTGGGACATCCACTTTTTTAGTGGCAAGTAAATCCACGTCTGTGTGCCTTTCCTCCTGTACCCAGTGGTACAACTCCTTTGGGATAATCACTTCATGGTTATCCTCTATTAGAATTTAAAATTAAGATTGTACATTTCTTCCCATAACCTACCGGATGTATGGTAAAAGAAAAACTTGACTTATGTACGAAATCGGATATAATATATTATGTACGAAATCGTACATAAGGCAAGGAGAGGTGAATTATGGACCAGTCAAAATTAAAACAAAATAATTATCTGCTGAGATGTTTATCTGGTGAAGTCAATGCTCTATATCATGAAGCTGCTGTTCGAATGAACATTTCTGACAGTGTACAAAATATTTTGTATGTGCTTTACAATAGTGGTGAGCGGTGCTTACAGAGTGATATTTACAAACAGTCTGGTATCAGTAGGCAGACAATCAATTCTGCAATTCGAAAATTAGAAAATGATGAGATTGTATATCTTGAACAGGGAATAGGGAGAAATACCATTGTATGCCTAACCGAAAAAGGAAAAACATTTGCTGCTGAAAAGTCTCAATTTTTATTTGATATCGAAAACAAAATATTTGATGAGTGGACGGCAAATGAGCAACAGGAATATTTGCGGCTAACAGAAAAATTTCGTGACTCCTTAAAGCGACAATTAGAAACGCTACTGTAGTCACTATCCAACTCTAAGGGAGTACAATTTATGAATCGAGAAAACAAAAGGAAACAATACGAAAAAGGTTACTATAAAACTCATGCTTGCGACGATAGTTTTACTTGTAAACTATGCGGACGACCAGTTATAGCAAATGGCGCAGGCAGTGACCACCGCGTAGATGATGAACCCGGTGATCGTTCATCAGACTGCGGTGGCATTATGGAGCCTGTAGGTGTTTGGGTACGAAAAAATGGAGAATGGGCAATTATCCATCGTTGCAGACAATGCGGATGTTTCCACTCAAATGGCGTTGCAGCAGATGATAACCCAATGAAACTTATGTCTATTGCAATGAAACCATTGACCCAGCCCCCTTTTCCACTGGAACGTATTGAGGAAATGACAGCCCTTATGGGAGGTGATGGGTGCATAGAAAAAAATACTAGACTAAAAGCATAGGAGAATTTATGAAAAAAGAATTTATAAAGTATGTAGTGCCCTCTATGATTGCATATCTGTTTAGCGGAATATATGTTAGCATTGATGGTCTTTTTATCGGTCAATCGGTAGGAGATATTGGCCTTGCCAGTATCAACATGGCATGGCCTCTCACCGCAATTATTTTAGCAATTGGAACTGGTATCGGCATGGGTGGAGCAATAAACCTTTCAAATTATATGGGAGCTACCGAAAAAGAAAAAGCTGATAAAGCACTTGGTAATACAATTACGCTGTTGCTAATTTTTTCGGCAATTCTTACTATCTTTCTTCCACTTTGCGCAAAGCCTATTCTTAAGGTTTTGGGAGCAAATGGGCAGATATTAGAGCTTGCATATGACTATGTTCGGATATTAGGTCTAGGTAGCATTTTACAAGTGCTTGGTGTAGGTATTATGCCTCTATTACGCAATCAAAACAAATCATGGTTGGCAATGGTTTTTATGCTAATGAACTTTGTATTTGATACAGTCCTAAGTGGTGTCTTTGTCATTGTCTTGGGGTACGGTGTTGTCGGTGCGGCATTAGCTACACTGGTCGGTCAAAGTATTGCTTTGATTCCTACACTTTTTATTTTATTTCGAAAAGAGAATCGAGTACCTACAGCAAGCTATTTCTTGGATTCCAAAATTGTACAGAGTATCATCAAAGTAGGTATATCACCATTTGCGCTATATTTACTTGTTCCGCTTACCATAGTTTTAATGAACTGGCAGGCTTTATCTTATGGTGGTACAAGTGCGGTTGCGGCATATGCAGTTATTTCCTATGTACTATCTGTCGGACAACTTCTACTGCAAGGCGTTGGTGATGGCAGTCAGCCACTAATCAGCTTCCATTATGGTGCAAATAATAATATAGCAGTTAAACAAGTAAAAAGATGGACATACTTTACCTCTATTGCTACAGGCGCTGTCATAACGCTAGGTATTATTGCATTCAACAATACTATTCCAGTGTTATTTGGCGTTTCTAAAGAAACAACGGAAATTTTACTCTATGCACTTCCCGTATGTGCCATTTCACTTTTGTTCAATGCGTTTTCAAGGTCAACATCAGCTTACTTTTACGCTATAAAGGAAGTTAGGAACGCCTCGTTCATGGTATATGGTGAAGCATTGATTGTTCTCCCGATATGTGTATTGCTTTTACCGAAGCTGTTAGGCGTAACGGGGGTATGGGTTGCTGTAACAGCATTACAGATTATTCTTTTTTTCATAGCATTGATTCTTTTGAAACGTGTATCAATCAAAACAAGTCCTAATTAAACACATAATAAAATTGGGGGGTTATTATGTTTTATTACGCTTATCTACAAATAAAAAAGTGGGAGTTGAGGGGGATTTCTGCGGTATGCGTAGCTTTTGGGACAAGCACATACGGTATTGTATTAAAAATTGATTACCATATTTGTCTCTAAGATAATACAATGCATAATCTGCTGTATTGTCATTATTATCACCTGCCTCTCCCGATCTACCTATCCAGATAGATTATTTGAACCATGCTTATTGTTTTTTTGCCTTCTTATCAGATTCTACTACAAAGGAATTAACCTTTTACCTCATAAATATAAGCTGTTCAACATAATAGTTTGAAGTTAATTTCTTTTTTTATTATACACTTTTTACATTTCTATAAACCCGTTCCTGCTTGCAGCAGACCATATTGGTACTGCCAACAATAAAATCCTCAGCCCACTGTCTGAGGATTTTATTCTTACCAGCACTTTATATACCGGCAGGAACCGCTGGTCTTTCGGCTCCTGCCGTCATTTAATCATCACATAGGACATCCTGTCGGATAACGATGCCCGATTGAAATTGAATTTCTATTTTGCTCTCACTAATAACCCGGATTGCTTGAAGCAGTCTGCGGACAAGGTCATCGTCGAATTCTCGTTTTAAGTAGCTGATTTTTTTCGTGTAGCCGCTCATCTCCTGCAGACGCTGTTCATAGGATTCTGCCAGATGTCGTTCTTGAAGCACCTTTGCTTTTTTCTTCCTTAGCTCCTTGATTTCATCTGCGATAATGCGGTATTCTTTATCGAATGTATCATCTGCACACTCGGTTTTGGCGCTTTCCTCGATAAGTTTCATCATTCCCTGTTGAAGCTGTTCGATATGCTCATCGTATTCCGTAGGCTCTGCCTGTGCTGAGTAACTTCCGATGATGCGGATTACATTTTCTCGGAATGCCTGCACAAATTCTCCCTGATCCTCTACCACGTTATTAATTGCGGTCATAATGGCTTCATGAAGGCTGTCTTCTTTCAGGGTGGGGGAATGCTTGCACCTCTTGGAACCGTGCTTGAGGCGGTTGTCACAGCGCCACACAGCTTTTTTCATGCCGTACTTAGACCATACCTGCCTGCGGTAGGGTTGACCACATTCTGCGCATACCATGATGTCGGACAGCACGTATTTTGCGCTGTACTTTCCCTTGATGGGAGGTGCATCCACTTTTTTAGATGCAGGTCGGTAGATTGCACCTCTACGTGCCTTTTCCTCCTGTACTCGGTGGTACAACTCCTTTGGGATAATCGCTTCATGATTATCTTCTATGTAGTACTGCGGTACGATACTTTTATTTATCACCTTTTTCTTCGTCAGAAAATCCACTGTATAGGTTTTCTGCATCAGGGCATCACCCATATATTTTTCGTTGCTAAGCATTTTGTCAATGACCGTTGCCTGCCATACAGTCTTTCCGGTAACTGTGAGAATACCATCGGCTTCCAGTATCCTTTTAATTTTATAACTACTGTTTCCCTCTAAAAAAAGGCGAAAAATCCTGCGCACCAGATCTGCTTCCTCTGGTATGATGACAAGATTTCCGTCTTTATTCTTCGTGTAGCCTAAAAACTTGCTATGGTTGACAATCACCTTACCGCTTTCAAATTTTCGAACGATTCCCCAATGGCAGTTCTCGCTGATATTCCGGCTTTCCTCCTGTGCCTGGCTACTTAAGATGGTAACCAGAAGTTCACCGCTGCCCTCCAGCGTATTGATGCCCTCTTTCTCAAAGAAGACCGCGATGTTTTTTTCCTTTAGCTTTCGAATGTTCATCAGTGAATCTACGGTGTTTCGGGCGAAGCGGCTAATGGATTTGGTGATGACCATATCGATTTTACCTGCCATGCAGTCCTCAATCATTGCTTGGAAGTTACTTCTGTTTTTCGTTGAGGTTGCGCTTTTTCCGTCATCCGCATAAATTCCTGCCAGCTTCCAGCTAGGATTATTCTCGATTTTTTCTGTGTAGTAGTTTACCTGTGCTTCGTAGCTGGTTTCCTGCTGTTCCTGCAGGGTGCTGACGCGGCAGTAAGCCGCAACCCGCAGGGCTTTCATTTGTGGACGAATAGTTCTGTCGTATCCTCGTGTTGCAGGGATAATCGAGATGTTCTTCTTTACTGCTTGCATCTATGTTTTCCTCCTACTCGCTAATTTTCTTCGATGTTCTTATCAAGAAGCAGACCGTTAAGCAGTTCAAACCGGAGTCTGCCATCCGGGTTTACTGTGATTTTACGGATTACCTGCTGAAAAAGTCTTTCATCAAAATCCATCTGTTTTTCTTTACCTAAAATAGCGGCCTTTATCTGGTCTGTCCGGTAAGCGCTGTCATCGATAACCGACACCCGATATTGTGCGGCAGCTCTTGTAAAAGCAAGCTCTTTTATTTCGTTTACCTTATACTGACCAGCATTGAGAGTCTCCTTTATTTGTCGGGTCAGCTTTTCTCCGACAGGGCAGGGAGCAGGTGTTTTTATCGGGTGCCTTTGTTCCAGCATAGCTGGTGTCGCTATGATTTGGTTGATGACATCCATAAAAGCATTTTTGATTTGTTCATCATTCAGAAAGATGTTTTGGCAGGATACCCGATTGGACTTGATATAATGCTTGCACTTCCATTTCACATTCTCACTGGGTTGATTGCAGTGTTCCACATATCTCCGGTAAGGCTGTCCGCAGATACCGCAGTACAGTGTTCCGCTGAATTGTGTTTGGTTCCGGAAGCTGTTTGGTTGTACGTGTCTGCCAAGGCTTTTTACTGTTTCCTGTCTACGGCTTTGTACCTGCTCGAAAAGTTCGCTTTTGATTAGCGGCGGATAAAACTCATCTCCAGTGTATTTTCTATTTTCCAATATTTTTCCTACCGAACCGTGGTTCCAAGAGGGCTTGTGACTGGCATTTAAGATTCCTTGTTTCGTTAAGTCCTTTGCAATCTGATAGGTAGAGGTTCCGCCCAAATATGCCTGAAAAACAGCTTTCACTATTTGAGCGGCTTCCGGTACGATATCAGCCTTACCATCTACGATCCGGTATCCAAGAGGCATATGTCGCTGCATCTGCTTACAGCTCCTTTCCGTAGGTTTCTTCAAGCTCCAGTCCGTTCTTCAGTTTGAAGACTAACCGCTGTCCGGGGTAAGCTGTCACCGTTTCAATCATCATTCGGAAGAGCTCCTCGTCATAATCGTCTAGTATGGCAGGGCGGTTTCTGAAAACAGACATCAGATACTCTGTCTGGCTGATTTGCTCATCAAATAATTTTTGCTCCTTGAGAAGCTGCTGTCGGCGGTATGCCTTTTCCAGCTCCGTGTCTATAAGACTTCGTTTCTCTATAAAAACAACAGAGCCAATGTCGCCGCCCGTAAGGACTTTTTGCAACATATGGCTCTGCTGTTTTAATTCCCGTATTTTATTCTCCAGCTCCAGCAATTCCTGTACCTGCTCTGGATCGTCCGGCACCGCTTTTAATATCGCCAGAAGGGGATAAAGGATATCTTCATAGTTACTGGCCAGCTTGTTCCACAGGGTTATGAATGTTTGCTGGATGCAATCTTCCCGAATTGATTTCTGACTGCATTTCGAGATATCCTCAATATGCTGATGACAGCACCATTGTACTTTTTCGTAAGGCTTTCCGATGTATATCTTCTGCCTCCTAAATATGGAGCCGCATTCTCCGCAGATAATCCGACTGCTGAATGCGTATCGATTCTGGTAGACCTCGACATTCTCCACACATTGCTTCTGTCTGCGGTATGCGTATAGCTCTCGAACCGCCTGTTCTTCTTCTCTGCTGATAATGGGTTCATGGTTATCCGTAATCATAACCTGCGGCATCTCACCGCGATTATGCTTCTTGGTAAAGGGTACTCCCTCAGTCGTGTAGGTTTTTTGGAAGAGCAGGTCACCTGCATACACTGGGTTCTGCAATATCTCCTTGACCACACCGTCCTGCCAGCCCTTCGATCCTCGTATAGTAGGAATCCCCGCTTTCCGCAGTTCCCTCGCTATGGCGTAGGAGCCTTTTCCACCAAGGTACTGATCAAAAATCCCACGGACAATTTTGGCTTCTTCCGGCTGGATGATAAGCTCTCCATTCTCATCGTTTATATACCCATAAGCAGGGGAGCTGATGATAAAGGTTCCATTCTGAAAACGATATTGAACGGACCATCTGGAATTGGTCGAGATACTCTCGGCTTCACCCTGTGCTATGGAGCTTAGGATTGTCAGCAGCTGTTCGCTTTTCTCAGACAGGGTGCTAATCCTCTCCTTTTCGAAGTAGATCTCGATGCCTAAACGCTTCAGCTCCCGAATCGCCTTGATACTGTCTACGGTATTTCTGGCGAAGCGGGTGACCGACTTCGTAAGGATCAGGTCGATTTTGCCTAATCTGCAGTCCTGCATCATCTGTCTGAATTGATCCCGTCCTCTGGTTTTCGTACCGCTTCGCGCCTGATCAGCATAAATACCGACACATACCCAGCTGTCCTTTTCCTTAATGAGCCGCTCATAATATTCCACCTGAGACTCAAAGGAGCTGATTTGCTCTGCCGATCCGGTACTGACTCGGCAATAGGCGCATACTCGTTTCACAAGTGGCTTTTCCATGTTTGAAACGGTGCTAACAGACTCAATTTTTATTACCTTTTTTACTGTCTTCTTTTCCATATGCTTCTCCTTTCTCAGAAGATGCTTCTCCTGTTAGCAACACACATTACCACACCTTTTCATAGATAGCTAGTGTTTTTACGCATATACTTCAGCCAACTCCGGAGAAAATGTTTCCCGGTTTAGTGCATCAATTTTTTCATATTCCTCTGGCAGTAAAAAGCCACTACTCACCATAATATCCAGCAATTTTACCGATAACTTATATTGCATTTCTCTTGCTTCCTTTTTGTTTTCCATGACATTTCCTCCTGTTCCTACATATCTGCTCCCTACCTAAAGCATCCGCAGCTCAGCAGCCGTTACTCTCTGATCCTCTTCATATAGAAGTCTTTGAAATTCTTTCTCGCTGGCAACTACCATGGGAGCCGGTGAGCCTTCTCCTTTCTGCAGTGAACACAGCTCCTTTTGTACCTTCTGCAGCAGTTTCTGATTGGGACAATGTCTGATACTGCTTCCAAGGGTACTTAAAATAAGACGGTCTGACAGACTGGTCAGAAGCAGCTGATTCGTACTTTTCTGATGCTCCATAATAAAACTCGCAATATTTTCCGGGGTGTTTTCAAAATAATAGGTTTTGTTTGAACCATTGCTATTGCAGACACAGCCCACCACCAAATCCTTTTCCAGCAAATCGTTTAAAGAATGATTACTCATACAGTTCCTCCTTTTCTTTTTCTTAATTGATGATTTATCTCACAAGGATGCGGCAGAAAAATGGAAATCCGATTCTGCCGCATAGTTTCTAAGATAAAAAATACGCTGTTCACACAGGCTTATAATATATGATCCACTTCAAGTGAAGAAAAGAGGGGATATGCACTCTACATTTCCATTGAAGGCGATTCACACGTATTGCCTTGTTCAGAGTCGGCGGTTTGCGCATTACCCTGCTGCTTCGAAGCTTCCTGTGTCATCTCTTCCTGCTGCCCAGGCTGACAGGCTTCCAGCATTTCCACCACCTTTTCGGGAATATGCTCAAAATCCACATGATGATCCCGCTGGATATATACGGTGTACCAGTAATCGTAGGGAACATAAGTGTCAGCCAGATATTTGGTATCTGCAGGCTTCATTTCATCAAATCCCTGATCAATGATACCCTTTGGCGTTAGAAAAAAGGTACCGCAATGCTCCCCGGAGGATTGCAGGTCAAGCGTCACGATTCCAAGTCCCATATGCCCTGTGTTACGTCCCACTATAACAGCCGGTACATCGACAAACTCATAACCGCCGTAATCCAGATCATCTGTTCCGTAAACTTCTATAAATAAATCGTGCATTTTCTTCAGGGCTTCCTTGGCATACATGTTGTCCCGGGTATTGCAGGAGCGATCCAGCTCCTTAAAATCCAACGTGGGCAGCAGTGCATTCAGCCGTTCTATATAGACTGCCTGTAAATCCGGGTTTTCCATTCTCTAATACACCTCCAATTAGTTTAAAAGGGTTTATAAGACTACAATTCCATTTCCATTGACTCGCTTTGACTGTGGTACTCGTATGTACCGGATTTCTCATTATACTGGTAGCCCATCTCCGACAAATCCATGCCGTGTACCTCCGCTGCCAGCTCAAGAGCCTCCTTTGATCCACCGCGGGGAATATCGCTGAATATTTCCTCTCCGTTTTGGAACTCTTTTTTTCCTGTGTTATGTCCAAAGTCCTCGTCCGCCCACAGATACTCGAAGGTAAGATCAGGATACTGATTGGCAAGCCTACTGATGACAGGCTCTGCACGGCTCCATGCTGTTTGAAACTCGATGTGCGCACCATCAAACTCCCTCGGAGTTGCCAGCTTATCGTAGCCATAGCTATTCCATTTGGTTCCCCAATTGGCAACTGACCACTGATACCATGAGGGGTAACCATAGTTTTTTATATTGTTGCAGCACTGCTTTCCCAGCTTCAGCAGCTGGGGATCGTCTTTGGTCAGTGCTTCATATTTTTTCACTAACGCAGCGACACGGTTTTCATGGTCAGCATCCGGTTTTACCACATTTGCCATTGCAAGCGCAGTACTTTCAGCAGAAAAGTCCTGATAAAGCTTCATCCCACGCTCTGCCCGGCTGCCATATTCCATATCCAAAGAGGGTGGCATAGGAAGCATTTTATTAAAGTCAATACTGCCAAGGCCAATTTCATCATTTTGAACGGCTTCAAACATAGCCTTCATCTGCGCAGGATCACCGGATACCCGCAAAATATTGGTTACATGATTTGGCATTAGCTCATCCCTCCCATCGTCATTCCGCCCATCTGCTGACCCTGCTGTTCCAGCTCATCCTGCGTCTGGATTTTCCAGCTTTTTTCACTGCTCCAAAGGCTGACACAAATCTCACCATCAGGAATTTTAATGTAGCGCTGTTCAAAGCCTTCCCCAAAGCCATCGGATGCCTGCCCACTGATGGTGTCCTTCAGCATCTCAAGCTCGTTGTCAGTCAGCTCACCTTGAATACGGCATTCTGCCACACCCATGAGACTGCCATTTACCTTCTCCACAGTAAACACATAGGATTGTACCTTCTGGTTCAGGGTGTCATTTTTCCATAGTACTGCATGAGCCCCCGCTCCGATTCGTCTGGCCTTCGTTCACGAAGAATAGCAGAAAAGATGCTGTCCTCGTACTCCAGAACCTCACGGTCGCCAAGCTCTATGGGTTCATCGTCCAAGCTTCCGTATTCATCACGCTCATAAAGATTAACTGCCAATGGCATATAAAGCTTGAGTGTATGAAATGGCTGAGGAATAACCGTAAAACTGTCTTCCCCAGGAATTAGCGCCAGGGTACGGCCGTTGTCCCATTTCATGTGTATCCCACAAGCATCGTCAACAAGATCAACCGTGCCCTCCGTACCGGGCGGAACCGGCGCAAAGGGATCGTTCATGCTTTCAAGCCGGATTCGTGTTCCTGGCGGGTATTTCTCCTTCATAAATTTTAAAAGTGACGGATTATAGTTCATAGCTTTATTCCTCCCATCCCCATGCCCTGATCGGGCATGTCATTCTTAGTCATATTCAGCTGCTGTACCCGCAGATCAAAAACAGTCAAGTAATATGTGACGGGTTTGTCCCGAGAATGGAACGCGGCCGAAAGCCTTGGAAATATGGGTTTTGTCATAAGAACACCTCACATAATATTTTTCAATGGCTTGTCTAAAGTCATCTTTCCTTAAATAATTAAAGATACCTTGCTGAATATAGCAAAGTATCTTTAATGAAAGAGGTTACAGAAAATGGATCAGACCAGCCAACTTGAATTGTTAGTTGAAAATGTATTAGCGGTACTCCGGGAACGGGGCAACTCAGAGAACACAGTAATTCGACACGAAAGAGCATACTCACGCTTGATCCAGTATGCTCACAGTAAAGGGCAAACGGTTTATACAGATGCGCTAATTAAAGAATTTTTACATGAGCAAGAGAAGATTTTGTCCACTAAAGGGCCTCGCTTCATGGAGCAGTACGAGATAGCCTTCCATAAGCTGTCGGATGTGGCCTACGGACAGAAAATGCGATTACGGCATTTGCTGACGGTTCCTCTAAAGGCAACACAATTCGACTGGATGCTACCCTTGTTTGAAGAAAAAATCCGCAGGCGGCTCAAGAACCCAGCGGATATCAAAACAAGAGTACAAAATCTCTCCCTGTTCTTTGCATATTTGGAATCGCAAAATATAGTCACCTTAACGGAAGTCAATATAGACCATATTGCATCTGCCTTTGCAAATGCCGAGGATAAACCTCACTTCAGAAGTACAATGCGAGAATTTCTGACCTATGCAGCAGATATGAGATGGATTCCGGTGGATTTAAGCAGCTTTGTGCCAAAGGTTCGCCGACACAAAACGGTTCCAACTGTTTACAGCAAGCCTGAAATCGAGAAGTTTTTGGCCGTAGTTGACCGAACAACAAGGAGCGGAAGACGAAGATATGCCGCATTATTGCTCTGTGCCAGATTAGGGTTACGAAATTCGGATGTGTGTTCATTGGAATTCTCAAGTATTGACCACGCAAAGCAGGTTATTTCAATTGTTCAAAGCAAAACAGGCATTCCTTTAACGCTCCCGCTTTTACCAGATGTGCAGGCTGCTTTAAATGAGTATATCGAAGTGCGTCCCGAGAGCGACCTTCCTCAAATTTTTCTGCGTCATAGGGCACCGCACTTGCCGCTGCGGAACACGACTTTAGACTACGAACTCCGGACACTGCTGAAAGATGCAAACATCAATACGGATGGCAAGAAACGAGGCACACATTCTCTACGATCCAGTTTTGCCAGTGCTCTTCTAAATGAAGGTGTCAGCTACCCTGTCATACAAAAAGCGTTGGGGCACAGTAGTCCGAATGCAACCAAGTACTATACGAAAATAGATTTTACTCAGTTAAGGGATTGTGCGCTTGAAGTCCCACGGCCATCCGGCAACTTCGCAACACTTCTGGGCAAGGGGGTGCGGTCTTGAGAAAGCCTCCTGTTTATACATACGAAAGCATCTTCGCTTCAGAAATTAATAGCTTCCTGAAATACAGAATTGACGGAGGCGGAAAGGGGGTGCAAGAGCCGTATGTTCTCAAAACGCTTGACGATGTTTTGCTCGGCATGGGGTTGAATCAGAAAATTATTGAAGCACAAAGTGTTGACACTTGGATTGCATCCATAAAAGGACAAGAAAGAACAAAGAAAAATTATGTGTCTATTTATCGTATGTTTGCTGAATATCTACATGGATTTGGCTACCCTGCATATGTTCCTCCTTCTCAAAGGGGCAGAAGCCTGTATGTGCCCCATATATTCACCCAGGATGAACTGCGACGTATTTTTGAAGCCAGCGACAACATTGTCAGCCGGAGCCCGCTTACTGACGCACCGCTGTGGTTCCCGGTAATGGTGCGCATGCTATATGGGTGCGGCTTGCGCGTTGGAGAGGCAGTCTCACTGCAAAATAGAGATATCGACTGGGAAGAAAATGTTCTTCTCATTAGAGCCGCAAAGGGAAATAAGGACCGGCTTGTTCCAATGAGTCGATCCCTGGGTTCTGTTTGCCGAGATTATTATACGGTCGCACACACTGACCCAAAACCTGACGATTATTTCTTTCGCAGCCGCAATGGAAACCCGTTTCCAACACTCAGGCCGTATATGTGGATGCGGTATGTACTCGAACAAGCGGGAATTGACCGGCACCAAGGAGTTGCAATCACTCGCGGAGTCTGTGTCCATTGCCTTCGACACACATTTGCTGTTCATACCCTTCAACTGCAGAACGAGAAAAATATAGATCGGTTCTATTCAATACCGATTCTTTCAACCTACATGGGACACACAAATATTTATGGGACCGAGCAATACCTACAGCTTACGCCGGAATACCATGCGGCTCTGCTGAAGCAGTCTGAAGCATATGCGGGAAGTGTGTTTCCGGAGGTGCTGCCATGAAAACGACTGCATTTTCTCAACATCTCGGTACTTACATTGAAGAATATCTGCCCAAAGTGCGAAATTATAGTTCCAATACAATTGCATCTTACCAGGACGCATTCAGACTACTGCTTGAATTCATGGCTGAGCAACGCCATATAAAGCCGTACTTGTTGGACTACAAGCATTTTTCGGACAAAGTGATCCTTGCTTATCTCGCATGGCTCGAAATCGAACGGCATTGCGGTCCTGCTACCTGCAACCAAAGGCTTTCCGCTATTTCGTCCTTTTTCAAATATGCTTCACAGCGCAGCATCCCTGCGCTAAAGATTTGTGCGGCAATTGCGAGCATCCCACCAAAGAAAGCGCCGCACAGCGTGTTCTCATATTTTTCAGTGGAAGAATTGGCGCTTCTGCTTCAAATGCCAAATCCGTTGAAGCCATTGGAACGCAGAGATTTGGTCTTGCTAAGCCTGCTTTATGACAGTGGCGCTCGAGCTCAAGAATTATGCGGAATACGACTTGGAGACATTCGTTTTTCCAAACCCACCAATGTCCTCTTACATGGAAAAGGCGGTAAAAATCGAATTGTCCCGTTGATGGAGAGGCCGGCAAAGCTGCTTCGGCAATATATTTCTGAGAAAGCGCCTGACGCTGCAAATAAAGAGGCTCCATTATTTCAAAACCAGAGAGGCGAAGCCATAACGCCCGCCTGTATCCGGAATGTGATTCATAAATATGTTGCAAAAGGCAAAGCTGCGCGCCCGGATTTATTCCATGAAAGTACTTATTCCCCTCATAGCATGAGGCACAGCAAAGCTGTTCATATGCTGGAGGCTGGCATTGAATTGGTTTATATACGTGACTTCTTGGGGCATGCCTCAATTCAGACGACAGAGATCTATGCCACAGTAAGTCAGGCCATACTTAACAAAACCTTGCGCAGTAGGAAGATACCAGAATTCACCGAGGCTGAACTGAAAAGCATCAAAGGTAATGAATATCCGGATTTTCTTAAAAAGAAAAAGAAATAACGAAAAATTATGTGAGGTGTTCTTATGACAAAATCCCTATTTTCAAGGCTTTTTGCCGCGTTCCACTCTCGGGACAAACCCGTCACATATTATCTGTTATGTGCTTAAGCACATAACAGATACGCCTGATAATCTCCAGGGGCCGGATTACAACGTAAACAGTAACGGTAGTTCTCTGTTTCTGCGATGTATCCATAGTTCTGCTGCCATCCTCCTGTAATCTCTCCGCCATGAGCATTGCAGTACCTCGACATTACTCCCAGACTTTCAAGAGGCCCCTTTTCCCGCAGTTCATCCACGACTGCCTTTAACTCCATTTCAAAAGCGGAACCATGATACTTCTCATAATCACGCGGCCACCAGGTGTGCCAGAACTCATGTCCATTGCCGCCAAAATCAATACGCAGATGCCCCACTGTTCCAAGCATTGTATCCTGCTCCTTGGGAAGCGCATAAAAAAGACCTGCTTCCTCTGCTAATGCAGGACGCAGGGCATATTTGCAGGTCTCCGGTGCAAGGGTGATTGCGTGTTCTTCACAGAAGCCTTCAAGACTCAAACATTCACCAAGAAAATTCAGCTTTCCATTCAGTCTGCGGCGCCCCTCCCTGGGCATGCTAACCGGTTCTGATGTGATTACCGTACCGGCATGATTTACGACAACATGATCCTCCACTATAATGGGCTTTCCGGGATCATAATCAGACCCCCGAAGATCGTAGCAGTGAAAGCCCTCTGGTACCGTACTCCGATCAATCCGGGAATCAGTGAAAAGCGCTGGCTTCCCAAATAATTCGACATGTTCAAATTGTTCTTTTCTGGCGTTTACGCTCATTTGGTTACCTCCAGGCAAATGACATTAAGGGTATCATAGCTCAAGCCCCATCTTTGGCTCATCACGCATTTCGAAGTATTCCTCTACCTCTGCATCTTTCGCAACGGGAATCTCCTGTGGCTCAGCCTCTCCCATCTGTATCGGAATCAGGTGAGGCAGAATCTGTTGCAGGAGCCCCTGATCCGGGCAGCGGTCGATAAATTCGCCAATGGTGTTTAATATTTTTCTGTCTACTGTATCGGTGACAATGATTTCTTTCGCATCCCTATGCTGCATAATAAAGTTGGCAATGTTGGAGGGCGAATTCTCAAACCAATATTCACTTCGACCTCCTTCATAGGTATAGACGTATCCCCTGACTACATTGTTGTTTTCAAACATCTTACCTATTTCTTCGTTAGTCATAACAACTCTCCTTTCGATGGTTTATTTCATGAGCAGCATCCAGAACATCGTATAAATGCCCTAGCTCAGATGCAAAAACGGTTCCGGGGAAAGCGGCGTATCAGATGAAAGTTGGATTTCTCCTTCAAGAGGGGAGCATAGGGTGATCCCCATCTGATTGATCTGTTGAGATAGCTCCAATGTCTGTTCCATATTTCGTCCGATACTAGATAGACTTTTTACCAGCACAATATCCATTCGCCCTTCTGCGGCGGCAGTTTTCAAGACGTTAAGTCCAGGTCTGTCAAGAGTCAAACCGCTTCCAATATCCTGCGATGCACCGGCAACCTCCAAGCCAAGCTGCTCGGCATAGTCCCAGAGTTCCTTTTGCTGTTCCTTTAATGTGCCATGCGTATCCTCCGGTGCATCAATACGGCAATACAGCCATGCTCTTTTTTTCTGTTCCATTATCAAAAACCTCCTTTAAATTTTGATCGATTTCATTTCACAGGAATGCGGCGGGGCAGAGCTGTCCCGCCGCATGGTCTCTAAAATGAGATATTTTGCTTGTTCTTCATTTTGGTTCTACGCTTCTATTTGACACTACTTCCCGAAGCTAGGGCGGCAACAGCAACGGCCTGCTGGTTAAGCGGGCCTCATAGGAATTTCACCTCTCCCAGGATCTCTGCGAGCCGCCCCCATTGCGATGTCTGTGGCTGGGCGGAAGTAGCGTTAGCACTGTCCATTTCATTGCGATACAGCTCACCACAAGCTGTTTTATGACCGGGCGTTCTCGCTCGTCACCTTCGATGCCATCGGTTCGACAGACGGATAAGGCGGTATATATACCACCTTATCCAATCCGCAGGCAGTTTTGGCGCGCCCGTCAAGGTCGCTGCCGCTTTTCACACGGCTGGACAGATCATGTATTGATGCTGCCGGATATGAAATTTTCAAGGAGCAAAAGGGAGAATAGAAAAACCCCCTCACTTACTTCCACGTTGAGTGAGGGGGTTGGACCAAATTATTTTTACTTTTCCATAAGTTTTTTCAGGTGAGCCAGTATTCGTCTTTTACGGTTGTGAATTGTCATACGGGGAATACCGGTTTCTGCTGCCAATTGATGCTCACTTTTGCCTACAAAGAACAATTCCGTTATCAGCTCTTGTTCCTGTGGCGTAAGCAATTTCAGGCTAGAAAGCATTTTTTCAATCAATAAAGCATTTACAGCTGCATCCTCTACGCTTTCTTGATCTGCCGCAAACTGTCGATTTCCTTCTATCAACCGTTCATAGGAGTCCTCCCGGCTTGGGATGTATGTAACGGACTGATTTGTGCCGTCAATCTGGCATCGCTCTACCTTGAGGTCATACTGTTGGTACTCCATCTTTCGGTCACTTTTTTCCAGTACCTCTATCACTTCATTGCTCAAATCGGGGTATTTTTTCCGATAGTTTGTCCTCTTTCTGAATTTAGCCATAGTACTTGTCCTCCATTTCGTGATTTTTCAAATCCAAAAATGAAGAACAAGCGGTGGGGAACGGCAGCGTGGTCTCGAGAAGTCTTTATATCTAGCAAAGAAAGTCCATAGGATGCATTGCTTTGCTTGTCGAATTAATAGTTTTCTTGTCGCAAGAAAAAAGTCAGCACTTTGCCCTTGGCAAAATACTGACTTTTTAAAAAAATTTATATAAAATTGAAAAAATAGCTGGTAATATGTAGGAAGTACGCCGTCTTTAGTCACACCTCCACATGGGAGGGAAATAAGGAATTATCATAGCATGCCCCTTTCGCCATGATAGATGGTGAAAGCCGGTCATTTGATACCCTGGACTATTGGACTAAAAA
This sequence comes from Lacrimispora brassicae, assembly GCF_054772055.1. Lineage (NCBI taxonomy): Bacteria > Bacillati > Bacillota > Clostridia > Lachnospirales > Lachnospiraceae > Lacrimispora > Lacrimispora brassicae. The sequence goes on along the minus strand of NZ_BRYH01000027.1, from coordinate 89,717 downwards.
CCGCAAAATATGACAAGAGCCTGCCTTCTTTAGAAGGCAGGCTCTGACGAGGCTTTTAGCAGCTAGGCTATCATAACGCTTGAAAAAGCGTCTTAGACCCTCGGCTTTGCGTCCCCATCTTTAGATGGGTTTGCCTTTTACATTACTTTTCTATTTTTAATGAGAGAAGTACCTTGTTGTAACAAAATGCATATTCACAAAAATCAGACGGGAAATAATCTGAAACTCCAGAATTCTTTTGACATGAATCCAGTTAGAAGTAGTCCCATATGACTTTGCCTACTGACGTTGTTTTTTTATATTATTAGATTTACTGCAAGCCCTGTCACTAGGGCAAAGACCATAACATAAGCAATATATAATATAAAGCGTTTCGCTCCTAGCACGATCTTGAGTGCACCCAAATTTGTAATTTTTGTTGCCGGCCCAGTAATCATAAAGGCCGCTGCACTGCCCATGCTCATGCCATCTAAAAGCCAGCTTTGCAGTAACGGGATTGTCCCGCCGCCGCAGGCGTATAGCGGAACGCCGATCGTTGCTGCCATCAAAACACCAAATCCTTCATTATTACCGAATAGGCGGCCAAAAGCATCTGCCGGAACATAGCGTTGGAATAGAGCGGACAATAAAACACCCAATAAGAAATATCCTGCCGTAGCTTTCAGATTTCTGCCAATATTCTTTAAAAGGCGCAGGAATAAATTCGGGTCGGTGTCATGGCTCTGTCTTTCAGAAAAACCGTCAAATCGAAAGAAGCTTTTATCCTTGTAAAACATAAATACCAGTAAACCGGAAATCGCTCCGCATAGAAAACAGGATACAAAACGAATCACAAGTGCGGTCTTACCCAGTGCAGCACTGTAAATGACCAGTTGCGGATTAAGCAGCACCGAACTCATCATAAACGCTGCCAGCCAGTCCTCCCTCATTCCCTTATTCGCAAAGGATGCGGCAATAGGAATGGTGCCATACATACATAACGGAGAGGCAATCCCCAAAAGACTTGCAGGAATCACCCCCAGCACACCCCACTTCCTCCCGCGCATAGCTTCAAACACACGATGGATTTTATCTTTGGCAAAGACGGAAACCAATGAACCAATGAAAATACCCAATACCCAATACCAGAAGATCTGATCGAGCTGAACGGTAAAATAGTACCAGATGTAAATAAACTCGCGGTTTAAGATATCCACGGCGGGAAATCACCTCTTTTCAATAATATTGTTGTTTATTTATGCGTTCCATCTGTTAGGTTTGAAAACACAGCTCACACTTTTTTGCAATCTCAAAAGCCGAAAAATACCGTTCCTCCAAAGGAATCCACTTTTCTAAAAAGTGTTTGGCACTCTCTTCTCCGTTTCGCATACGGATACGGCGAAGTTGTTCTTCCGGTTCTACCGTGAGAAATAACCGCAAATCGTATTGCTCCCAAAGTATCGGATGGCAGGAGTAGGAGCCTTCAATAATAGTAATTGCATTTGCCTCAACCCGAATCGGCTCTGTCAGTTTTTGTGTATGGCAGTCGTAGGGACGGTACGAAAAGGCATGTCCCAGCCGCAGCGGAAGAAAAATTTCGTCGGCAAACCGTTCATAATCCACATTCCCACCCGGTTGGTTCAGTCGTTCCTGCATCCGCTGCTCCGGGCGCAGGAAAAAATCATCCATATGTATTACATTACAGGACAACAACTCTTGCAAATGCGAGGCAAGAGTTGTTTTTCCTGCTGCACACCTGCCGTCTATGGCAATGACCAAACGGCATCCGGTTTGCTGTAAAGTCGCAATTTTCCACAGAATAATTTCATCCATATCTCCCATATCAACTTGTAGATACTGGGCTTTTTCGCTCCGGCTTTTTAGAAAATGAAACCAGCCTGGTACGGTCGAGCGCCACCATAATAGAGGGAATCAGCACAATCTGCAAGATGATGCCCGGAACAGCATTCAACAACGCACCCGCTATAAACGCCTGCCAGGTAAAACCGCCGCCGGCACCCAGCATCGACGCCATTGCGATACCCCAGATAACACGGCCTGCAATCATCGCCGCGATCATAGAGCGATAAAGAGAGAACATGCATTTCCAGCGGGAATGGCCGTACAAAAAGCCGATGATACAGCCATAAGCCGCCATCTCAAATGCCATAGCAATAGCAACAGGGAACAGAGGCGGCATACCGAATAACACAGAGCGCAGCAACGGAACGATAAAACCGACCGCCAGACCATACTGCCAGCCGCAGATCAGGCCGCACAACAGCACAGGAATGTGCATGGGCAGCAGCATATTTCCAATCTGCGGAATCTCTCCGGTCAGAATAGGTAAAATCAGGCTCATAGCCATAAATATTGCGGACAATGTCATATTTCTGATATTTTTATTTTGCATTTCATTCTCCTCTCTAATTATCCAGGTCCAACAAACGATAGCTTCGGCTGCCAAGCCCGATAGACGCTGCATTTTCCAGTGTATGTAGGCCATTACGGGATTCAATGCGCTGCACAAGGGATTGATTGTCCGGAGCGGCGTAAACCAAGTCAATGCAAGCCTGATCCACGGCCAACGGATCGGAGGAGGCGAGTATGCCGATGTCGTGCATATCCGGCTCGGCAGGGTTCCCATCGCAGTCACAGTCCACAGACAGCCGGTTCATGACGTTGATATAGACGATGCGCTCTCCGCTGCCAAGATAGTCTGATACCGCCTTTCCCGCATCCCCCATTGCTTCGAGGAAAGCGTCCTGGTCTGCACTCCACATGCTTCCGCCATTTCCGGCGGTATGAATATGCGACTTCCCCTCACCAGAGGCAATGCCTATTGAGATATTCTTGATGGCACCGCCAAAACCCGCCATGGCATGGCCTTTGAAATGGGAAAGGACTAAGTAAGAATCGTAATCCGCAAAGTGTGTGCCGACATAATTTTCGGAAATCTGTGTACCGCCTTCCACAGGGAGCGTCATGGAGCCATCCGCGTCTTGAATGTCCACGTCTGCGATAGCAGTAAAACCATGGTCCTTGGCTACCTGCATATGCATGGCAGTATTGGCACGTGAACCGCCGTAGGCGGTATTGCATTCCACAATGGTACCGTCCACCGACTGGACTAAATCCTTAATAAAATTCGGATCAAGATAGTTGGATGCAGGCGGCTCGCCCGTGCTGAGCTTCACGGCCACTTTGCCCGTTGGCGTCCAATTGAGTGCCTGATAAATCTTCAACAACGCCTCGGAAGAAATATCAGAAATATAGTAGACCGTCGGCACGTCCCCGGATTCTGTTCGATAGGATAATTCCGACAGCCGGATTTCCTTGCCGCCGTTGGTGACGAGCATGTCCCCTGTGGAAACTGCGCCGACTTCCACAGAATCTTTGGATACTTCTTCCGCATCGGACTGCGCGGCCGGCTCAGAAGGCTCGGAAACAGTCGTCTCATTTATGCCCGATCCGCTGTCTGCACATCCTGCAAGCGCGAACATCAACAACGCAATGGATAAAATGGCTTCCCATTTTCCTTTCATCATTCGCATCATACGATCATCTCCCCTCATCTGTTGATCTGGTTAACTTAATAGCTCCGTTTTTTCGGTAGTTTTAAATAGTCCTCATCGCTTACCGGTTCCAGCCACTCATTCGTATTGTTTTCGCCAGGCACCTCAATGGCAATGTGCGCAAACCAGCTGTCCTTTGCCGCTCCGTGCCAGTGCTTGACGCCAACTGGAATGTTGACAACGCTTCCGGGCTCCAGTGCCTGCGCTACCTGACCCCACTCCTGATACCAGCCGCGGCCGGAGGTGCAGAGCAGAATCTGCCCTCCGCCTTTATCGGCGTGATGAATGTGCCAGTTATTGCGGCAGCCGGGTTCAAAGGTGACGTTGGCAATTGCCAGGCCCTTGGTGGTGAGCATATTTAAATAACTCTGACCTGTAAAATATTGCGCATAAGCATCGTTTGGTTCTCCTATTGGGAAAATCATATCGAGATTATTTTTGTTCTCCATTTGTTTATCCTCCATAAATGGTTCTTTTCCATTTAGCAATCAATGATTTGCCTCTGCTGCTTTGTTAACACATGCAATCGCATTCAAGCTTCTCGGATAGCCGATATAGGGGAGGCACTGGGAGACCACCTTAATCAAGAATTCCTTGTCGTTTCCAAGTCTCATATTTCCGGCCGCATGGGATGTAAGCTGCGGCTCACATCCTCCCTGCGCAGCCAGAAAGCAGAAGGTAATCATCTCTCTTTGTGCAAGGTCTAATCCTGTTCTCGTGTAGTAATCACCAAAACAGTTGGCCGCCAGCCAGCGATTGATATGCCCGCCTTTCCAGAATCCCTTCATTCCTTCGCCAAAAATATCCATCTGCGCTTGAATACCCTTTTCCAGCCGGTTCTCCAAAGTTGTTGTTGCCTGACCTTCCAGAGGAAGCTTGATGCCGCACTCCAACAATATTTCATTTGTCACTGTTAAAAACGGCAGAATCCTACCAATGCCAAGATAATCAACAGACTGATATACAATTTCCTTCACCATCACAGGAATCAGCCCGGCGTCCAGGGCCATAGGCAGCATGAGCTTGTATTCATCCACTCCCTGGCAGCCAATCAAGGTCGCAAGTATTGCCATGTATCTGGTAATGTCATCGAGCTGTTGGCCTTCTTCGCCAACCACTTCCTCAAATGCAAAATGCTCAAATCTTTCCATAAATTCCGGATCGGTATCATATAAGTTCATTTTTAATCCTCCAATTAATCTTTTTTTGATTTGGCTTTCTTAAATCTTTTGTTTCCCCACAGACCATACATGCTCCTCCTTGGAAGAGGCCACTGTGTTCTGCGCCATGATCCCTACAAGAGCATGGGGAACATAGGGCTCCTCAAGATATAAAAGTTCCTCTTTCGTTAGGTCAAGCTCAACCGCCTTTACTGCACCTTCAATGTGATGTAGCTTTGTTGCGCCTACCACGGGAGAAGTGACCTTGGTCAGCAGCCATGCAAGTGAAATTTCTGTCATGGAAACACCTTTTTTCTCTGACAGTTCCGCAACCCGGCTGATAATCTGTTCATCCGGTTCCTCCATGGCTTCGTATTTAAGTCTTGCATAGCTGTCCTCCATCAGCCGTTTCGAACTTTCTCCTTTATGCTTGGACAGCTTTCCGCCTGCAAGCGCACTGTAAGGAGTCAGTGCAATATTTTCTTCACGGCAATAGGGAACCATTTCCCGCTCTTCCTCCCGGAATATCAGGTTGTAGTGCCCCTGTATGGACACAAACTTTGCAAAACCCTCTTTTTCAGCTAATGCATTGGCCTTGGCTAACTGCCATGCAAAGCAGTTTGAAATGCCGATATAGCGGGCTTTTCCCGCCTTCACCACGTTATTTAGTCCCTCCATGATCTCATACAGGGGAGTCTGATAATCCCACATATGGTAAATGTATAAATCCACATAATCCATACCGAGATTTGCAAGACTCTTGTTCAGCATCCGCTCAATATGCTGCTGACCCGAAATTCCGTCTTTCATTTCCTCCTGCGTACGGGGCAGAAACTTGGTTGCCACAACCACTTCGTCACGTTTTGCAAAATCCCGCAGTGCCCGGCCCAGATACTGCTCACTGGTACCACTCTGATAACCAATCGCCGTATCAAAAAAGTTTACGCCCAGCTCCAGCCCGCGTTTGACAATTTCACGGGAATGTGTCTCATCGATTGTCCATGAGTGCTGACCGCTATTGGGGTCACCAAACCCCATACAACCCATACAGATGCGGGACACGTTCAAATCCGAATTTCCTAATGTTGTGTATTTCATTTTTTTACCTCCAAATAGTCTAAAGTAATGTACTCATTATTTTAAAAGTTCACTGCCGACAAACTCCAGCTGCTCCCGAATGGCAATGTGCTGCGGACAGGCTTGTTCGCACTTGCCGCACTTGATACACTCTGTTGCATGGGCCTTGCCATGTCCGCCTACCAGCCAGTTTTCCTGCTGTTTTGCCGAGGCTTTATTTCCATACAGGGTAAAAGAGTTCATCGCGGTAAACGAACCTGAAATGCCGATGTTCTCCGGGCAGACCTTTGCGCAGTAATCACAGGTCGTACAGGGAATCAGCGGAACCTTTGCCAGTGCTTCCTGTGCCTGAACCAAAGTTTCCTTTTGCGAAGCGGTCAAGCCGGCAAAATCCTTCATATAGGACAGATTGTCATTCATTTGTTCTACACTGCTCATACCGGAAAGAACGGTAATAATCCCATCCAAATCAGCGGCAAAGCGGACTGCCCATGAAGCAGGCGAGGATGCCGGTTCTGCAGCCTTCAGGATATCTTCTACCGTCTTTGGCGGAGTTGCCAGCAGGCCGCCTTTGACCGGTTCCATGATGATTACCGGCTTGCCGTGCTTTCGTGCGATCTCATAGCACCCTCTGGACTGAATCGCAGGATTCTCCCAGTCCGCATAATTAATTTGCAGCTGCACAAACTCCATCTCCGGATGAGCAGTCAAAATGGCGTCCAGCTCCTCCGGGGTAGAATGGAACGAAAAACCCGCATGCTTTACAAGCCCTTCCTGTTTCTTCTCCTGTATCCAATTCCATAAATCAAAGTCATCGAAATAATGGGAACGGGCCTCGCCCAGATTGTGGAGCAGATAATAGTCAAAATATCCGGCTCCCGTCTGCTTCAAAGAGGTATCGAATTGGGATATTGCCTCTTCGCGGGTCTTACACTTTATCCACGCCGCATTTTTCGTGGCAAGCTGATACTTTTCCCTTGGATAGCGTTCCACGAGTGCCTGACGGATGGCGTCCTCACTGCCGGTATAGGCCCATGCGGTATCAAAATAGGTAAAGCCGGCAGCCAGAAACAGATCAACCATTTCCTTTGTCTGTTCTATATCAATTACGCCATCCTGCTGTGGCAGCCGCATGAGCCCAAACCCTAACTTCTTAATATTCTCACCTAAATACGTCATTTTATAGTCTCCTTTCATAGCCTAAATAGATTTACCCAGTTCATAAGCCAGCTTTGGATACTTTGTACTCTCGGTCATTGAAACCGTACCGCAGCCCGTACCCAGCACCATACCGCAATCCTTGAAATTCATGTAGCGGCAGAGCTTCTGGTAATGATCCCGCAGGTACACGACGGCATCCATATCATTGTCCCATGCAGCGGTAACCATAGCGGTCTTCAGTCCTTTTGCAGAAAGCTTCATGGTATAGCTGTAGAATCGGTCAATGACCATTTTTAGCTGTGCGGACATTCCGAAATAATAGACCGGCGTTACCAACACAATCATATCTGCGGACAACAGTGCATTTTGAATCTTAGGCACATCATCCTTTTGCACGCACGGGCCATCCATGCCGCAATGATCACATCCCATGCAGGGGTGAATGTCCATATGTGCCACATCCAATACCTGAACAGTATGTTCCGCGCTTTGTGCCCCACGGATAAATTCTCCCGCCAGCAGATTGGAGGAACCCTTCTTATGGGGACTTCCTTCTAATACGACAATTCTCATATACACCACCCTTTTCGAATAATTGAACAACTATTTCTTTTTCCAATGGTTCCCGAAAGCTGCCTGTTCGCTCTCCACATGGCCTCGGTGTCCATGTACGGCGCAAGCATCAAGTGCTGCTTCCAAGGCTGTGAATTCCTGATCGGTAAGCTTCACATTGGATGCGCCGAGGTTTTCCAAAATCCGCTCCTGATTTTTTGAGCCGGGAATCGGAACCACATTCGGGTATTTATGGAGCATCCATGCAAGAGAAATCTGTGCGTTCGTTGCATTTTTCTGTTTGGAATACTGTGCCAGGATATCAAGGATCGGCTGGTTGGCATCCATATTTTCCTTCGACAGCTGCGGCACCCATTTCCGCACATCGTCACCCTCAAATTTAGTTTCGGGGGTTACCTTGCCGGACAAAAAACCGCTGGCAATGGGAGAAAAGGGAACCACACCAATGTTGTTTTCCAGACAGAAGGGGAAGATATCCTTCTCACAGTCACGCTCCAGCATGGAATACAGATTCTGTACCGCACAAACAGGCGTCACGGCATGTGCCTTTGCCAGTGTGGCTGCAGAAACCTGTGACATTCCCCAGCCTCTGATCAAGCCCTCTTTCATTAAATTACCCATAGCCCCTGCCACTTCTTCCACCGGAACTTCCTCGTTTACCCGATGAAGGTAGTATAAATCCACATAATCCGTCCGCAGATTTTTCATGGACTTCTCAAGGTGCTTGTGTATCGCATCATACAAGGTTACCCTGCTGCCATATTCCTCCGGGCGGATGTGCAGCTTTGTCGCCAGAACAACCTCGTTTCGAAAGGGCTCGATGGCCTTTCCTACGATCTGCTCATTGTGGCCCGGATAGAACATCACGTTCCCATAACCTTCGGCCGTATCAAAAAACGTACAGCCAAAGTCATACGCCTTATGAATTGCCTCGATGCTGTAGGCTTCTTTCGGCACTTCACCATAGCCATGAGAAAAGCCCATACAGCCCATACCAATTTCAGATACCTTAAGATTTCCAATGATTCTTTCTTTCATTTAATTTCAGCTCCTTTCTTTCTTCGTCTTGACAGCACCAATATGATCCAATGCGCGGCTAAACAAACCGCTGTTACGATTCCAATATGCACGATATAGAAAACTACAGGTGTCATCGGTGTGATGCTCTGTGCGCTCAGTACCATGTCGCTCCATAATCCGCTTTGTACAAAGCCGTACGCTCCTGCTAAAAAGAGGATTACTTCCAGCAGCCACAGCACATATTCAAACGATGTCTCTTTAAGCTTTACCTCTAACTTATTAAAAGCTGAATGCAGATGAAGCCCCAGATGGAAGGCCATCAGCATGAAACCCCAGGCAGTAGAAAAATAATGTATTTCGATCCATCCAAAATCCACTGGAATGGTAGAAAAGCTGAACACCATGCCCGAAAGCATGAAAGCGCTTAGCATCATAAACAGCATCGCTGCAAGGAGCAGGATATTAGATGCCGTGAGCAGGATTCTTCGAAAACCATACTCTCCACGAAACAGAGTTCTATACCAATATAGGTTCAGCAGATGATGAATTATAAACAGTACAAACAGCGTGATTCCCAGCAATGCATGCAGAAGCAATCCCCGTCCGGCATGATAGCTCATCAGGTATAAAAACAGAAGGAACATCAAAACATCAACAATTATTTTCCAATATTTTTTCATCACCGGCTACCGTTCGGCTATGCCATTTTCGGCAAGCCACGCTGAAATCTCCGAAGAGGAACTGCTGGAATAATTGAACTCATATCCAAGGCCCACATAAGCACCGGGAACACGCTTGGAAAGGTCTGAAATGCTGTCACCGAACATGGTCCCGCCATGGGAGCTAAAGGGAATCATTGCTTTACCAGTGAAATCGTAGCTCTCCAGGAATGTGACCACCGGCATCGGCAGGGTCGCCCACCAGGTCGGGTATCCGAGAAGAATTACATCATACTCATCCATATTGTCCACACGGGTAGACAGCGGGGGATGAACATTATTGTTCAGATCCTGCTGAGATACCTCATATATGTTGCCGCGGTACGGATTCTCCATGACGATTTCCACTATATCTGCACCTGTCTTCTCCTGAATCATCCGGGCCGCTTCCTCCGTGTTGCCGGAATAAGAGTAATATGCGACCAAAATCCTTGGGTTTTCAGGGATGGAAATGTTCGGGTAATACGTCGTCGTAAGGGTTTCTTTGATCCCCTTAGCATTCCTGCATATGCGAAAACCCAGATTCTGATCCGTATCAATTGGATTGGTAGCGGAGCGGTAGGCACTGCGAAGATGCTTGCCAAAGTCGATATAGCTCCCGCCGCGATTCACACGCAGCAATCCAGAGCCTATTCCTGCGGGATCCATGGTGTTCTGCAGATCGTATTCGCCATAATAGTCAAAACACCATTCTGACACATTGCCATGGGTATTATAAAGCCCAAAGCTGTTGGTGGCCAATTCATCTACCGGAATCGTTTCGCCGCGGTATCTGCTGGTGACTACATCAGGGTTTGTATGATTAACATAGTTCTCCTCAATCAAATACGGATAACTGCCTTCAAAATTTGTTAAGTCGCTATTTACCTGATTTCCAAAGTTGTAAATCGTGCTGGTAGCGGCTCTTGCTGTATATTCCCATTCGGTTTCGGTCAACAGCCTATAGCCATCAGCGTTTCTATCCCAGGTAACGGCATTGCCGTCTACCGTGTAAACAGGCGTCAGGTTCCTGCTTTCACTCAGCTTGTTGCAATACGAAACAGCATCGTACCACGTGACATTTTCCACGGGAAGATTATCGCCACTGAAATGACTGGGATTCACGCCCATGACCGCAAGATAATCGGCCTGTTTGACCTCATAGGGATCGACATAAAAAGCGCTGATTGTTACGTCATGCTGTGCTTCATCCTCATTCCTCTGACGTTCCGTGCCGGGGCTTCCCATTGTGAAGGTTCCGCCAGAAACCAAAATGAGGCTGTCTTCAACAGGCGCCAGCTCATTCTCCGTTTGCACGGTACTACTGCTTTGTGCAGGCGTGTCCGTCTGTCCAGAAGGGGGCTCCTGAACAGGAGTATTGCTTTCTCTTGTCATGAAATGCACACCTGTGCCAATTCCAGCGATCACCACAATACTGATGAGTAAGGTGATCAGCTTCGTTTTTTTCGTTGCTTTCACTTTTCTGCTACCTCCTTAAGCCAATCAAAATATTGTTTCCGTAACACTTTTATCAATTAGGTCTCTTCCTTAATGACTTTAAACTCCTTCCACTTTCCGCTTTTAAAACGTAACCAGAAAATAATTCCTCGTACAATCCAATCCAGACACATAGCCCAGGCTATTCCGATTACACCCATATCCAGCACAATGGCAAAAAAGATAGAGAAGACCAGCCGGATTCCTACTGTTGTAACAATGGACACGACGGTCGTAAATTTTATATCTCCGGTCGCTCTCAAGCCTTTACCCAATGGATCTGCAAACGGAAATGCTGTCGCACTGAAAATATTATGAATCAGCACCAGCCAGATGACCAAATGCTTTGTTTCATTGTTGACTGCGTAACCATTGACCAGTAGAGGTATCAAGGCAAAAACAAAAACATTCCAAACGATTGCAAAAATCAAAGTAATCTTAATCAGCTTCTTAAAATAATACTCTGCCTGTCCTATATCGCCAGAACCCATACACTGTCCAATGACAGTAATAAAGATTGGACCCATGGTCACACAGACCAGCGCCGCCACACTCCAGAAGCTCTGGGCAATCCCATTAGCCGCAATCTGGTAGGTTCCAAACAGGGCAACGACACTGCTGAGCGCCACCTTTACAAACTGAAAAATTCCGCTTTCAAGACCGTTGGGAACCGCAATGCTCAAAATACTTTTTTGTAAACGAGTGTTCCATGCAAAAATCCATTTGACGCCATAACTAATTTCATGGCTGTTCCGAAAGCAGAGTACGGTAATTGCGGCGGCGGAAAATGTTCTGGCAATCAGGGAGGGCCACGCTACGCCGGCTACACCCGCGTTCAGAGCAAAAACACCAATACAGCTTCCAATTGCATTGATAATATTTGATATAATTGAAATGTACATGGTCGTACTGGTTTTTCCAATGCTCCGGTACAGTGCAGCTCCGGCATTGTATATCGCCAGGGCCGGGTAGGAATATGCAGAAATTTGCAGGTAGGTTATGCATGCCTCCATAACCTTTGAATCCACCCTGCCGAACAGCGCCTGCAGCAGCAACCTGTTAAGCAGCAGGACCAGAAGCATCATTTCAAGTGAAAATAAGGTGGATACCGTCAAAAGCTGACTAACGGCCTGCGATGCTTTCTCTTTTTCTTTGCGTCCGAGATACTGACTTATGACTACCGCGCCGCCAGATGCAAGTGCCGTGAATAAGAAGATAAAAATGGTATTAAAGGAATTGACCAACGAAACGCCTGAAACAGCTTCTTCCCCAGCATAGCTGACCACAAAAGTGTCCACGATGCCTACCAGCATGACCAGCATCTGCTCCATGAAAAGCGGCAAAATCATGTCTCTCAGTTGCTTATTAGAAAATGTCATCTCATCCGTTGGATATCCCTTCTTTCTCTGCGAGTATAGTAATCATTCTATTTGCGTCTGTGCAAAGTAGCATACTAAAGGTAAAGCGGGGCACAGATTTTTCCGTGCCCCGCAAGCTCCATGCCGATAACAAAACAGTTCTTCGATGAAACATACTGCCATCTATATTTCAACCGTGTTATAGGCTGCCCTGACCGAGAGGTACCTAGACCTGAGGGGCAAACATTAATTATTTAAGAATGTATTTCAAAAAACCATTAATAAGCCTTTTTAAGAATATCCAATACTTCTTCCTGCGACAGTTTTTTATATCCGCCGCCTAAAACGGTTGACTGGGCAATTAACAGCAGCATATCTTCGGTCGCACCAAGCTCCTTTAGTGTAGTCGGAATACCGAGTTCTTGAATAAAACCAGAAAGCTTTTCAATTCCCGCAAGGGCGGCTTCCTCCGCTGTCATATTGGTGATATCAACCTCCCACACCTTTTTGGCGAAGCGGACAAATTTATCCATTCCGTACTTGTAGATATGTCTGTAATAAGGAACTGAGATCACCGCTAAGCCGACCCCATGTGCGCAATCCGTATAGGCACCCAGCTGGTGTTCAATCATATGAACTTCCCAATCTTGCTCTTTTGACAGGCCCGTAATTGTGTTCAGTCCCATGGTAGCACACCACATAATATTGCTTCTTGCTTCATAGTCCTGCGGATTTTGAAGGGCACTTCTTGCATTGCGGATTAAGGATTTCAAAACACCCTCTATGATATAATCGGTGGTATTGTCGTCATCTCCTGTAAAATATTGCTCCATCAGATGTGACATGATATCAAAAATACCGCTGACCATTTGATATTTAGGAACACTGTATGTGTATTCAGGATTTAAAATGGAAAACTTCGGATTCACATTGGAAGGGTAGACTCTTCCGCCCTTAATCATTTCAGCTTCATTGGTGATGACAGAACCACCGTTCATTTCCGATCCGGTTCCTGCCATTGTCAGTATGCTGCCGACAGGAACGACTTTATTGTCTACGTCCTCAAAATTGATCCAATATCTCTGCCATGGGTCGCCCTCGCAATAAGCCGAAACAGAAATGCCCTTGGCACAGTCGATGACGGAACCTCCGCCGACAGCGAGGATCAAATCAACATTGTTTTCTCTGACAAGCCTTGCCCCTTCCATCATCTGCACATACGTGGGGTTCGATTTAATACCGGGCAGCTCAACCACTTTCTTGCCTACGGCCTGTAAAATCTCAATTACCTTGTCATAAATACCGAGTTTTTTGACCGAGCCCTTTCCATAAATCAGAAGCACGGTGTTGCCGTAGTTGGCAAGTTCACCGTACAGGTTATCGAGTGCTGTTTTACCAAAGTAAATTTTTGTGGGATTATAAAAAGTAAAATCAAATTTCATAGAAGCATTCTCCTCTTTTCGATTAATTGTTTATTAATGGTTCTTATTTTAGATGCTATACTTTATTTTTCTTTTTCCAGACCTTGCAGCCAATCACTGATTGCATTCTCAGATGCGCCATTGCTGAACCGATGGCCGCTCACAATATTAATCTCTGGATACAGCTCCTGTAAATCACTAACACTCGTTTCTATGCCACTGCTGCCGGAAGTACAGAAGGTATACACTGTCTTTCCACTCAGATCATAGCTTTCCAGGAAAGTATTGATAATCCTTGGTGCATTACCCCACCAGATAGGATGACCAAGATAGATCGTATCACAGGTTTCTACAGCATCCAGATTACCAGAAATAGCAGGGCGGGCAGAATCATCGTTCATTTCCTTGTTAGCGCGGCAGCTGTCATCGTTATAATTCAAGTCCTCTTTTGAATACGGTTCCTCTGGAATAATCTCATACAGTGGAGCATCTAAAAGCTGCGCCATTGTCTTTGCAATCCCTGCCGTATTGCCTGTTGCAGAGAAATAGACAACCGCAGTACCTCCTGCAGCTACCTCTGATTCCTCGGATTCTGTTACAGAAGCATTATTTTCCGCTTCTGTACTTTGTGTGCTTTCCACTACATTCGACTGGGTATTCGTTTCAGAACTTGTTGATTCCTTTGAGCCTGTATCAGCCGGTTGACCACATCCGGCCAATGTAATCGCTAAACAGGATGCTAAAAACAGAGCATATATTTTCTTCATTTCAATGTCTCCTATCAAATGGATTTTTTCAGATCAGTGCTTCTGAAAATATTCACTACTCTTCCAACATCGCAAACGTAACGTCCGTATCACCGGTTTCCGCAAAAATCTCAACACCCGAATCAACACGGCCGATCTTCTGCCTGCTGAATTGCTCGCCGTTTTGGGCATACATGATAACAAAGCTCCGGCCCGGCGGCCAGTATATGATATCGCCTACTTCATAGCCGGTGTTCTGCACATCGCTCGTCGGCAGCTCGTCAGGAAATCGATAGCACATTTCCCGGTTGTATAGATCTTGCATGGGCACTGTCATTGGAAGTTTTTCAAGCAGGGCCTGTGTGGTTGTATTATTGTCCAGTGTTGCTGTCAGCTCCTGCTCACCAACAGTGATCTTAAGCTTGATTTCCGCCGATTCCGGGCTGCTCTCCTGGGGCTGCGTGTCACTTTGGGTTGTTTCAGACGAATCGACCGGGGCTGGTTCCTCGGATGATACGCTGGTATCTAATGGCGCCGGGGAACCGCTTCCACTGGAAGAAGCAGGCGGTTCTGACGAGCCTCCTGTATTTTCGTTTGTACAGGCGGTCGCCCCAAAAAGCATGAACAGCCCTAATAATATAAAGGCAAGCTTTCTTTTGTTTTTCTTTGCTTTCTGCACGGGATTATGACCTCCTTTTTGTATTTTAAAGAAAACGGCTCCGAAGATTGCGCTTCAGGGCCGCTTCCATGCAAAAGCAATATTTACACCATGGGATGCTCCCAGGAGCCTCTGGTATCTACGCCAGTCTTGGCGGCCATGCGCTCTAGTTCGTCCATTTCCTCGGTCATCAAGGTGATTCCGGCCGCTTTTGCCGCGTCTTCCACATGAGCGGGCTTTGTCACGCCGATGATGGGTGTTGTTCCCTTGGCAATGGCCCACGCAATAGCAATCTGAGGGATAGAGGCGTTGTATTTCTCACTGATTTTCCGCATGGCGCCAATCAGCGCTTCAATCTGCGGCAACACGGGATTATACGTCATAGCACGCTGGCTGCCCTCCGGAAGCGGGTGCTTGGTATCATATTTACCGCTCAGCGTACCCTGCTCCAGCACCATATAGGCAAAGAAATCCATCTTATTTTCCTTGCAGTATTCCAGGATACCAGCTTTCTCAGAGGAGCGGTAAAGGAGGCTAAAGTGGTTTTGGACTGCAGTAATGTGTACACCCTCTTGGGATAGAATTTCTTCCTCACGCTTAATCTGAGCCAGATTATGGTTGGAAACACCTACGCGCTTTACCTTGCCGCTTTTCACAAGAGGAACCAGATAGGGAGTCCATTTCTCTACATCAGCAGGATTGTGAATCCAATAGATGTCAATAAAATCTGTACCCAAACGTTCCAAACTGGAGCTGCACATTTTTACCACGGGGTCGGCTGATGGATTTGCAACCTGCGGTGTAAATTTTGTGGACAGAATGATATCCTCACGCGGGCAGGTTCTTGCAAACGCGCCTAAAATCCTCTCGGAATCTCCCATTCCATAAACATAGGCCGTATCCCAGAGATAAAGACCGTTTGTCATAGCTGCGTCAAAAACAGGCTTCAGGTCTGCTTCACGCAGATGATTGCCAAAAACCTGATCTCCGCCTGCGGCACCAACGCCCCAAGACCATGTTCCCAAAGCAACGCGCGGCATTTTATTGTTGTTTTCCATATTGATTGCTCCTCACTTTTTTATTATTTGATTTAATGATTCCTTTTCAAAGCTCAAGCGCCTATTCAGGGCCGCGCCAGTTTTCAGGTACTCCTATGTGGACATCTCCTGAAGCTTTTGATTGAGAAAACTAATCTTTCTCATCAATTCCTTCCATCTGGCATGCAGCCTTAGTAGATTTCCAGTTATCACAAAAAAGATGTCCTAATAACATACCTTAATTTTATCCGCTGAACGGTGCAATGTAAAATGCTTAGTTTTAACCGAAAGAAATGCGTTAGAGGCATTTCAGCTATTTCGCACCTGATTTACCGATTCAAGGAACCATAAAATTGATAAGAATGACTCTTCACAAACACATTCCGTCACAAAAAGCATATCTGGAGCTATGATATGTTGATAACGAATAACAGATGTGGTATAATAGCAGTCATAAAGGAGTGAGATTATGGAGCTTCGTGTTCTGAAATATTTTTTAATGGCTGCCAGAGAAGAAAACATTACAAAGGCCGCACAGCTTTTGCATGTGACCCAGCCCACGCTGTCAAGACAGCTCATGCAGCTGGAAGAAGAACTGGGTGTCAAGCTGTTCCATCGGAGCAGCCATAGTATCACACTGACAGAAGACGGTATGCTGCTGAAACGCCGGGCGCAGGAGCTTGTTTCTTTAGCTGACAAAACCAAGCTTGAATTTTCGCAAAAGGAAGCGGAATTGACCGGAGAGATTTCTATTGGCGGAGGGGAAGCACAGAGCATTGATTTTTTCGCCGGCATGCTTGCCTCTTTTCTGGAAAAGCATCCTCTCGTCAGATACAATCTTTACACTGGAAACGCGGATACGATTAAAGATCGGATTGAATCAGGACTGCTGGATATCGGGCTGCTGCTGGAGCCTGTTGATATTCGTAAATATGAGTTTGTCCGTTTTCCGCAGAAAGAGGTATGGGGTGTTTTGGTGCGTAAGGACTCAGATTTGGCTGCGAAAGAAGTCGTAACACCGAAAGACCTGGCGGATAAACCATTAATTACTACACAGCGCATGATTGTTCAAAGTGAAATTGCCAATTGGTTCGGAGATTACCAGGACCAACTTCACTTTGTAGCAAACTATAATCTGCTCTATAATGCAGCGATCATGGTACGAAACAACATTGGCGTCGCAATCTGCCTGAAGCTTGACAGCATATACGAACACCTTTGCTTTGTACCGTTCTCTCCGTCTCTGGAGACCGGTTCCGTTTTGGTCTGGAAAAAAGATCAGGTTTTTTCGCCATCGACCGCTGCTTTTCTTGATTGCGCGAAGAAATACATCAAAGGCATTTCGTGCAATGTAGAATAGGTATTGGACATTATTAAATAATGATATTAGGATATAGATGTTTCCCAAGGAAGCATCTATTTTTTTGCTTAGGGGGTGTATATATGACAAAAGACGAGGTAAGCCGCTGCTATAACATCCCTGTGTCCATTCTACAGGAGTATGAAAGCTGGGGTCTCTGCGACGCAGTCAAAAAAGTCATGGGCGTGTGGCAGTATGATGATATCGATCTGGAACGTCTGAGCCTGATTATGACACTGCATGATATCGGCTTTAGCAGGGACGAGGTAGAAACTTACATGCGGCTTTTATTAGAAGGAAATTCCAGTGAAAACGAGCGGTTGCATATGCTGAATGAAAAACGGAATAACACACTGGACGAAATCCATTTCCGTGAAAAGCAGCTGGAACGTATGGATTATCTCAGGTATGAGATCAAAAAGGCAGATAAAAAGCCATAACAAAGAGCATCCACGACAGCTCACAATCAAATCATAAATTTAACGAAAAGAGGTAGCTAAAATGAAAAAAGATATCGGTTCCGTAACAGCTTTATACCCTACACCGGCGGTTGTTGTCGGTACAATGGTAAATGGGAAACCCACTTGGATGTTAGCTGCGCATATTGGCATTCCCTCACATGACCGGATCATGGTCAGTCTTGCCAAGCCCCATTACACCAATCAGGGCATTAAAGAAACAAAAGCGTTATCCGTTAATTTAGTTGACGAAGCCTGGTTGAAAAAAGCGGATTACGTGGGCAGCGTCAGCGGTTCTAGAACCGATAAATCCCAAGTATTTGACTTCACCATCGGTGAAACCGGTACGCCGATGATCAACGAGGCCAGGCTCACGATGGAATGCACCGTAGAGGATATCTATGAGACGAAGACCTTCGAGAATTTTATTTTGGAGATCAGGCACACCTTTGCGGAAGAAGAAATCCTGAATGAAGATGACAAGATCAATTACGATAAGTTTAAGCCCGTTTTATTTGAAATGCCGGGCTATACCTATCTGAGAACAGGGGAAACCATTGCGAAATGTGCGACACTGGGTAAGAAATAAGGAGAGAAAATGAGCAAAAGCATCGTGATCTACTTCACTTGGTCAGGCCGCACTGGGGAAATGGCTAAAACAATTGCGGCGCTGACAGGTGCGGCCATTCAGGAAGTGCTGCCGGAAATGCCGTACGCGCAGAATTATAACGCAGTGGTGGATCAGGGCAAAAAGGAAATCAGCGCCGGGTTCCATCCACCAATAAAAAAGCTGGATTTAGATCTGAGTCAGTATGATATTATCTTCATTGGAACACCTATCTGGTGGGGTACTATGGCACCGCCAATCACCACATTTTTGAATGAAAATGATCTCGGCGGCAAGACCGTGGCGCCGTTTACCTCTCATGGCGGCGGTGGCAAGGGACACTCGGACAGGGATTTTGCGAAGCTGTGCTCAGGTGCTAAAATCCTGGATATGTACACTGCCTACGAGGGTGGCGGACGTTCCACAGAAAAAGAAATTTCTGCATGGATTAAGAAAAATGGGCTTTGATAAGTAAACGTAAAAAACAATAAATATATCCGTTGGTTGAGGTGAACGATCTACTCAACTAACGGTACATTGAATTTAGGAGGATTAAGAAATGCCGGTTATTACATTAGAAGCATCTAAATTAACAAAAGAACAGAAACAATTGCTTACGAAGGAATTTACGGAATCTGCGTCGCGGATTACCGGAATTCCTCCGGAAGCTTTTTATGTATTTCTCAAGGAAAACGAATTAGAGAACATCGGAGTTGGCGGCAAGCTTTTAAGCGATAAAAGGTGAAAACCCTTTATTGCATCTGCTTTTCAGCTTGATAATTTTTTGGATTATTAGCCATAGGATTCAGTCTTGATATAGGATATTTTCTGAAAGGAAATTTAATATGCTAAATCAATCAGTAATAATATTATTATTTTAAAATTTGTTCAATCAAATAAGCAGTAGACATACTCTAACAAATAGACTTGTCTACTGCTTATCTTTTTATGGGTTCAGCTTGCCGATTTATTAGCGGTTATTCTTTGCTGATCTCAATAGAGCCGGCTAGATTTTGGATATGCTCGCTGCCGGATACTACTTGTCCCAGTTCATACAGCCTGCCACCGGGGGTTGGAGTGAACGGCTTATAGAACATAACCACATTGCCCCATGGCTCATAGTACGCAAGGTTGCCTAGCATACCGCTGGCCTCAGTTGCATTGGTTATGTCCAGTGTTTCCGGGGGATAAAAAATCTTTTCGTTGGTGCTGTAATTCTGCACCTGAATTGTTAGAGGCAACTGCGCATAAAGGTCTTTTGCCGCCTGACTATCGTTCAGCCTAAAAACGATGCTGTTTCCGTTGGATTTGATGGTTATTTGCATATCTTCTTCACCTTTCTCTGGATTTTGACTGTTGACTGTTCTTAATACATCCTCTGCCTTGATCATCGCTGCGGCAATTTGTGCGCGAGTCGCTGTGCTCAATGGCGACAATGTTGATGCGCTTGTCCCTGAAATAACACCCCGGTCCACTGCCCATCTTAGGGCATTTACAGCCCATGGAGCGACGCTTGCACGGTCGGAATAAGATGAAAGCCTGTCTTCTGTATGTGTGACGTCAACACTTAGTACCTTGGCGTAATTGTATAACATTACTGCCATTTCCTGACGTGTGATGCTGCGATCAGGACTGAAGGTTATGTCGGATGTACCTGCCACGATTTTTTGCTCTGCCGCCCAGTTCACAGCTGAAGCATACCAAGCACCGACTTTGACATCACTGAATCTAGAATTGCCCTGATATTGGGCAGCGTCGTACCCCTCAGTAAAATTGGAAAGAATCTGCACAAGCATGGCCCTTGTCATGGGAGCGTCAGGCATAAATCTGTTTTCACCCACCCCTGACATATATCCTTTTTCTACAGCAGAAGTCACCTGATCGTAATACCATGCTCCAGACACCACATCTTCAAAGTGATTAGCAGCAAAGGCGGTTGTAGAAAACAGCATACATAGACAGGTGAAAATAACTGCTGCCGAAAACTTCTTGATCCTCATAGAAACCTCCTTCTATATATGCTCTAGGGAGCTACCTCGATTGTAATGGTTCCCTCCAGCAGCTGAATTTGCTCACTGCCGGATGCGACCTGTCCCAGTTCATATAAACTGCCGTTTGGACTGTAGCTCCCGAAAAACATGACAACATCTGCCCATGGTGAATAATACGCCAACGTGCCTATTTCGCCGCTGGCCTTTGGTGCGTCGCTGACATCCAGCGCTTTTGTTGGATAGAATATTTTTTCATTGTTACTGTAATCCTGCACTTCCAAAGACAAAGGGAGCTGTTCATAAAGCACCTTTGCCGCTGTAGAATCATTCAGCTTGAAAGTGGTCATGTTGGTTCCGTCACTGACTTGAATCATCAATTCCTCTGCAACAGACTCGCCAGGTTCAGAGAGCTCCTCGGAGGGAAGTAATGTCGACGGATCATCTTTATTGTTGGGTGTGGTGCTGTTTGGTGCGGATGGCGTTTCTCCCTGCGATTCATTTCCGTCCGAGACCTTGCTGCAACCAGCCGCCATAACCAAGAGTACAACGAGCAGCAGTGCTCCAAATCGTTTTTTCATTTTCATCCCCCTTTTTATATTTTTAGCGATTCATTCGGAAACACTATACTCTACTTTTCCACTGGATTGGCGAGCCGATAGGGGTGGTATCATAACCAGAAACATTATGCCCCTTTGGCTTTCTTTTACTGACAATGTGTCTTTTTCAGACAATTCCACAAGGGTCTTTTGCTGCAAGCTCCTCATATCGTTGTACCCCTTGCTTTAATCTTTCTACCCCATCCAAAACCCGGCTCTGCTGTGTACCAAGGTTCATACGAAGAAAAGATCTTCCGCTTTCTCCATAAGCCGCCCCTGATGATAAATATAATCCTGTTTCATTTCGAATGATCTCGCACAATCGGTTCGAGTCATAGGTAATCATGTAGCAATTCATCCAGAGAAGATAGGCCGCTTCCGACGATACAACTCGCATCTGAGGAATATTATGGTGAATGTACTCTGTTGCTATGTCTTTGTTGCCTTTTATATAGGCTCTTAAATCGTCTAACCATGTTTCACCCTGGGTAAAGGCAGCGATGGTGGCTTCTATCGCAAAGGCGTTTGGCTCCGCCACCTCATCGGTGTTCAGCCCCCGGTTGACCTTATGCCGAATATGGGGATTGGGAACGACTACGCTGGCGGCCTGCAATCCGGCTAAGTTGAACGCCTTTGAGGGAGCAATACAAGTGATACTGTTTTCTGCACACAAGTCTGATACGGAGGCAAATGGGGTATATGTTATCCCAGGATCGGTGAGATCACAATGGATTTCATCAGAAAGCACCAAAACCCGGTATTTTGCACATAATTCACCTATCCTAGCAAGAGTATCCCTGTCCCATACCTTGCCGATAGGGTTATGGGGATTGCACAAAATCATCAGCGTGGTTTGTGGATCGGCCAGCTTATACTCCAGATCATCAAAATCAATGCTATATTGACCGTCTCTGTAAATCAGCTTGTTTTCCAGCAGGCTCCGTCCGTTATTTCGTATGGAGTTATAAAAGATATTGTAAACCGGAGGCTGAATAAGCACGTTCTCGCCTACATCAGTCATTTTTCTGACGATGGAGGAAATGGCTGGTACTACGCCGGTTGCAAAGAGAATCCAATCTTGTTCGATGGGAAAGCGATGCCGTCTGCTCCACCAACCGCTCACAGCTTGACGGTATTCATCGGGCACAATGGTATAACCGAATATTCCCTTATCCACTTTTGATCGAAGAGCCTCCCGCACAGCGGGAACAGTTTCAAAATCCATGTCGGCTACCCACATGGGCAGCTCACTTTCGCCTGTGTCCCACTTCATGGAAAAGGAATTCCGGCGGTCTGTTACTTTATCAAAGACATACGACACGCTGCACACCTCCCAACGTAATACAGGTGTTTCTCGGATCAATCTGTGGGTCGTCAAAGATAATCTTATCGATTCCCTCCGCGCGGATTTCTCCGCTGATTGGGTTTTTAATGCTATCGATATTCGTAGTGACATCCACCGAGATGCTTTTACAATATTCAAAAGCAAGATTTGTTTTCAGCAAACGGCAATTTTTTAGTGTCAAGCCGTCAATATAACAAAAGCCTTGCAAACTCTCAATAGTACAATTTACAAAGGTTAGGCTGCGGGAGTTCCAACCGATATATTCCCCAGTGATGAAGGAGTCGGAAACGACCACATTTTCGCAGTTCCAGAAGGCATCTTTTGACAGCAGCCTGGCTCCGGTAATTTCAACGTCTTTGCAGCCGTCAAAAGAGTAGTTCCCGGCAAGGCGGAAATTTTTTGCTTTAATATGGGATGAGTTCATGGCGAAGTAGTCGCCCTCAGCACTTACATCGTCCAGAGACACACCATTGCACATCCAAAGTGTCTCACTGGCGTTTGGCATATCAACATGCTCGAGGATAATGTTGGTGGATCGGCGAAAGGTCTTAGGTGCCTCAATCGTAGTATGGCTGATATGGATCTGATCGGTGTACCAGATACCTGCCCGCGCACCGTCTAACAGCATGCTGTCATGGACATTGGCATTTTTGCTATACCACAATGGATATTTCCACCTGAAAACGCTTTGCTCCACTTCAATATCACGGGATTCTTTGAGCGGAGATTCTCCGTCCTCAAAAATAGAATGGTGGATCGCGAGATTTTTACCCCCAAAAAGTGCGCGCTCCCCTGTAAAAATTTGTTCCTTTATTGGTTTCATCGTAATCGTTCCTCCTGTTCTTCAATGTCTGGATGACTTGCTCTCTTATGCAAGCAAACTCGCTTATTTTGATTTATCCTTTATGGAATAAATCAAATAATCCAAACATTCCAACTGCTTTTGACGTTCATGGATTTCGTCCAAGAGTGAACATCTGTGACATGAGAGCAGCCGCAGTCTCTTCTGCTCGTCCTCAAGGTGAAAGAAACTGTCTGCAAAATCCCGGCTGCATCCCGCATCCAACAAATTTCTTAATAATTTTTCGTCCTTGTCATGTTCCGTCATATCTTCACCTTCTTGCTAGTTGTAATTCGTGCATAATAAAATTGGGCAGTAAGTTTGTATATACGGGCATCTATTCGCACGACGCAAAGCGGATTATGAAATTGTGCAGTAGTTGTTTCTCAAACTACAAAAAAATTGCTTTTTGCTGATTCATATTATAGTACAAAAATCAAAACATATAAAATGCTTATATTTAATAATTAATTATGCTTGAAAAGTATGATTTCTGTGATAAGATTGACTATGTAGAGAAGGAGGCAAAAGCATATGGATATTAGAGTGCTTCGTTATTTTTTATCTGTTGCCAGAGAGGAGAATATCTCGAATGCTGCGAAAAGCCTTCATGTAACACAACCAACGCTTTCACGCCAGCTCATGGAGTTGGAATTGGATTTGGGTGTAAAACTGTTTTTGCGCGGTAGCGGAAACCGGACTATCACATTGACAGAGGAAGGAATGCTACTTCGTAAAAGAGCAGAAGAAATATTGGCTTTGATAGAGAAAACAGAATCGGAGCTTGTGGCGCCGGGAGAGAGTATCAGCGGTAACATACACATTGGCAGCGGAGAAACCCACGTTATCAGTCTGCTGTCCAAAGAGATCAAAGGCATCCGAGATGAGCACTCTGGCATACACTTTCATTTTTTCAGCGGAAACGCGGATGATGTAATGGAACGATTGAACAATGGCTTAATTGATTTTGGTATTTTGGCTGAACCCGCCAATATTTCAAAATATGATTCGATTTCTTTACCTGCTACGGATACTTGGGGACTTCTTATGCGGACAGATCATCCTCTAGCTGGAAAGGATTCTATTGAGGCAAGCGATTTATGGGGCGTTCCTTTGATTAGTTCGAGTCAGCAACGAACCAGCAGTATGTTTTCAAAATGGTTGAAAGATGACTATGAAAAACTAAATCTCGTTGCTACCTATACACTTTTGTATAACGCTTCCCTTCTGGTAAAGGACAATATTGGCTGCGCATTGTGCCTGGATAAGATTATCAGTACCGCCGAGGATAGCGGACTCTGCTTTCGTCCGCTGAAACCTAAAATGGAAGCCCGTTGGCATATTGTCTGGAAAAAGTATCAGGTCTTTTCGAAGGCAACTGAAATTTTCTTGAAGAAATTGCAGGAGAAATTTGTGGAATAGCTGGACTTAA
Organism: Lacrimispora brassicae; assembly: GCF_054772055.1. NCBI lineage: Bacteria > Bacillati > Bacillota > Clostridia > Lachnospirales > Lachnospiraceae > Lacrimispora > Lacrimispora brassicae. The sequence goes on along the minus strand of NZ_BRYH01000027.1, from coordinate 65,127 downwards.
AATGGAAAAAACAGCAAATCGCCTCGTATATGCTTTCGATATACCGGGCGATTTTTATGTTTTATAATATGCCTTTTGAGTATAAACGAATATTTAATATAAGTATTTTACATGATAAGACATTCCTCGTATAATAAAAGAATGGAAAATTATATCCTGCACCTGCCAAATACCCACTATGGGAGAGATTATGGAGGAAAGATTATGCCACATGTAGCTATTACGATGATTCCCGGTAGAGGGAGAAAAGAAAAATCTGAACTGGCACAAAAAATTGAAGCATTGTTGATTGCTGAATTAGGAATTGATCCGAAGTTTGTATCGGTTTCGATTGAGGATATTCCTATAGAGAATTGGGATAAATCCATGGAAAAGTTTCCTGATGATATTATGTTCGTACAACCGGGAATGAAAGCAGACTAAGACTGTGATTTGATTAATATTGATAGTGAGAGCGATGCAATAAGTGCGCAAAAAATCACTATATAAGTGATGTATTTATTAAAGGAGGATACAAAGCATGGTAGCAAATATCAAGTTAAATAACGGTGTAGAAATGCCGATGGAGGGATTGGGTGTATTTCAGGTAACTGACCCAGCTATATGTGAGCAGGCTGTGGTGGATGCTATTCAGACAGGCTACCGACTGATAGACACAGCCGCAAGCTACCAAAATGAAGAGGCCGTGAGCAAAGCTATCAATAGGGCAGGGGTTCCCCGGGAGGAGCTATTTATCACCACAAAAGCCTACATTCACCAGATGGGCTATGAAAAAACCAAGGACGCTTTTGAGGAGTCCTTACAAAAGTTAGGTCTTAAATACCTGGACTTATATTTGGTGCATATGCCTCTAGGCGATTATTATGGGTCCTGGCGTGCCATGGAGGAACTCTATAAAGCAGGGAAGATCCGAGCCATTGGTATCAGCAATTTCTTACCGGACCGTTTAATGGATTTGTGTTTCAACGCCGCAGTAATTCCCCAGATTAACCAGATCGAACGTCACCCTCACTATCAACGGGAAGAGGAACTGCAGATTATGAAAGAGTTTGGCATCCAACCGGAAGCTTGGGCTCCCTTTGCGGAAGGCTTGAAAGGAATGTTTACTGAGCCAGTGCTCGTCGAGATTGCTGCTAAGCATGGGAAGACACCAGCCCAGGTGATACTGCGCTGGAACATTCAAGGGAATGTAGTGGTAATTCCAAAATCTGTTCATAAAGAGCGTATGGCCGAAAATCTTGCTATATGGGATTTTGAGCTAGATACAGAGGATATGTTTAAGATCGCTGCCTTAGACAAAAACTGCCCTTCCATGTTAGATACCAGAAAGCCCAGCGAGGTACGCCGAGTCTATGACTATCTTCGTAATCCTGTATTGACCAGTCTATGACGTAAAACTTGGAGATGACTGTAAATACAAATAAACTGAGCCCTGCCTTAACTAGGAAAGGGCTCAGTTTATCGTCAACTGTTTGGCAGTGTAACAATACAGAGTTCATTTCAGCCATATTTTCAAGACAAATAATATAATCAGCCTTTTATCGTATTTACAACCCATTCAGCTGCTGCTTTCAAATCAGCTTCACTGGGATGACCTGTAGGGAATATAAGAGCCTTACCTCTCACTCCAAGCTCCCCAAGAACGGTAATATTTTTACTTTCCAGTAAATCCACGATTTCTGCTGGTATAGTGCGGCTCTGACCGGCTCCACTCGTTGTTACAACAACAGCACGTTTGACTGTTACCGGATTAAGAGAATTGACAAAGTTTTTGAGTTCCTTTTTATTTTTCCCAAAGTAAATACCACCGACAATAACAAGTGTATCGGTTGTATACTGGGAAGGACTTTCCATAATATTATGTGATTTTACTTTGAGTTTTGAACCGATAGCTTCTGCGATTTTTCTTGAATTTCCCGTTGCAGTAGCATAAAAAACAGATGTATTCATTTTTCCCTCCTAAATTCTCAATTTATAGCCATTGAATCAGGTAGATTTTAGGCTGCAATTTCAATCTATCAAATTTATCCAAGATTTTCTACCAACTGTATTCTCATACCATTGGGATCCTTTATAAAGAAATATCTAACATGATCATTCGGTTGAATCGGCTCGCTTTCAATTTCAATGCCCATTTCTTTCACAAGGGCAAGGGTCTGATCGAGAGACTTAACTTCAAATCCCCAGGAGATGTCGTTTCCAGTATTTGTCGCATTACTCCCATCCATGCATATCAATTCTATTTTTGTTTCTCCTCTGCCTAAAAATGCTATTTCCAATGGCCCCGCCTTAAATCTGTTTACAACCTCAAGCTCAATAATATCCGTATAGAATTGAATGGATTCATCCAAATTGTTTACTCTCAAAGTGCTCCAACAAAAATTCATAAAAATACCTCCTTTAAATATAGGGAATTTAACTAATATTAGACGCAAGTTCTGTTTTACTCCTGAATTTGAAACGATATGTTTACTTTTCTTCTGCCAACATTCTTAATACAAAAGCAGAAAATTCATTTGGCTTACGGCCTAATAGCCAAGTTAGAACATTGGGGTTGCCAATAAACCCATATTCATTATAATGCTGGAACATCTTTAACAAGGTATTCGCCCTGTAGTCGTCTGCCCCAAACTTCCTTAGTTGCGCCAAAAACATTTCATCCGTTGGTGTCTCCACTTTAATTTCACGACCAAGATTCCGCTTTAGTGTCTCTGTCATATCGGAAAAAGACAAATTTTCAGGCCCACTGAGCTCATATGTGACCCCTGTGTGACCAGGATTCATGAGGATAATAGAAGCCGCTTCAGCTAGGTCTTCCAGGTCAAGCATACACATTCGGGTTTCCTCTGAAGTAAAAAACTTCTGCCGAAAAAGCCCTTCTTCCTTCAGCACATTCCAAGAATCAAGTATATTTTGCATAAAGACCGCCGGCTGAACAATTGTATAAGGTACTCCTGAATTTATAAGAAATTCCTCTACCATCAGCTTCTTCTGATGATGTGGCATATCCTGAAGCACGGAATGTAGTACGGAATGGTACACAAATTGCTCTACTTTGGCTTCGCGAGCAGCTTCGATGATGATTTTTCCTATTTCAAATTCATTCGGATTTATAGCCGAACAAATATGATATATGGCACTGACACCAGCAAAGGCATCCTTTATTGCCTTTTGGTCCATCATATCTCCTGCCACCGCTTCTGTCGCTCCAACAGACATAATTTCTTCAATCTGTTCTGCTTTGTGCACAAAGGCCCTGACCTGTGCTCCTTTCGACGATAAAGTATGGATAATTGCACGCCCGGGTCTGCCATTTGCTCCTGTAACAAGAATCATAAATTTATTTCTCCTCTCTTTTATTTAATAACTAATCTGCTTTTTTAGTCTTCCCTGAAGTTAAAAAATATAAAAGTCCTGCAAGAATAGGGAAGAAGGTAAAGGTTAAATACATCCAATTGTATCCCAATGCAGATGAGACAATACCGGCAATGATTGAACCAAACCCTATTCCACCATCAAATCCGGTGAAAAATGTTGCATTTGCTGCTCCAAGTCTGTCTTTCGGAGCATAAATAACAGCCAGAGTTTGCAAGCTCGACTGAACCGCACCAAATCCTATGCCATATAAAAGGGCGACAAATAAAAAGATCAACATTGTAGATGCTTGGGACAGGATTACCATAGCTATGGCCAGTAGAATCAAGCCTGGATACATGGTGGCGTTGAATCCCAAACGATCAACTAATCGTCCGAAAATCGGTCTGGTTACCAGCATTGCGGCAGCATATACCAAAAAATACAAACCGATATTTGCGATTCCCTTTTCCAACGCGTATATAGAGAGAAAACTGACTATGGAACCATAAGCAGCCGAAACGAAAAACATAACAATAGCCGGCCGTATAGAAGAATGTTCAAAAATTGCAGCTTTCTTTTTACCTACTTGTTGCCTCTCTACAGTACGGTAACGGAAGAAAAAGGCCAGACAGAAGGCGATTGCTCCAAATCCTGCAGATGTAAACATCAGATTTGATGCATTTCCCCCAGCAAATAAAGCGAGACCAAGTGCCGGTGCCAATGCCATTGCCAGACCTGAGGATAGGCTGAAAAAGCCCATGGATTCACCAAACCGTTCTTTGGGAATAACGTCTGTTGCTACAGTATTGCTTGAGGTACTGGCTGCACCCCAGCCAAATCCATGCAGAAAACGAATTGCAAGAATGACGCCCACATAGGGGAACCACCAATAGGACAGCGTTGCAGCAATAATAAGCCCAATACCAGCAAGCAGTATCACTTTACGTCCCCATTTATCAACAGCTACACCGGAAAGAGGCCGGATAATCAGGGCAGATATTGTAGTAAGACCGGTAATCCAGCCAATGACAGAATCGGCACCGCCTAAAGACTTAACATAAAGTGGAAGCGTGGGCATGAGCATTTGAAATCCCATAAAAATCAACAGGTTAATTATTGTGATGCCAATAAAATCTTTAGTCCATATTTTCGGTTTATTTTCCATGTTTATAATTCCTCTCTTAGTAGCTCAAATAAGCAAGTCTATTCTTCCGCTTTATTTTCCTCTAAAACATTATTTAGAATTTTTTTCAACAATTCTTTCGTTTGTTTAATTTCTAATGGAGAAAGATTTTTTGTCGTTATCTCAACGACCTCCATAAATGTCGCTTGCATCTGAGCAGATATTTCTTTACCTTTATCTGTCAGATACAAACGGTCAAAACGATTATCCTCCGAATCCTTTTCTTTACGTACATAACCGTTGTCAATTAAGTTCTTGACAGCCTTAGCTGTGGTAGATTTACTGATATACAGCCACTCGCTTAAAACTTTTTGTGTTATACCCTCATATCTTGAAATGACATAAAAAAAATCATGCTGTCCACTTCTGATTGAAATGTCCTTTAGCTTATGATTTAATATAATCTGCAAATTCCGGTGGATTGCAGCAGTCAATTTACCTATGCTTTCATTCATGATTATACCTCCGCGCAATTAGTTTCACTTGAAACTAATGTCAGTATAACATTATTCAGTTTCCTTTGCAACTAATATTATTTAGAACTTGTTTTAATAATTTGCAAGACCATACTTCTCCACTATTGTTTATTCTGTCATTAATTTTAAGGGAGATATTCATCATCAGATTTATCATGAAATACACCACGATTAAGATTAAACAAAAAGACAGACCGTTCCCTGAGGAAAGTTCTGTCTTTTGTCTATTATATAATGATTCTTTTATCACTTTGCATGTATCCCGTCAGCTTCAGAAATCAGAATCTTTTTCTTTGTTGCAAAGCACCTCATTCTTACACCAGCATTACCTAATTAAAGTTTTTTCTACTGCATACCCCGTGTGATGCTAACGCTTTCGCGAGAATACAGAGTTTCAACCTGAATCAGCTCAATAGCCAGCTTTACCACCGAAGGAATGGTGGTAATATAGCCCTTTGCTGCCTGCCCCTTTAGAGTAAGAACAAAATCATTTTCATCCCCGTCTCTCAAATATCCAGGTCGTAGGATAGTATAGTTCAAATTGCTTGCTTCTATCACATCCACAGCCTGCCGGTTGGGTATCTGAGCCGGCTCGTTATCTAAATTGTCATCTCCGTCTAGTTCATCAGGAATTTCATTATAAATTCCAACTGCACCCATAAAAATAATGCGCTTAATATTAAACTCTGACATAGCCTTAACTAAATTTTCAGCAATTAGAGGCAATTGCTGACCAGAAATAGCACAAAAAACAACTTCCTGGCCTTTCAATGCTGCGAGAAGATCTTCCATTTTAGCAGCATCTCCATTCATTACTATCGCACGAGAATTGCTCATGTCCGCCTGATCAGCATGGCGGGCAAACAATGTCACACGGCAATCGGTATCTGATAACAGCTTTTTTGCAATTGCGCTACCGGCAGTTCCAGTAGCACCTAGTAATAAAACACTTTTCATAGGGCACCCCTTTCTTACCAAGTCATCGCAAATTCTACTTTCTCTGGATCCTCCGGATTGCCGATGGCAGCTCTCCCTGTATCCAAGGCCCGTAAACGTGTCATCTCGTTGTCAGTCAATTCAAAGTCAAAGATATTTAAGTTCTCCTTCATTCGATCTACATGAACAGTCTTTGGAATCACTGACACACCGCTTTCAATCAGGAACCGCAGCATAATCTGTGCTGGTGTCTTGCCGCGAGAGGTTGCAATGGCGCATACTTCCGGATTAGCTAGTAGCTCTGCCACCCGTCCCTGACCTAACGGCGCGTAAGCTTGATGTGCTACTTTATACTTTTCCATCCATTTGTGTTCCTCTACACGCTGACACAGCACATTTGTTTCAATTTGATTAAGTGCTGGAGCCACGTTATTGAACTTTATAAAATCTATAAGGCGATCAGGTTCAAAGTTCGACACTCCAATGGCACGAATTTTGCCTTCCTCATACAGTGCTTCCAAATCCCTCCATGCAGCATAGGTGTTGCCAAAAGGCCAATGGAGCAGAACCATATCCAGATACTCCACTCCCAGCTTATTCATTGATTCAGATACACTAGCCCGGCAATCTCCGCTCTCATAATTGTGAAACCATACCTTGGTTGTAATGAACAATTCCTCACGAGCTACACCGCAATTTCTAATGCCAGAGCCAACTGCTTCCTCATTACCGTATGCCTGCGCTGTGTCAATCAGACGATACCCCACTTTAACTGCTTCTATAATGCTGCACTCGCATTCAGCGGGATCAGTTACCTGAAATGTACCAAAACCCAGCATCGGCATTTCCACATTGCTATTTAATTTCATCATCTTCATGTTATTACCTCCGATATTTTGTTTTGCATTGTTTTTCTTTTATGCTATAATTAGCTTAACATGTTCGTGTAACTCGAAGTCAAGAGTTTTTTCAATTAATAAAAAAGGAGACCAATTAATGCAGTATACAGTCAAAGAAATCGCAGAACAAATGGGATTGACCGAGCATACACTCCGTTTTTACACAGATCGAGGTCTGCTGCCCTGCAACCGCGACAAAAACAATCGACGTGTGTTTGATGAAGATTCTATCAACTGGTTGGAAGGTATCAAATGTTTGCGTAAATGCGGCGTATCCATTGAGGATATCAAGGCATACTCTGACCTTTGCCTATCTGATACACCTGATGGTCTTCAAAATCGGTATGCATTCATGCTCAAGCAGCGTGAAAACGCTATGGAACGTTTAAAAGAGGCACAGGAACTTGCGGACTATATGATCCATAAAGTTAGGCATTACGAAGATATTTTGTCCGGGAAGATTACAGACGATACTAATCCTGCCAAGCAAAAGCTTAATCCATGTGACTAAAATTGTCTGTATGAATTCTGGATGACTTATTTTAATATGGACACGCAATTGAATGGATAGATGCGTACAAAGACTACTACAATACCGTGGTTACATTCATTAGCTTCTCCTCCAAATGCCTTTAAACAAAACTCTCAGAAAAAGAAGCAATCCTCCAAGCCACTTTTCTGAATCCTCTTTTTCGTGTAGAGGCATAAAGCTTCTCTTGGTGATTATCTATATAACTCCTATGTTCTTTTCTGGAGTTAAAATCTTTTAGAGTGAGGATTTAGCCTTCATGGTTCATCATGGACCATACCACAGTCCATCCAAAAGACAGACCTGCCCCTTAGCGGAACAGTCTATCTTTTTTTACTGCACCCGAGCAATCAAAAAATATAAGTTGCTGCTTTTGCCACCATTTTCCCTCCACCGCTGTTCCCTGCGAAGATAACCTTGTTTTTCCAAGTCGGCAAGAGCACGTTTTACTGTGCTGCGGGACAAGTTCAGTTCTCTGGCAATGGTACCAATCGCTGGATAACATTTTCCATCCTTATCGGCCCTGTCATGCAGATACATATAGACGGATTTTGCCCGGTGCGGCATCTCTGATTTGTACACTGATGTAAAATAAGCCACAAGTTCACCTCCCTGGCTTTTGTTTCTGCTCCATGGGTTCCAAATTGATGGCTGGAACCAGGTTGTGTCCCATTCCTCCCGAAGCGGTAGTCCCAGCTTCCATTTCTTCAAGAACTGATTCAGAGGCGGCATTTCGCCGGATGATTTCTGTCTCCACCTTGCGCCGGTCGGCATATATCACCTTACGGGCGGACTGCTCTGCAATCGCATAGGTTTTTCCAAATGTAATGCCCCATTCTAGAAACAGCTTCAGCCGGGTTCGCATGGGATAGGCTCCGGTTTTGGTCACGATAAACCGGCCCTTCGGCATGGATTTTAGCTCATCCGGCGTCATCAGCGGGCGCTCAATCATCTGCAGGGACTGGCTTGGATCATTCTTGCCCCTGCTAACGGAACCGCTCATGATGGTCTTGTTGCCAAGGGCTTTGGACAATATCTGTGCTGATTCGCTGTTGGGAGCGAATCCACCAAACACTGTGTCCTGGCAGTTATCGATAATAATTGCGGCTCCTTCCTTGCCGTAGTTTTTTTCCAGCTGAGCAAAGCTCTGGATGATGGCAACGATGGACACACGTCGGGAGCGGCTGGCAGAAAACATCATCTCGGCCGACTCAATCTTAGGGATGGTTCCGATCTCATCCAGAAACATCATCACACGGTTCGGAAGCTTGCCACCATGCTCATCGGCTACCGAGAGGATTTCTCGGTAGAGCTGCTGGACAATTAAACTGATGATAAAATATTTCGTGCTGTCTTCCTCTGGCATAACGAGGAAGATGGCACTTTTCTCAGTGCAAAATTTTTCTGCGTCAATAGCGGTATCGAAGCACAGCACCTGCTCCAGCTCAGAGTCCAGAAAAGCGTTGAGCCGGGAAAGTGCCGTGGACAGAACACTCTGCATAGCCTGTTCAGCCGAGTTAAGCGCCGCCCCCGCAAACCATTTGGTCTTATGATCATCTGGAAGGTGCGCCAACAACATCTGAAAGAGCGTCCGACCCTTGATGCCGCTGGGCGCCAGCAGATCCTGTATGAGCTTAAATACCGATACAATATGCCGCTCTTTGGGCTCGCAGTATTCCGCAATTAGCAGGATGACCGAGGTCAGGAGTCCTTCTGCCGCGTCATAGAAAAATGCGTTTTGCCCCGCTGCTGAACTGTCGAAGCCTCCGGAGCTGATGATGGTCTTGGCGGTGATCTTGGCGTACTTCTCGGCTCTGGCCTTGTATGCCAGACTTTCGGGATGCTGGAGATACAAATCCATATAACGGTTTACCAGATGGAGCAGGTTGTTTCCATCCGAGCGGGTAGGGTTACGCAGGTCGATGACCGACACATGGTAGCCATAATGCTCTTTTGCGATTCCCGCATAATTGCGGTAGAGATCACCTTTCGTATCCGTTGTGATAAAGCTCATGCCGGAGGCGCAGGCATATTCCAGATTGGGATAGAGAAAGTTGGCGGTCTTGCCAACGCCTGCCGCGCCGATCATCAGGCAATGGATGTCATCATCATCCACCAGCGCGTAGCCGTTTGGAGCGGTTTTATCAAAGAGTGGTGCTTTCCTCCAGCCCACAATTAGCCCCTGGGCTGTGGGAAGGTTTTCTCCCTGCCTCCATTTTTCCGGCTCATACCGAACTGCAGTATAGGCCATCTGTATTTCCTTTTTGGTTGCCCATCTTGCTGTACCATGTTGACCATCACCCACGGTTTTTGACTTGATGCCGTTTAAGGTATAGTAGTGAGCAAGCAGTGATAAAAAGCCAATCACGCCGAACATAGTCACTCCAGCAGCAAGCAGCGTTACAATTTGCGATGTCTGCACAATCATTCCCCCTTTACATCGTCATGGTAAAATTTACGGTTTGCTCCTGTTGGGGCGCTTGCTCCTGCATTTCCAGCACGATGAACATCTGCGCTTTCACACAGCTGAGCGCCAGTGTTAGGCAGGAACGCATGAAAAGCTTCTGTTCATCTGCCGTGCGGATACTGGGAGTACGGATGCAGCTGGATACATCCCTAACAGCAATCCGGATATCCTCTGCTTTGGAGCGCAGCCAGCCCCTGTCCTCATGAGCCTTGTATTCCGCCTGCATCCACCCGGTCACACGTTCTATGGATACCGGAATTTCCATCTGCCGGCAGGTATTCTGAATGGCAAGCACGGCATGTGCCGCAGTATGAATACACTGCGCTTCCAGTACGTTTCGTTGGAGGCTATCTGAGCGCAGCAGGGGAATCAGCCGTTCACATTCATTCAGCAGGCAGGCATTAGCATCCTGATTCACAGACTGCATTCGACAAACCTCCAGCATTCCTGAACACATCTGTGGCAGAAGCATCAGCTTCGGATGCTCCTGTGCCGAAATGGGATTGTTGCCGTGAAGAGCCTTTAAATCCTCATTCCAGTCCTTAAACTCAGATCTAAGAACGGTAATGTCCATATATGCAGGATCGTAATAATACTTTTCACAGAGAATATCCTTGAGCCTGCCGGTGGCTTCGATCCCTGCCGCATCATGATCCAGACACAGCACGGGATTCTTCAAATGCGGGTGCAGCTCCAGCTGTCGGAGCAGGGCATGTTCCGATACACCGTCCAGCGTCACATAACTGTGCCGCTTCCAATCCTGCTTGTGCAAAGTGATAAAAGACAGCATATCCACCGGAGCCTCGAAGACATAGAGGGTGTCGCTTTCTCCGATCCAGTGGAAGCTATAGCGGGGATCACTGCCCTCCACATTTCCCTTGTAAGGCTCACCCTGGGTATAAGTACCTCGTTTATGGGCATGTCGGGCAACTGCATTTTCATCCAGTCCCACAAACACGGCGTTATGATACTGCTTATCCTCATAGATGAGCTTTTCATGGGCAAAAAGGGACAGAACATCCCGGTCTATGAAGCGTTGCTTGATGAGATAGGCGAAAACCCGGCGCATGTCCGAGTTTTCCTCCGGCAGCGCAAATTCCTTACGGGGCGGAGGGGCGCTTTTCTCTGTCTGGTTCCATTCCACACCGGATTCTCCGCCCAACAGGAAGGAGACCGCATCTGGGAAGCTCATATCGTAGAATTGCTGAACAAAGTCAATGGCTCGGCCGCCCTCCTTACGGGAATGGCGAAACCATTCGTTGCCCCGCACAGTAACACTGTCATAACGCTTCCAGCGATATTCCCGGCCGGAGCGAACCAACTGCTCTCCCTGCCGCTGGAGGAAGTCCACCAGATCCACTGCGTTGGCCCGCTGCTTTTGTTCATCAGTAAAATACACATATGCCATACCGAAGCACCTCCTTTATCGCTTGCGTTTCCCGCAGCGCATGTGCCCGTGGCGGACACAAAAAAACGCCGCCCGTTGATGAACGGACGGCTTCGGATACAATTGTTTTTGCTGTATGGAGGACAGCTGTTTCGTCTGCCCATGAGATTGTTTTCGCATGGAAACCTCCTTCACTTTTTTAGTAGGTTGTGAATTTTTGTTCGTGATCGTCCGGTGCATGGCCCTGGGCGATCTTTTTCTGCCGGAGCCTTCTGCGTAGTTTGCTATCCGTGTGCATACCGGGAGCACCTGGCAGTCTTCTGGCTTCCTCCTGAAATATCCGGCTGGCATGATGTAAGAGCCGGGTGACAGCCAGAAATAAGGAAGGGTCCCGGAACGAATCCAGATGGTCAAGAAAAAACTGTGCATATAAATTGCCCTGTTCCGCAGAAAGGGTGAGCCATCGTACAGCGGCCTCCCGGTCACGGGGGATATCCCGTCCCAGCAGATAAAGTTTACCGAGGGCGTATTGCGCATACTGGTTACCTTGTTCCGCCGAAGCAGTCAGCCAGCGTATAGCAACTTCTATATTCTTAGTAACATCTTCGCCAAGCAGATACAGCTTCCCAAGCTGGTACTGCGCATATTGATTTTCCTGCTCTGCGGCGGCTGTAAGCCAACGAATGGCATCTCCCATGTTTTTTGGAACATCCTCTCCTTTCAGGTACAGCTTACCGAGCTGGTACTGTGCAAATTGGTTGCCTTGCTCCGCTGATTTATGAAACAGCTCCAGCGCCTTGGAAATGTTCTTTGGCACATCCTCACCAGTCAGGTACAGCTTGCCAAGAGCGTACTGCGCAAATTGGTTGCCAAGGTCAGCAGATTTTGTCAGCCACTTTAAAGCGGCATCCATATCCTTGGGTGTGTCATCTCCCAACAGATAGAGCTTTCCCAGAGCATAAGCAGCATAGGAATTATCCTGCTCTGCTGCCAGTGTAAAGAGCTCAATGGCTTTTGATATATCCTTTTCCACATGATTCCCGTCCCGGAAAAGCTTGCCGAGAGCATACTGTGCCAGCGCATTGCCGTTGTCCGCTGATCTTGTAAGCCATAGGATGGCTTTCTCCGCATTAAAATTCCCGCCGTCCGCATCCAGAAAAATTCTTCCCAGCATATATTGTGCGTGGACATTCCCCAGCCGGGCAGACTTTTCAAAATAGCGAAGAGCCTCGTCCACATTTTTTTCTGTTCCGGTGCCGGTGTAAAGCATCTGTCCAAGGCGATATTGCAGCTTGTCATCACGACTTTGCCGTTCCATCTGCCAAAAGCCCTGGAAGGCGGCCTCAAAGTGCTGTTCCGCTTCGTCAGCGTTTGGCGCTGTTCCAACTCCGTCCCGGTACATCTTTGCCAGCTCATAATCCGCATAGGGCATTCCCTGAGCAGCGGAGCGTTGGTACAGGCTGAATGCAGTCTCAAAATCCTGTTCCACACCCTGGCCCCGGTAATATAAACCGCCAAGGGAATATTGGGCGTATTTGTGACGCTTGGAAGCTGCTTGCTGAAACCAGTCTGCCGCTTCTGCGTAGTTCTGCTCCGTGCCAAGTCCCGCTGCATACAGCTTACCGATACGGTATTCTATATAGCGATGTTCCTTTTTGGCTTCAATCGCCAAAAAAGCGGCAAGAGCCTTTCCGTACCAGTCAAAGGCAGTATCTGCATCCATCTCTGTACCCAGACCGTCTGTGTACATTCTTCCCAGATCATGCATGGCAAGGGCATTGCCGTCCTCCGCTTCCAGTAGGAACAGGGCAAGGGCCTGTTCAAAGTCCGGCTCTAAAAGATCACTGCCGTATAGAAAGTCTCGAGCCTGCTTATAGCGGCTGTTCCATGCGATATGTGGTTTTCCGCTGGATGACGCTGTATCCGCACTGTCAGAATGTCCGGCGGTCAATTCGAATTCCTGATCGTTGTCAAGCTCGGACCGATAGTCTTCTGCTTTCCCAATCAATTCCTCGTCTGGCACCGCATCTGGCGTCAATTCCATATCCTCTGGAATAATCGTTTCATCTATGATAGGTTCATCCTCCGGAGGCGGTTCCGCCTGATCCTCCCCCTCAAAGGTGAACTCCTGATTGCCCAGTCGGACTGCTTCCGCAATTACCATATTCTTTATCTGTTTAAACTCCTTTTGCTGAGAAAGAGGGAGTGGTGGCGGAAGCTCATCCCTGTAAGTACGCAGTACCTCATTGCGAAGCTTGTACCATTGGGCGTAAGCCGCTGCCACACGTTCTTCCTTCGCCAGTTCATCCACGAACCTGTTCACCAGTTCCTTGACCGGTGCTTTTAGATAGCCATACTGCTTTTTTCCGGTGGTGTGCCGAAGCCGTTCTGCCAGCTGTGAAAGTAGTTCCTCCAGCACGGGATTGTCACAGGCATCGTTCTGCATTTGTACCAGAAGTACCTGCAGGGCATCCCGGCTCTGCGTGGTCAGCGTATTTCTACGCTCTGTCTGCTCTGCATAAATCTGGAGCAGATCCTGCTGAAAAATTTCCCGCGCCAGACTGCTGCGCATTGTTTCAATGCCCGGCTTTGTTACAAAGCCCTCACGGGGATAGACCGAATACACGATCATATGGCAGTGAGGGTGATGTCCCTCATCGTGATAGGCCGCATACCACCGCAGGTTCTCCGGTTCGATTTTCATCTGCTGAGCAAAGACATTCCGCTGCTTACGCAGCAGTGCCATCCATGCGGCGGCATTGTCGTACCCCAGCCGGGTGGCATCTTCCCGCCGCAAAGATATGATGGGTGTCCAGATGTTTCCGGTATGTGCCGCCACCTCCTGCGCCGTCTGTGACAATACCAGCGGAATATCCTCATCAGAGAACAGGCCATGGGTATCCAGTCGTTCAGCATGAGGGCGGGTAGCGATATAATTGACATAGACTTCCTTGTGTGCCAGCTGGTCAAGATTCTGATCCAGAGCAGCGGAGATAAATTCGGAGGCATTTTCCATGGTAGGCTTCGCCAGATAATCCTCATACTCGAACAGTCCGGTGGAATCCGGAAACCGCTCCAAAATATCCGATACCAACAGCTTTTGCTTTTTCGTGGCAGGACGGTTTCGCATTCGTTCCGGAAGCTTCTCTACACCATCCCGTGTGGCAACATAAGTCACTAGATTTTCCGCATGGGCCGCCGCATTTTTTAAGTAGCGGCATTTAAAGATAATTCGTGGCATGATTAGTCACGCCTTTCCCGCTTCTGGAAGCTCACTACATCCTCAAATGTCACGGAACCCACTGACCGTTTCACGTCCTCCACACATTTGCCGCGGAGCTTGCGCAGAGTGTTTTCATCGTAATCTGCATTGACGGCAAGGATATTCATCATCATGCTCATCTCCACTGCCAGCTTGAAGGTAAGCCGTGCCATGCGGTTTTCCAGACCATCCACCATGCCGGTCATGGCCGAGGTGATGGCGGCAGGAAGGAACCGGACACCTTCCTCTGCTGAGATATAGCCGCAGTAGAATTTAATCGCCTTTTCAATGAATTCACTCTGGCTCTGGCAGTTGTCCCTTTTGTACCAGTCTGCCACCAGCTGTCTGGTTTCCGGATACATCCACAATGGGAATTTCTTTTTTATTTTTTCTTCCTCTGACATAGCAAACCTCCATTTCTATCAAAAAAGAGCTGCAACGCCTGTCGCAACCCCTATGAAAAGCCTTTATTTCCTGCCTTTATCGGTATTCTGTTTTCCTTACAACCCCGGAGACAACTCCTTGGGTGTTTTTACGACCCCGGTGAAAAACCGCTTTTCTCCCCGCATTGCGGGGAGATGTAAGCCGGAGCGGGGCGTTTACGACCCCGCTCCTTTAACCCGCATCGTTTTCGACCCCATGGTTCACCACGACTTTCCTTGTTTCTCCAGCCGTCAAGCTTGTGCGCACACGGCTCCAACAAGGGGCTTACAGACCCTTATGGTGTAACGCTGCCACCCCAGCCGGAAGAACGCGACACAGGGGCACACGGGCGGTAACGTGGCGTATCTACATCTGCTGCGTGTCTGGGCCTGTCAGCGGCTCGGATTCCTCCTGCAGCTGGAGGCTGTAATCCTCCAGCGTCATACCCTCCTGCTTCATGCAGTAGTCTTGCATTTTGCTCAGCAAAAGCTTTTTTTCATGATCATCCAGCCGATAGGCCAGTTCTTCGCAGGAGCCATCCCCACGATTCAAGACAATGTCCAGGGTATCACACACCTGTCCATGAACGGTATCATAGTTGGCGTAGACATTGATCCAGTCATCGTTTTCCGTTGTTTCCACATGGGTTCCGAATATCTCGTCCACGTTGAAGGGGACATTGATATAAAAATTGAGGCGCCCATCCGTTTCCATGATCTCGTCTGAAAAGGAGATATCACCTTCCTCCAGCTTGCGGCAACCTGCCGTGATCAGTGGAGCAGGCTGTGTCAGCTCACACCCTTCGAGATGTTCAAGAAAAATAGGCCAGCGCTTATCCTCTGGAAGATAATTGGCACGGTAGGCGTAATAGGCTGCAGTGCCGGTGTCCTTCATGGAGTAAGCCTTCCAACCATCCATAATATTGACTCCAGAAATCATTTGCCGGTCAAAGTCAATGTCAAACACGCCGGTGATCTGACCGCTATTGTCCATTCGCTTTTTCACGTATTCTTCAAACTGTACGGCGTTGATGGAAACAGAATTCCGGAACAGGGCTGTAAAGCTCTCCGGCTGATATTTTAGCTCACCGCGTTGGTATCTGCGTACCAACAACGCCAACTGCATCAGTTCCAAGCAGTAATCCGATTCGAAGTAATGGCTGTTGCCGTTTTCTGTCACATGGTATACGGAAAACCGTCGCATCTCCTGTGCGCGCTGCTCAGTATCAAGGCATTCTGCATTAATCCGGTTCTCAATTTCAATTCGTTCCTGTTCGGGAACGGTTTGTACATATAGCTCCACCAGCTTTTCCTGCATGACAGCTTTTATGTTAGTGCCGTTTTCATAAAGGATATCCGACAGTGCGGTATATTGGTATTTATTGAGCCAAAGCTCGATTGATTCGTCACCCATTTCAATCCTCCTGTCATTTAGAGTTTAAGATTCATTCCGGGTACCTGCTCTTCGCCCTGCGAGGATTCATAAGAGCCGAATTCACAAATACTCTCAATCCGGGATAGAAAGACCTTTTCGTTTTGATCCTCCTTTCATCCACACACTGATTTTCGCAGCGCGAACCTCAGAGAAAAAAAGAGGCAGCGCTCACACTACGCGCTGTCTTCCACCGCTGCTTCAATTCGTTCCCGCACATCGGAGGGAACATACTTTTCATAAAGCGCGGGAAGCACCGATTCCAGTCCTTCCTGCAGCTCTGCTTCTGTCCGATACTGCCGGAGGGCCTCCAGCCTTTCTGTGCTGTAGCAAACAGAAATTACCACTGTTTTCATAGATAACATCTCCTTTTCATAGAATTCTTGAATAAATAAGTGAGCCAAGTTGGTGCATACCGTTTACACCCATACCGAAAAACTGCGCCAAGTTGGTGCAAGTTATTTTTACCTTAACAGGTATTAGGCAGGGAAGTGGAGCCGTTACAATTCCTCCAATGCATGGATCAGGCTGTCAGGGAGCTCCTCCAGATACACAGAGGGCTCCGGCACATTTGTCGAAGAAGGGACTGTTACCCGGAGCTGATTCAGTTCTTCCCGAACAGCCTGCCGCACCACCTGTTCCAGCTGAACATTTTGCTCTAAGGCGAGAATACTGGACACCACAAATTCTGTGCGCTGGCGGCTGGCCTGCTGCGTGAACAGCCGCTCGGTCTCCCGGTGTCTGGGATCTTCCATATCAAAAGACAGATAGTAACGCTTGCGCATATTCCTAACCCAGAAGGAGCTTGTACCCGTCTGCATTTGCAAACCGGTTCAGCACCGCCACAGTATTGAGTCCATCCCCGCGCAGCCGGGATTCCAGAAGTTCAGCACCGCCGCCCGCAAACACAGTGGGAAGCCGCAGATCAAGCCCCCGTTCTCGGAGTGCATTAAACAGCTCTTTGCAGTAGGCCGATACTTCTTGCTCGACAGTTTCTCCGATCTGCCTGCTGGCGGTATGCTGAATATTGCCCTGGATAGCATCAGTGATTAAGGTGTCTGAAAGCAGGATGCCGCTTCGTTGAAGGGCATCCTGAATGCGGCTGTATAAGGTGATGGTCCCCATCCGAAGGCTGGCACAGCTGGATCTATCCAGTCTGAAATTGTGGACGGTAAGAACATCCACCGTATAACCGCCGATATCAACGAGGGTAATGCTGCGGTATTCCTTCAGCTGAGGATAATAGCGGCACAACGCCGCATGTCCCTGTGCGAACACCTTACAGTCTGCAATACGACACTGGTAAGGTCTGCCCTCGAACACAAAGGAGATATTTTCCCGCAGAAAATACCGGCGGAACGCCTCCTTTTGTGTGCCATAGCTGTCAATGGGAAGCCCCACACCCAGCATAATGTCGGTACTGCTCACACCCAAGCGCTTCATGGCTTCCGCAATGGCCGGCAGGGTAAGAATAAACGTATCCTGCTCTCTGGTTTTATCCTGTTGAAAGCGCAGGCGACGTTCTCCAATCGCGAAATAGCTGCCTTCATAGAACAGCTGCATTTCCGGTGTAATGAATTCCCGGTCGCTGACCGCAAAGCCGGAGGCATAAAGCATCCCCTCCGAGGATTTTGTATTGTAATTTCCGTTGTCTATGCCAAGCTTAATCATGACTAACACCTCCTTGTTCTTTTTCTGTTGTTACATACTCATGTTCATGCTCTGGGTTTCCTGCGGCGAATCCTCCGATGGTTCTTCTTGAGGGGGAGCGTCCATTTGAGACTCTGCAGCAGTCTGCTCCCGCTGGCGGCGGCTTTGGCGTACCGGACGTTCTCTAACCGGGGGAGACCCCTGTGTTTCCTGTGACACGGGCGTCTGCTCCATGCGGCTCTCTACATATTCCCGCACCTGCGCCGGAACTGCCTTTTCATAGGTTTTATCCAGATAATCCTGCAGCTCCTGTTCAATGGTAAGCTCCTTTTTATCCATGAAAAAACGGAGGGCTTCCAGCTTTTCCGTTGGAAAGGACAGCTTCAATTCGGTTGTACTCATGGGTTAATTCCTCCTTCTTTTACAATTTCAGTTCCATGCCTGGAGTATCCTCCGGCTCTCTGACCCAGCGGTCATAATCCTCACAGGGACAATCCCCGGCAAGCATCCGGGCAAATTCAGTCAGGCGCTGAGAGGATACTCCCGCACACTCCGCCTGCATGCCATAAATTCCGTGAAACACTCTAAGCACCTGCGCATTCAGCACATCCTCCCATGCCTGTTTTCCTTCCTCTGTCAAGGTGGCAGAGTCAAGATACACAATGGTGGAAGGGTCCATATCCACCTCGTGATGCACAAGATGGAGGTTTTCAAAGGGTACACGGATCAGCTCCTTTAAGCGCAATGTTTGATCTCCGGCATCCCCTTCACTCAAAGTGTCATTCTCCAGATTTGGGCAGTAATCCAGATAGAAGGTCATGTCGAGACAGTCCTCCAATGATTCAATTTCAGCCATTTCCTGCCGAACCGAGAGAAGGTCACACAGCATCGTGCTGATGTATTCGCTGTCCTTTAGATTCACACCGTACTGCTCTTGTATCTCATCAAAATAAATGGCCCAGAAGACAATGATATGTTCCGTTTTTCTCCATGTACATGGAATCCGTGCTCTCTGAAATGAAGGGAGCGTCCCGAAGCAACCCGGAACGGAAACGGGTGTATTCCGCATCCGGAAGCTCCACTGCCTTTTCAACATAGCGTACTCCTTTCTTTTCTGCCTATGGCAGATAGCTTCTTGGGTTTTGGGCCGTTCCGTTTATCCGCACCTCAAAATGCAGATGGTTCCCGGTACTTCGTCCAGTAGAGCCCACCTTAGCCACAATTTCCCCGGCCTTTACCGTCTGTCCCTGCGTAACGAGCAAGTCCGAGCAATGTCCGTACAGAGTAACCATTCCTCCGCCATGGTCAATGGTCAGATAATATCCGTATCCGGTGCTGCCATAGCTGACCGTCTGTACGGTTCCAGCGGCAGCTGCACGGATCGGAGTCCCCTTAGACGCCCCCAGGTCAAGTCCGGAATGTCCCGACCATGCCCCTGTGATTGGATCTGTTCTTCCGCCAAACTCCGAAGTGACCATGGAGCGCCAGCCGTTTCCCAACGGGGAGTGCAAACCAGAGGAAGATGCCTGAGCCTTGTTTTCAACATAGGGCCTTGCATACAGCACCTGCTTATCTGCATCAAACAAATTCCGGTATACCACCTGTCCTCTTGAAGAGGAGGCATCTACTACCTTGCCATCACCTGCATAGATGCCGACATGGGTAATATTGAGATAACGTCCATTTACCTTATGGCTCCAGAACACTAGATCACCGGGTGCCAGATTGGACTTTGAAATAGAAAGCCCATTGTTCACACAGTATTTACCTTGCTCGGCAGCGGTACCGGGGAGCTTAACTTCCAACTGGCGGTATACCCACTGCACCAGATAGCTGCAGTCCGTATAATCGCCCTGCCCACGACGCTCCTGTGAATAGGGATCTCCCAGACGGGATAGTGCAAGCTGAACAGCCCCAGCTCCAATCTCACCCACAGGCAAATCATACGTCAGACCAGAGAGCTGCTCCGGCAGCCAGTCTGCCCACTGGTCAAATCCATCGCCTTCACCGGGTGCGCCGGTTCCATGCAATGCCCGGTAATAGATTTCTGATGCATTGGCCTGCTTCTCGTAGGAAATATACAGACCAAGCGTTTCTTCCAGTCTTGCATAAATTTCCGGCAGGGAGGTAAGGGGAACCGCTACGGTATAGGTTTCCTTATGTTCCACCTTATCCTCGTCTGTCCAGGTGCGGGTTCGTTCTTCATAACGGACGAAGCAGTCCGAAAATACCTGGTAATCCATCCCACGCAGGGAATCTGCGCCGAAATACAGAGCATAAAAAATGGCCTTGACCTGCGTGGAGTCAAGGCTTCCGTCCTCTATCAGGGGAGTGATTTCGGAGATTGCTGTGTCCAGTTCCGAGAAGCTTTGTCGCATGTCCTCAATGTACTGCCGATAGTCCTCCGGCACCTGACCGGATATAACGCCACCATGAAAAGAAAGTGCAACAGCGGCATTGTTGTGGTTTGCGGTTCCTGACAAAAGACTTGTGATCATGACGATGATCAGAATAAAGGGCGTTAATATGGTAGCGATGAGAACACCCACCGCCTTCCATGTTCGTTTATCAGACGCGGCCGCAATTGCTGCTTTGACTGCAAGTGTGATGGTTGCAGGATCTGCCATGGATAACCTCCTTTCAAACACATATGCCCTCCGGAGAATTCCCGGAGGGCATATGTGTTTTCCTCATTCAATTAATTGATCTTGTTTAATACCGAGCCGGCTGCGAAAGTCTAAATGTTCCTGCTCCAGACGCTTCCATTCACTGTCCGCCTCTTCAAATTTTGCAAGAGCATCTGCCATCTGTGGAGAATCATAGGGTACCTTTTGTTCTACCAGTCTACGCAGCTCGCTTCTGTGCTTTTCCACCGAGTGTCCCAGCAGGTATAACCGCCCTGCCTGCTTGATCAGCTTTGCTTTTTCCTTTGATGTCATTCTCTTATTTCCTCCGTTCTTATATCTTTTAATTAGCTTTAAGAGATATTATAATTCTCTCAAAGCTTATTTTTAAGTGGAATTGGAAACTATAAGCTAATAATAAAAGGAGCTGATAGAGATGGATAACAAATTACAAAAGGGTGTCTTGGGCTCTGCGCTCCGGGCGGCGCGGCTGGATAAGCACTACACCCACGAAGCATTGGCAGAGCTGGTCGGTATTACGCCCACACACTTAAAGCATATTGAGAGTGAACACCGCAAACCTTCCATTGATTTGCTGTATCGTCTGGTTCAGGCATTGAACCTTTCGCTGGATGCACTGTTTTTCCCTGAACGCGAGGATGAAGCCTTCCGTAAAACCGAGAGGCGCATGCGACAATGCAATGAAAGCCAACTGCGCATTCTGTACGCGACTATGGAAGCGATGCAGAAGGAAGAGAAGTAGAACAGGTCGTACCGCAAGGTACGGCTTGTTTTTTTACCACCATCTCTGTCCAAACAAATTGCCCTGTTCCGGCTCGGCTTCCTGCTGTTCCTGTGCCAAACGAATGGACTTTTCCACCGCCTGTTCCAGAAAATCCGAATTAAAACCTGCAGATTGGTAGCCTTCCAGAATCGTGTTGAGATAGTAATCTGACGGCGCACCCAGCTGATGACCGTCATTCATCACATACATCATGGCATTAACAGATCGTCCGCCCAGCTCCACAGGAAACAGCTCCTTGCGGTAAAAATTCGGGTAGCCCTCATAACGGTCAAGTGCAAGCTCATCCTTTGGTCGGATCTTCCACAGAAGCACCGGAACGCTGAACCCCGCAAGAGGCTCCACAGTTGCAACAGCGCTGTTGCGACTGCCGCGAAATAATAGTTCATAGTCCTTGATTTCGCTTACCCCTACCACCTTGGCAGTGGGGCATCGAAAAGACATCTGCGGCAGATTCAGGTTACTGCCATAGGCAATATACAGGGTTTCATTTTTCATATTTGAATACCTCCTTTTACATTGACATAGAAAGGCCGGGGCTTTGCTCATCAACCCCGGCCTGTTCCTGCTCATTTTCAATTGTTTGCTCTAATTGCGGTGATGGTGTATGAGCCGCTTCCTCTAGAGCCTTTTCTTTTTTCTGCCTTAATCGTTCCTTTTGCTGCTGAGCCTGAGCAGGGTCCTTCCACGCAATACAGCCATCCAAATGCTCCAGCAGGTGAAGCCTTGCAGTCTTAAATTCATCCCCGATGAGTCCAAGGCGCAGAAGCCAGGTACGAAAGGTATATTTTTCATTGGTGCTTTGGGTCTTTGTACGGCTGGCACACTTCTGATTCAGGGCCTGTGCGGAAATTGCCATACACAACTGAATGTATGACTTGATCTTACCGGCATGTGTGGTGCTGTTGAATAAACGGAACTCAACCGTACCTTTCTGGAACACACTATGAAGGTTAAGGCAATGATAACGACTATCGTGATAATGCTCATGGCGGCCATCCTCTCCGTCATACCAGATACGGCTGACCTGCTCCAATGATTTGGGCCTACGGCGGTTGAGTTCTTCCAGAAAACGATTGTCCACCGGCTTGCACCAGCGGTGTTGTCTGGCTACGGTTACCTGCAGTGCCTTGTAGATCATATCCTCCTTGGCAGCCATGATGTTGGTGATATTTCGCAGGGTATTGGCATCAAAGGGGGAGGCATCCACATGCACATGAATGCCGCAGCTGGAGTTTGCAATGGCGCCAGCATCTCGCAGCTTGCGGATCAGTTCCTGTACGGTTTCGATATCCTCCCAGCGGCAGATAGGGCTGACCATCTCAGTTTTGTATTCATCCGAAGCTGATATGGTTTGACGCCCGGACTTACGCTGGGGCGTGATGCTGGCATCGCTCATAAACTTCCACTTCCGTCCCTGCGAATCCAAAGCAGAGTAGGTATTATAATAGGTTCCGTCATAGTGGCTGTCGGTCCCGAAGTATTCCGCAGCAACCTTTGCTGCCTGTTCGCGGGTTACGCCGGTCATCTCTATCTCAATGCCGAAGCGCTGCTCTCTCATGTCCATAGACTATCCTCCCTTCGCCCTATGTTTCGGGTGGTCATCAGCGACCTCCGGCTTTTCCGAACAGCTTTGCCTTATGCTCTGGTGCATGAACCATCAGGTTGTACCGCTCATTGCCGCATTTATAAAGACACACACCCTGCTGAGGATAGCGGATCAGCTCATATTCGGATTTCTCCAGCTGGAGCGTATCCATGTAAAACTTGGCATCAATAGAGCCAGCGTTGAACAGGAACTGGTGGGTCGGAATGGAGAATAAGGGCTTGGTCAGCTCACGGATATGCTCTACGTTGAAATCCTCCAGATTCTGTGATGCCAGGATAACGGCGCTTTCTTTTTTTCTGACTCGTTTCATGAAGTTACGGATGTACTCAATGGCGGTGAGATTCGTCAGGAACAGGTATAGCTCGTCGATGCTGGCTGCAGTATTTCCGGTAGTCAAAAGTTCGTTGCTCATGTAGGAAAGCACATTAAACAACAAGGCATTACGCAAATTCTTGCTTGCATTTAGCACACCCTTGACACCGAAGGTAATAAAATCATTGCTGGTGATATTGGTATGGCCGTTAAAAAACTTGGACTCCGCTCCTTTACACATGGAGTGAAGTCCAAGGCAGATTTCTCGAAGAGAATCGGCTGTATAGAGCTGGCGGTGGCTTTCATCGAAGCCCTTATATTCCTTTTCAATGAGATCGTACAGATCAGATAAAATCGGGTAATCTGAATGATTTAAGCGGTCAAAATTGCTGCGGTCCGTGATGCCCCATTTTTCATAGAGCTTCCCCAGCATGATTTCAATGGTGTCGATCTCCCGGTCCGTAAAGTCCTTGTAGGTGCGGAAAAAATCCTTTAGAAAGCTGACATGCTGGCTGAGCTTGCTGGTCTGGCGGAATGCCTGGGGTGCATCCGTATCTTTGGGATCACCAGTTTCATCCCAGCTTTTTGGTTCCAGCACATTGATGATGAACTCGCCGGACATGAGGTCGATAAAACAGCCCCCGAGATTGATGGTCAGATCCTCATACTCCATTTCCGGATCTAACCCGATAATATGCATGCCGGATTCTCGTAGGTTGCACAGGATTAACTTTAGCAGGTAACTCTTACCCTGACCGCTGTTTCCAAGAATGAGAATGTTGGCATTGGTCTTGTCATCGGCGCGGCGGTTGAAGTCCGCCAGAATATTGCTGCCAAACTTATCCCTGCCGAGGTAGAAACCATTGGAGTCTGTTTTCCCGGAGTAATTAAAGGGATACAAATTTGCCACAGAACTGGCAGGCAGCACCCGTTCAAACTGATCCCCAAACACGTTCCATCCAGAGGGCATGACGCAGATAAAACCTTGCTGCTGGCGCAGCATCAGCCGATCCACGTTAAGTTTTGAGCGTACCAACTCTGTCAGGACTTCCGTCTGCAGGAGCTTCAGCTGGTCATAATCATGGGAAGTCAGCTCAATATATACAGCGGCATGGAGCAGAGGCTCCCGGCTCCGATGCATCTGTGCCACAATGGTGGCCACGTCCTGTAGATTTGACTCTGCTGTCACGGTCTGCTGGAGATCCTGCGTACTGGTTCTCTGCATCCGGTTTTTGTTGGCAGCGTTTGTGATGATTTTCTTTTCCTCCACTGGGGTGACATGTCGGGTATAAAGGTGCAGAGTAACGCCATCCTTCTCCCCAAGGTGCCGGAGGATAGCCTGTTCATCGGTTGCAGTAGGATATTCCCGGAGCGCCCAAACACAGCGGTAGGTATTGCCGCAGATGAAATGGTCGGTATTAAACCTGATTACCGAAGGGGTGATCATATCCAGAAATTCTTGTATCCGCACCTCCTCCTGCGGCTGGGCTTTGGGTTTTACTTTTCTTGCCATGGGCTTCTTCCTTTCTGAGTTTGATTATGGGTATTGAAAAAGCCGCCACAATTTGTGACGGCTGGATAAAAACGGTTTATTTATGTTTGAAAACATGGTATTATTGTAATAACACTTTAATTATTTACACATCACATATAATCAAGTGCTGTGTGCCCATTATTTATATATAATGGGCAATTGGATGAAGTGCTGCTGTAGCAGCCAGTTGGCTAATAAGCGACGTTGGATTTGAGCAATTGAGCAGCGGGTAAATAACTTTACATAAATTGGACGCTGAATATTATTTTTGTCGTGAACACGAAAAGCTGCTTTATTTTAATATTTGAGGTGAAAACTGAATGGCTATTATTGGGTTTGGGCATGAAAACTTTGATATAAATGAAAATGACATAATTTTAGAAAACGGTTCGAATTATATCATTATTACAAAAGACGTGGGGTCTGGTTTAGATTCATTCCACCCTACGATATCTAAAACTGATTTTAATGATTTAAGAAAACATGGCATGATTTTTACAAATAACGAACTGATGCGAGCTGCACGTGAAAACGAAAAATCAAACACAGTTACTTATTGGAAGTTCAAAATGGAATTGATAAATCAATATTACGGATAAACCATATATATCTGCGTTTTGGGCTATGATGGGAAGTTAGGTGTTATGAGCAAGATGGGAAGCTATGTACAACCATGGCTTCCCATCTTGTATTTTCTTCATCGGCAAGATTAATGTCATAGAGCACCAAGGTCTTTCAAAAGCCGCACACAGTCCTTTGCTCCTTGTAGATATAGGTACTTTTCCTGAAATCCCCAAATCTCCAAATTGAGTTCAAGGTATTCCTGAAAAATCTGTCTATCTGGTTCATCAAGCTTTGCCAGATATCGCTCTATCGAAGCCCTTAGCTCAGCTTGCCGCAGAATAAGCTGATCGAGGTTCTCATCTTCCTCTCGCTGCCGGCTAAGTGCCCGCTGGGTTAATTCTCCTACAATCATATCCATGATTTCCTCATATTCCATTTTCATCACCTCCCGTGTATTACACAAGACAATAAACGAATACCTCGCACAAGTCTAGATGGAAAACCCAACAAAAACAGACGAGTTTACTCTCCGAAAATAATCCAACGTTCACCGTCAAAGTCCTCGAACTTTTCCGTTGTGACATTTTGCTCAAAATAGACGGCCAGAAGCCGTTTGATGTCCTCCTTGCCGGAACGCTTGGCAATGAAGCCTTGCTCCCGTAACGTTTTCTCGATGCGGCTTAAGTAAGGGAACACCTCGCTGTCCTTTTCATTTTTAAGCCGGATAATGACGAGGAATTCCCTGGCTGTAGCCATCTGCACCTGAATACGGTCAAGATGGATAAGATCCTGCTCCAACAGCTTGCGCACAGCCGTATTGTCTTCTTGTTCCATACGGCTTCGCAAAAACCGCTTATTATCCTCGTAGCTTTCACGGCTGTTCAAGCACAGAAATTCCAGCTCCGCCATGCCCTTGAGAACCGTCATCAGGGCATAAATCCGCGCAGAGATACTTTCCTCAGATAACACGGAGATATTGGTGGGTTTGATCATAAAATACACAAGCCGGTCGCCGCGATAGGTATCCAGGCTGTAATCTGTCACTTCTCTGGTTCCAATGAGCTGACGGGTAACCTTGCGCTGTTTTTCTGTTTTCTTTTCTGTTTTACTCATCTCGGCTGATACCCCCATTCGTAGACCTGCTGCATTGTCAAAAAGAATGCGCAGGCATATTGGATAAAGTCAAGGATACTGGTATCGTCAAACCGTATGGTCAAAAATGCGTAGAGGGCTGTGATGACAATGGGCGGCAGAAATCCCAGCTGCGCCAGCGCAAACACAGAGATTAAAAGCCCCACGCCAATGATGCCGATATCCCGGAGCTGCCAAAGCCACAGCGTGGCTTTCGATTTTAGGTTGTCGGGGTAGATGTACATTCTGATTCCTCCTGTTCCAATTTATATTTGTGTAAAAAATAAGCGATTCCCCGGAGCACATGCACCACACAGGGAATCGCCACACTATTGCCAAGGGCTTTATATCTTGCGCTGTCCGAAGCGCCGGGGATATCCGTCCAGTAATCGGGATACCCCTGGAGTCTTTCGCATTCCAGAGGCGTCAGCCTGCGGATCAGCTTACCGATGCGAATGGGATGCACATTGTTAAGAGAATAGCCTCCATTCGTTTTGGATTGCAGGGTTCCGCTTAAGTCACCGTTTTCCACTCCATTGCGGCAATCCAGTCCGGCCACATCCGCCTCGTATATAAGGTCTGTTGCATCCTTATACTGTCTGGCACTTTGCGTGCTGACTACTTCATTTGGCGCATACTCATCGCTCCGCTGCTGTGAAAAAACGCAATGACGGTCTGTGGATGTCACGGTATAGCTGATGTCCGGCTGAACGCCAAGTCCATTGCCCCCATTGTGATCCTGTCGATCAATGATATTTCCGGCAATACAGTAAGTCGAATCATGTGCCAAAGCTTCACCGGACTCCCCGGCAAGAACAGCTGGCTGGGAAATCAGGGGAACATTGTTTCCACCGGTTCCATACCGGGCAGACATCGTCGGAGCTACCGGGTGAGGTCCGGTATAGCGCGAGTCAATGCCATGGTTCTCAAACAGTTCCGGTTGGGAGTCCAGGATCAATGGCTGATGTCCATGTTCCTGTGCTCGAAGCGTACCGGTCTGGTTTTCGGAGCAGTACATCTGCCCGCCGCCCTGGTCGTTCAGGCAAAGGATGGAGGGCACCATGTTGGTTCCGCTCTCCGCTGCCTTCAGTGTCGAGGAAATTTCCTCACTGTAACCAATCCCTCCCGCAACCGGACCGGCTCCTGCACAGAAGCCAGCTGTCAGCACACAGGGATAGCCCTGTCCGGCCTGCCCGCCACCCGATGTGAGGGATGTGTGCTGCTCCGGGGTCAGGAAGCAGTCGCCGTTTCCCTTGGTAACTACACCTGCCGAAAACACCAGCCCGCCCGGATTCCTTCCACCGCCGCCATCCGCACCGGCCAGCGTTAGCGCGATGCTGTCCTCTGTAAAGATTCGTTCCTGCTGGGTATCCCATGGGGTCAGGCAGTTTGGCTGCTGAACTCCAGATTCCTCTGAAAGCTGCGCCACAAAGGTCTGCTGTTTCATACCGGGTTGAGCTTGGATTGCCCCGGACACATCATTTAAATTCCTAACCTCATCCCTCTGGTTACAGGCAAAGGCGATGGTTCCGCTTTCTGGTGCAGAATGAAATACGGCATGGGAGTGCGATGCCTGGAGGGTAAAAGCGGGATCATCATCGGCTCCTATCCCAAGACCTGTTCCCTCTCCCAAACGCTCATGCCTAGTTGCTATCTGTGTATTGATTGGAATCGTTACAGGTTCACTTTTTTCTTCTGTTATATACCCGTGTCCTCCACCTTCGCCGCCATACAGTGACGGCCACACACCATCGCCTTCATAAATGCGGCGGCTTTGCACATCCCATGGTGTCAGGCATTCTCCGGAGCTTCCTCCATCGGCTCCGGAGCTTCTGACTGGATCTCCAGCGCTCGTTTCAGAACAGGCGGCAGTTCCTTGCCACGTTTCCTCGCCCTGCGCAGAATCCCCAAACAGGCGGTCTTGCTCAAATAATATTTGTGATGCGGTGTGGCCTCCAAAATCTGCGACAAGGTATATACGTTTTCTTCTCTGGGGGGTGCGGGGCCAGTATTGAGCATCGTATACTCGCCAAGCAACGGAGAATTGATCTCCCAATATGGCCCCAGCAGATTTCCATACCCCTCCCGGAGGTCGAGGTATAGATACGGTACTGTCCGCAATTCTGCAGGTTTCCTCAAGTACCGCCCGGAAATCCTCTGACTCAGAGGAGCTGAAGGCTCCGGGGACATTTTCCCAGCACATATACCGAGGTCGAACAGCGTCAGCTGGCCTTCCGTTTGCTTTGTCATAGGCTCTCATCTCCTTGATTACGCGGACCTGCTCCATAAACAGGCCGGAGCGCTCTCCCTGCAAGCCCGCACGCTTCCCCGCGACACTCAGATCCTGGTTATCCCGATATCGGGATAACACTGATAATACCGAAGAAATAGTTATCCCGAAGATTGGGTTATATAGTAGAAAAAAGATAGATAACACCTCGCTTTCTTAAATTTGAATCCCGAAAACTTCGGGATAACGCTAGTGCCCTGTATAATGGAAATTGCCATCCAATTGGCGAAAAAAATCATACAGAGGTGATAAATTTGAAACACATCAACATGAAAGATCTTGTAGAGCAGGTTCTTGATGCGCTCCATCAATCAGGTATGCGAGTAAAACAGATCAAAGACTACAAGTATTGCGGTCTTTACCCTATCTGCCAATACTTTAGTGACAGAGGTTTAACTGCCTACACAAAAAATGTTGCAGATGAGTTCATTCTCCAAATCCGTGCCGAGTACGAGCAGGGGAAAATATCGCGATGGAAATGGACCACGGTACGAAGATCGGCTGAACTACTAGAAAAATACCATACCGAAGGTACTGTGACACTGCCATCGCTTCCAAAATGGGAGGTGCTTTACAATCCACTGCATCAGCCGCCATCCTCACAGCTTCTTTTAGAGGCTGATAATCTGTTGGTGTTGGTTTACCAAACCAAACAGGAGCTGCTGAGATTTGGATATCGGGAAAAAACCATCAGCAACTATGTTTATGATGGGTTTGATGCTATTCTCCGTTACTGCGGGGAGCGTGGTATAACGCAATATGAGAAAGACGCAATTGATAACTTTGTTGCACAGACACGCGCCGGCTACGAAAATCATTCAATATGTCGGTCTGTGTACCAAAATGTCCGTAAGGTGGCCACCCTGTTGGATGAGTACCACAAAACCGGCAAGATTGAATTGAAGCGTGTTCCTGCTTGGGGGCTGCGAAGGCCAGGCGCGTATTATACCGAGTCGCTTAATGCTTTTTGCCGAGAGAACGAACAGACCGGTGCCCTTGCACATAGTACAATCTCTGTCGCCCATAGTGCAATCCACAATTTTCTCTTTGAATTAGAGGATATGGGATATGTGGATTTTGGCGGTATAACGCTTTCGGTTGTAAGCAAGTGTGTGTCGCATAACGCTAAGCGATATGCCGGTGGGATGGGGGCCATGCTGTTTGCGATTCGCTCTTTTTTACGCTTCTTACACCGAAATGGCACAACACAAATCGATCTGAGTATTGCAATGTCAGAAATGGTTGCAAAAAGGCGAGTGATACGCCAGGGGTTTGATACAGTCGAAACTGAAAAAATGCTATGCAGTGCCAGCGTCAATTACTCTACAGGCAAGCGTGACTATGCCATTATGCTAACCGCCATTCAGACGGGCCTGCGTGCTGTGGACATCGTGAACTTGAAACGGCAGGATATCGATTGGAGAAACTATGAAATACGTATTATTCAAAGCAAAACCGGGCACCCGTTAAGCTTGCCATTGGAGTATGAGGCTGGGAACGCGATTGCCGATTACCTGTTGAACGAACGGCCAAAGTGCAATTTACCGTTTATCTTTCTATGTGGCAATCGTCCCTACCGCCCTTTAAAGAATCGCTCAGCCAGTGCCATGATTTCCCGGTATATGCAGCGGACGGGTATCGATAAGTCAGATATTCCCCGGCGCGGCTTCCACAGTTTCCGTCGTTCCTTTGGTGCAGGACTGCTCGAATCTGAAATTTCACTGGATATGCTTAGCGAATTGCTTGGGCATACTCACATGGATTCGGCAAAGCCATACCTTGCGGCAAATGAACTGGGATTAAAAAGTTGTGCCATTGGATTGATTTCTACCGAGAAAGCAGGTGAGGGATGGTGAAGCGTGTTTTTGGTAGTCACTTTGCAAAGTTCATTCAGCAATTCATTGAACAGAAGAATGCCCTGGGTTTTCCGTATGAAG
This sequence comes from Lacrimispora brassicae, assembly GCF_054772055.1. Lineage (NCBI taxonomy): Bacteria > Bacillati > Bacillota > Clostridia > Lachnospirales > Lachnospiraceae > Lacrimispora > Lacrimispora brassicae. The sequence continues at coordinate 34,324 of NZ_BRYH01000027.1, read as the reverse complement.
AAAGCATTCGTATACTACATGTGTTTGATAGATTTTGCATGAACAAATTTCCTGATGAAATAGCGTTGACCAAAGAACTTTGCATGGCCTGGGCGATTCGGAAAGAAGCGGAACAAAACAACTCCTTTCGCAATCGCTTAATGCCGGTTCGGGAATTTGCCAGATACTTAAACAGGATTGGAGAAGCAGCCTATGTGCTTCCCCCTGATTTGTCTCAAAAAGGTCCACGCCACATGCCACATATTTACTCTGAGGAAGAGATCGCTGCCTTTTGGCACGTTTTGGATCTAATCCGTCCGAGAGGGGGATTCCCCATCCGTCATCTTGTGATACCAACGATTTTTCGTTTGATCTATTGCTGTGGCTTGCGTCCTATAGAGGCGAGGAAACTCCGTGTAGAAAATGTCGATTTGGACGTCGGAAAGCTCAAGATTATGGAATCCAAGGGGCACAAGGATCGCATTGTTATAATGGCTGACGATATGACAGATCTATTACGGCAATATCATCAACAAGTGAGCCGCATTATGCCGGGGCAGGAACTGTTTTTCCCTAATTCACAGGGACATTTGTATACGAAGAAATGGATTGAGAAGACATTTCGCATCATGTGGGCTAAAACCGGTATTCCAGTATCCACCGAAAAGCCGCCCAGAATTTATGATTTTCGTCACACCTTCGCAACGCATCGCCTGTATATGTGGCTGCGGGAGGGCAAGGATGTTTCCGCTCAACTGCCGTATCTCAGTGCCTACATGGGACATTCACAACTATCTGATACCTATTACTACGTCCATCTGGTCCCGGAACTGTTCACGGCTATGTCCGGATTGGATTTCTCAAAATACGAGAGTTTGCTGCCGGAGGTGGAGATTGATGAATGATTTTTTCAAGGCCGTCAGAGGTTATCTTCTTGAGTATCTGCCTAAACAGCGGTGTTGCAGCGAAAACACCATCAAATCCTACCGAAATGCACTAAACCTGCTTGTTGAATATCTCCGCACTGAAAAGCAACTGACCGTTTCTCACATTGATTTCGGTCTGTTTAACCGCAATTTGATTCTGGAATATCTGGATTGGTTGGAAAATGTGCGCAACTGCGGTGCAACCACACGAAACCAACGGCTTATGGTAATACGGGCTTTCTTCAAGTACGCTGGTGAGTTAGATTGTACACAGGTTGCTTTGCAGCTTGAGGCAAAAGGGATACCCACTAAAAAGACGCCAGGTAGAATAGTAGAATTTCTTTCCGAGGACGCACTACAAACTTTGCTCAGTCAACCTGATGTGAGGAAACGAACGAACCTTCGCAACCGCTTTTTTATGACGCTCATGTATGAAACTGCTGCGCGATGCGATGAATTGTTGAGTATGAAGGTCCGTGACCTGCGGCTGGATGTTCGTCATCCTGTCGTATATCTGACCGGAAAGGGAAACAAAACCCGTTCTGTAGCCTTACTGCCCAAAGCTGTGGAGCATTGTAAACAATATCTGAAAGTGTTTCACGCCGATACCGTCAAGGACGATTTTCTGTTTTTCACTGTTATTCATGGCACAAAACAAGCAATGTCACCCGATAATGCTGCCGCATTTATGAAAAAGTACGGCGAAATGGCACGTAAGATTTGCCCTGAAGTTCCTGAAAGGGTGCATCCTCATCAACTGCGGCATACAAGGGCGATCCATTTATACCGTGATGGTATGCCGCTGGCCGTATTATCTGAATTTCTTGGCCACGTTGATCCAGAAACCACAAAAATCTATGCATATGCCGATGCCGAAATGAAGCGCGCGGCTATGGAAAAAGCTGAACACTTGCGAAAGGGGGTGCCTGTTCCCATACCTATTTGGAAGGACAATGAGGATATGATCCTGGAATTGTCCGGACTTAAATGATTTGTTATCCCGAAGTTTTCACGAAGAAGCGGCCTATTAGGCGGCTTTCTCGTCTGACTTCGGGATAATTATTTCTTCGGTATTATCCTGGCAGGGTGAGCCCCCGCAGATCACATCCACAGGCGTAAGATGAGCACCATCAAGCTTTGTAATGTCGCCTACATGGCACATTTCAGGGAAACGCAGCCGGGTCACTTCGATAGGGAACGGTTCAATTTCGCTGGCCCAGACAGGCGTAAAACCCTGTCCGACGCCTGCCAGCGGAAAGCCGCCTATCCCGTCAAACAGGCTGCCGAGGGTCAGCGGTTCAGTCAATACTGCAGCTTCATGCCAGAGAAAGGCGCTTCCTCCAGCGTGATGTCCATTCCTTTTGCAAAGTAGGCTACATTGGGTGTGCGGGTATTTTCTATCAGCCGCCTGGCTTCAGAGGCTGCTTCCTCATAGGTATCAAAGGTCAGAGGTTCTACGTCCTGTTTTACCCAGGCTTCCGATGCCCCACACACGGAGGCGGCACTCCTGCGCGCCCATATTCCGTATTTCTCCATGGTATGTCCTCCTTGTATTTGTTCTGCGGATATTCGTCTGATCGGAATCCCCAGCCGCTCAGCTTCCGCAATTTCATAGCTCATTCCAGTGCTGATCCATAATTCCTCACAGGCAGCCAATACTCGAAGGCCCATTTGAATGCCGGCTTCTCGTTCTGCCGGTACAGCATCATTTAGCAGTTGGGGGTATAACAGATGCACAGCCATCGGCGCACAGCATTGCGATATAGCATAGCGGCAGGCATCCTGCGCAAACCTCACGTTCCGTTCAATTTCCCCGGCATAGGGGGAACAGATATAGACCAGCTTCATTTTGCTGCCACCGCCTTTACAATCGTCCTCGTAATGTTCATGGCAGTCTGCCCGGCATAGACGGCGCTCATAAAGTTAGCCCTGGTGCTGGTATCTAATCCGAAAGCTCCGGCGATTCGGGGAATTTCTCCCGCCGCCAGCATAAGCCCCAGCCCAAGCAGAGCCTGATCCTTCACTACCATCAATCCAGCTATGAGAATGGTGGCTTGTAAAAAGGCGGTTAGACACAGCCCAATAATCTGCTTGCACCAGCTGGTGAAACCGTCCATGTAGCCGCGGGGAACGGAAAACATATACAAGCTCCCCACAGCGATTTGAATGAGCAGGATACCGCCGCGTTTGAGATTTGCAAAGAACACCTTAATTACGGCGTAGCCCATCAGAATCAGGATAAACAGCATCATAATCGGACTGGTGATCACTCCCAGCCCGCCAAAGACGTTCAAGCTACCAGCGCTTTCTAAATTTCCGGCTGCGGATAGCTCATTGATAATATTACCTGCAAGAGTATCCAAGCCACTTCCGTAGCCAGTGATTCCCGCCGTCAGACTACTCTGCAGTGAAACGGACAGTTTGTAAAGTTCTACCGGAACTGTGGAGAATAACCCCACTGCCATAAATCCCTTGATGGCATTCAGCGCGGCATCCCGGATGCTGCCCCGGCCGGACTGGTATTCGATGGCACATTCAAAAACGGACACCACCAGCCCGGTTCCATACAACGCCCAAGCCAGATAAACAAAAAACAGGACGATGGACTGAACCCAGCTCATTTCGAACAGGTCAGCTCCCATGCCGCCCATTGCGGAAAAGAAATTTCCAAGAAAGCCGATAATTTGACCGTAAATCCAATCAAGAATCTGACCCAGCACGGTATCGGCTACAAAATCCCATATGAACATGGGCATCACCTCCAATAAAAAAAGGCTCTCGCATAAAATACGAAAACCTTTTTTACTGATTTTTATTTAGTTCCTTGAGGAAAACATATCTTTCCTCCAATCAAAAGAACAGGACAACTACCTTTTATAGTGACTGTCCTGCCCTTATATCAATTGTAAAAATTTGAGCCAGTTGCGTCTGCCATTACCTACAGCGAATGCCATCCACCGTTCATCAGCTTATCTCGCCCATAACCGGACCGCTCGTCTGCTCCTTAGACGGGATCAAATCATCCTCCTGAGACATAAGAATTGAATCCATACGACTGATCAGCATGGACATATGCTCCTGCCAGCCGTTCCAGTCTTCTTCCTCAAACCAGCCACCCCATTTTCTATCGGAATTGGCTGCCAGCTCCGCTTCCTCCTTGATGCAGCCAAGTGCGTGAGCAAGATAATTCCGGAGCCATTGAACGGATTCCCCGGTAACGGTAAAGGATTTGACCTTGCTGAATTTGTTTTGGTTTGCCGCCCATTCTCCGTCATAGTCCATATCGCTGATATCTTCATCCTGGAATTTTACAATCATTTCTGCCAATGCCATCGGTCCGGTGTGCGATGCTAAATCTGTGACTTCGGGCACACACCACTCCTTCTGCCTCATTTCTTCGATGATTTTTTCAAGCTCCAGCATTCCATTCTCCGGCAGTTTACTTCTGATGAAATCCACTGTATCCAATCCGGTGTCAGACTCGAAGGCCGTTATTCCCCAGCATCCCATAAGTTAATTTCCTCCTTTTTATTTTATTTCCATAGGCTTACATACCAAGGATCTGCCAGAGTATCCTTGCATAAGGACGGTGAGCGGTTCTTGATTTTCATGATAGCTACCTCTTTTTATTGTTTATAATGAGTAACTTGAAAACCCTGATTTACTGTGGTAAACTTTCTACCCCAGCAGAAAGCTATTCAGCAATGTTTACAAACAAGAGGGTTGCATCGATCGATTTATTATGATAAAATGTTGGTAATTACTCTATCGGAGATAATATTTGCGAAAAGGTAGTGATGAAAAAAGTGCCCTATGGGGTTATTTATATTTGATACTATGGGGGGAAGTAAAGTGCAAAATCCTATCTTTGCGTTAATTACAAGTAGTGCAATCAATATACTTATGCTTCTAATTCTATTATATCTAATTTTAAAGAACACAGTTATGTCTGTTGGAAAAACAAAAGCATATATTGCAGTGATTATTTTAACGGTTATTGTGATAATTGCTGAATTATCTACCAGTGTGCTGGATTTACTTGGAGCGACATTTCGTATTCCAAACATAATTGCTAATATAGTTGGATTCTCACTTTCAACATGTATTCCTGTTCTGCTCGCCATGGTATTTGATGAAAAACTATACGGAAAACTTAAGTGCATTTGCATGCCTATTGCATTGAATTTTGTGCTTCTGATTTCTTCCGCATGGACTGGATGGATTTTTTTTATTTCAATGGATAATCAATATACGAGAGGTCCACTTTTTGGTATTTATATCATAACATACCTATGTGGTTTAGTTGTACTGATGATTTCCAACCACCACCAACTTTTACAATTTCAAGATACCGAACGTGCCTTTTTAATGATGCTGTATGCCATTTTTTTTATTGGAACAACGGTTCAAATTTTATTTCCTTTCATACACTCTACATGGCATTGTATTACCTTGGTTCTTGTTATGTACTATCTATTTCAGCGTGAATTGCAATTTAAATATGATATCGTTGCCGAAGTGTTAAATAGGCAGGCGTTTGATAAAAAGCTAAAAGCCATAAGTGCGACAGACCATTCGGGTATCATTTTATTCGACTTGGATGGATTTAAAAAAATAAATGACACATACGGTCATGCCAAGGGAGACTATTATCTTAAAACAGCGGCCGGTATTATTAAAAACAGTTTTAAGGATATAGGGCAGTGTTATCGTATTGGCGGAGATGAGTTTTGCGTTCTTGCTCAAAATACTAGCGAAGGTGCCATACATGAATGCATTAATCTTATGTTGCAATCTTTAAAAAAAACAAGGGAAGCAGACACTATAATGCCCATTATCTCATATGGATATAGCATTTATAGTAAGGGTGAACAGAGGGACATATTACTATCGTTCCAAGAAGCCGATAAAAAAATGTATACCTGCAAAAAGAACAGACGGATTGAATTCTTATTGTAAGCAAACATCTTAGTATGGCTAAATCAGCCTTGCTAGAACTAATCTCTATTACTACGAAAATATGGGCAACCTCGCCGTTTATGGTGGTTGCCCACTTTTCATTTCACCATCATAATCCAAGAATATTCCAGAGTATCCTTGCATAAGGGTGGTGAACGGACTTTTTTCATAGTATCTGTGTCCTTTCCATTGTTCATATTTGTTTGATTGAAAGTTCCGATTTACTATGGTAAACTCACTTTATATATCTACCGTGTAAAACTTTTGTGAAACGGTAGCGTGGGAAATTAACGCTCGGTGAGCAAGTTTATATAATGTGCGAGGTGGTGCAATAAATGTTTAATGAAATTTGTATCTATGAGGCAAAGATTGAAAAGCAAGAGGAAATTGAGCAACTTATGAAAGAGGTTGCCGCCTTTTATATGGAGCAGGATGGTGTTATTGAAGTTAGATATATCAAACGCACCCACCGCCAAACAGATTTTAATGCCGTTAAAGAAGGGGCATTGCCTGTTCGCCTCACACGCAATGTAGGCAAAGTCACTTATGTTTTACATTGGACTGTTAGAGATGAAGAAACTCACGCAAGGGTGTCAAAGTTAGGGTTAGAGCATTTTTACAAGCGGTGGAACAGATGCTTAACCACTATGCCAAAAATTATTTTGGGTGAAAACATTGTGTAAGGGTATGAGCACACCCTCTGTTAGTGTTTAACTTCACCTACACAATAAAATCTGACTTATCACGAAATTGAGCCGTTGCATCTAACTTGACGCGACGGCTCTTGCTTTGTCTACATGCCAAGAATAGTCCAGGGTATCCTTGCATATGGGTGGTGACAAATTTATTTCTAAATATAAAAAAGCAAAGATTCCGATTTCCAACCAGAATCTTTGCCTTTCATTTAAAACATCAGTACCAATTATTCTCCCATGAATAACTTGATATCATCTTCAACTTGTCCGATACCTGCAATGCCAAACTTTTCAACAAGGACCTTTGCAACGTTCGGAGATAAAAATCCTGGCAAGGTAGGACCAAGATGAATATTCTTCACACCTAAATAAAGTAACGCAAGTAAGACAATTACCGCTTTTTGCTCATACCATGCGATGTTAAATGCAATCGGCAGATCGTTAACGTCCTCAAGCTCAAATATTTCTTTCAGCTTCAATGCGATTACTGCAAGAGAGTAGGAATCATTACATTGGCCAGCATCAAGAACTCTTGGAATACCACCAATATCTCCTAACTCAAGTTTATTATAACGGTACTTGGCACATCCTGCAGTAAGAATAACCGTATCCTTCGGTAGTTTTTCTGCAAACTCAGTGTAATACTCACGAGATTTCATTCTGCCATCACAGCCTGCCATGACGAAAAACTTCTTAATTGCACCTGATTTTACTGCATCAACTACTTTGTCTGCAAGAGCAAAAACTTGGTTGTGAGCAAAACCGCCAACAATATTGCCTGATTCAATTTCTACAGGAGGCTTACACTGCTTTGCCATCGCAATAATTTCAGAAAAATCTTTTTTTCCATTTTCGTCAGCTGTGATGTGAGGACATCCGGGATAGCCTGATGCACCGGAAGTAAAGATTCTTTTTCTGATTTCTTCGCTTCTTGGAGGTACGATGCAGTTTGTAGTAAACAAGATTGGTCCATTAAAGGTTTCGAATTCGGTAACTTGCTGCCACCATGAACCGCCGTAATTTCCTGCAAAATTGTCATACTTCTTGAAGAAAGGATAGTAATGTGCAGGAAGCATTTCACTATGTGTATAAACATCAATACCAGTACCCTTGGTTTGTTCCAGTAGTTGCTCTAAATCAGTGAGATCATGGCCTGAAATCAGAATGGCAGGATTGTTTCTTACCCCAATATTAACACTGGTGATCTCAGGATTTCCATATTTGGAGGTATTGGCATCATCTAACAGCGCCATCGCTTTCACACCAAACTCGCCTGTCTTTAATGTTAATGCCACAAGATCATCTGCAGACAACGAATCATCAAGGGTTGATGCAAGTGCTTCATAAATAAATGCATTGATAGCAAGATCTTCTTTTCCGATATTAAGAGCGTGATGTGTATACGCTGCCATACCTTTCAAACCATAGATAATCATTTCTCTAAGAGAACGAACATCTTCATTTTCGGTTGAAAGAACACCTACTTTAGATGCTTTGTCTAACATAGACGCTCTATCGCTTACTTCAAACTCCGATGCATCACCAAGATTAACACCAGAAATTTGTTTTTTTAGCTCGTTTCTAAATCCAATCATTTTATGAATTTGATTTTCGATTGCACCGTCATCAAAATTAGCATTTGTAATAGTGATAAAAAGGCTTTTTAAGACTTGATGATTTACTTCACTTATGGATTTTACTTCTATATTGCCTTTTACAACAATTTCGGAGATTCCTTTTGTAACATAAATCAGCAAGTCTTGCAATTTTGCAACTTCCTCATTTTTACCACACACACCTCTTACTTCACAACCGGTACCTTTTGCAGTTTCTTGACATTGAAAACAAAACATACTCATAATTATTTCCTCCTTCGTATTATTCCTTTACTGGTTCAAACTCATCTTTACCCACAAAGCAAATTGGGCAAACCCAATTATCAGGGATATCTTCAAACGCAGTGCCAGGGGCTATTCCACTATCTGGATCACCTATTTGTGGGTCATAGATATATCCACATGGGATACATACATATTTTATCATTATTTGCTCCTCCTTTCAATGATTATAAATTTTGTTTCACTATTTCAAAGGTGCCGGTGCTTTTACAACAATTAACTCAAGCACACTTTTGGATAAATTTTTTACATTCATCTTTGTATTTACAGGAATCTTCAAAAGAGTTCCTTTATCATATTGGTGAACTTCTTGATCATTTAGCCCGATAGATAAAGTCCCTCTTACCACTGTCATATAAACGTTGGAATTAGAGAAATGTTCTGGGAGGCCTTCCTCCTTATTAAAGACCATATGAAGATAATGAATATTTTCATCCTGAATTACTCTTTCAATCGCTTTTTCATCTCCGGTTGACATCTCATGAATTTGCTCAATCATTGTATATATCTCCTCTTTTATTATAATAGGTTTTGAATTGTGGGGGTTATTATTCAATAATTCCTTATTGTTAAAATAGCTAATGATTAAATTATACCGCATATACTAAGAAATGTACGTTGCTTTTACAACATTTCTTAATTATTCATTAAAATGAATGGCTCTAACAGGACAAGCTAATATTGTTTGGTTAAGCCTTTCTTTGTCTATTTCAGAGTCATAAGCTTTTATATATGCTTTTTTACCTTGCATACCAAAAACCTCAGGATATTTTTTAGTACACAATGTACAGCCCATGCAAGATCCTCTGTTTAATATAAGTCCACCCGCTTTTTCTTCTTCCTGTACTATATCTTCGTCTTTCACAATCTTTGAAGCAATCCACGAAAATACTACTATAGCAATTACTGTTAACACCCAACGGATTGCCATAAACTTTATTCCCAAAAATTTTGCTTCATTTAGCAGCATTGGAACCTTTATTACTGCCCACGAACTTAAAATTATAACTAAGTTTCGTACAGAAGCTCCCTTTTTGTGGAGCATGACACACATAGGAAATGCTGCATATATCGGTCCCGCAGAAATGCTGCCTAAAACGAACGACAATATGATACCTTTAACTTTGGATTCTTTTCCTAAGTATTTCGTGATTTTTTCTTTTGCAATCCATGTATCCAAAAGCGCCGTAAGAACAAATATCACGGGCATTATCATAAGCATTTCTTTAATGTAATAGGCACTGTTTTTAATTGATGTGACACCCATATCTGGTTTAATTACAAACAGTAGGATATAGGAAGTTGCAATCAATATCAAGAAGATATTATCTTTTGCTTTTTTTAAGATTTTCATACAATCACCCCCATTACCATAGCGATAATTATGGCAAATAAAAAGCTTAATCCATTTCTGGTAGCAGTAAATTTAAGCCCAAATTCACGCTTTTCAAGTGGAAATGTTACGATCCCTACCATTGTAAGTGTAGTTAAAAATGCTACGGAAGGAACAATACTAACCCCAGCGTCAACCAGTGTACCGACAAGCGGAAAAGCAATAAAAGCAGGGATCAGTGTAATTGTTCCAAATGCCGCCGAACCCACCGTTGCTATAAACAATGATTGACTTCCTACAAATTTGGCAATATTCTCTGGTGGTAATATTGTCAGAATTAAACCAATTAAAAAAATAATTGATAATATACTTCCCAACATACCCTTGCCCATACCAAATGCCATTTTAAGGGCTTTCACTGTCTTTGTTTTATCCTTTTTCAAGGAAATCAAAAGGAATATAATCGTTCCTATCCACATTGCCACTGTAAAAATATCCATACGAATCCTCCATTCTTTTTGTGATAACCTAATTATAAAGTAGTTTCTTATTATCAAATAGACACCAATGTTTCTTTTTGATATAATGTTTTTAAATGGAGGGCTTAATTCATGAATATTGACATTTTACGAAACATTTCATTATTCTCAGCTATAAAGGAATCTGATTTAGAAAAACTAATAGCAGGTAATCATATTTATCAAAAGCACTATATGAAAGGTACAACCGTCCATAATGCAAATGAAACTTGCCGTACATTAGATAATGTATTGTCAGGGAGTTTGGTTGCGTATTCTTTATCAATTAACGGCTCAGCAACTACGATGTTTGAATTTAGTCAGGGAAGTGTGATAGGAGCAAATTTATTATTTGGTGAAAACCACAGTTATCCTCTTAATATCTATTGTCTTACAGATTGTCAAATTATCCATATTGACATAAATGCTGTTTTGGAGTTTTTGCATGATTACAATTTTACATTGCACTATATAAAGTCAATCTCACAAAATTCGCAAGGAATAAATCAGAAGATAGCAATGTTTACTCAAAGAACACTTCGAGAAAATATTATGGATTATTTTAAACAGCAAACTATTATACAGAAATCTTCGGTAATTCTTCTTCCAATGAGTAAAAGACAACTGGCAGATTATTTGGGTGTACAAAGACCTTCTCTATTTAGAGAGCTTAAGAAATTAAAAGAGGAAGGTATTATTGAAATTAATAACCGTACAATCACAATAAAAAAATGACATACCTTAGTATGACATAAAGTAGGATTACCAAAGCTGATCTTGACTACTACGAAAGTGTGGGCAACCTTGGCTTGGTTGCCCACTTCCTATTCCAATATCATAATCCAAGTATCGTCCAGATGTACAGAGGGCAGGTCAGTGCAAACACGAGGCAGGCGAACAGAATCGCGGGCGCGGCCCACTCAAATTGCCCGTGTTTGCGGTAATCAAAGTACGCCGTCGCAAGTTTAGCAAAGAAAAAGACCGCCAGAATCAGGTCGATTGCGGGAAATACGACCTTGTTCACTACAGTCTTGATTTGCCCGGAGGCATCGTTCCATGTTCCTTCAATTGCTCCCGCCACATCGCCAGAGCCTGCCGCATACGCTGTCGTACCGAACAGTCCGATAATCAGCAGCATGACACAGAGCATAGACAGGATTCGTTTCATTTTCATAGGGTTACCACCTTTCATTATTGGTTTTGGTGCAGAAAAAAAGCCGTGAAGTTTTCACTCCACAGCCTTGCTGTTTTTCTGCTGTTGTTTGCTATATGGAAAGCCGGGGCTGCTGATTTTGTTCCAACAGTGAAGAAACCTCTATCACCTCCGGATTTGCCTGAAATTTTAAATCACTACGGAAACCGACCTTTAACCGGCTGAATTCCTGTGCTTCCGCCAGCAGCTCGGGAGGACTGCCGTGGGGCATCTCCTGATTCCAGCGAACCCATTCACCATTCTGGTATCGGGGTGTGAGTCTGAGAATCACATAATCCTCCGGCATAAAGGTTGGATACTGCCGGAGGATGCCGTTCACGTCATAATAGGGCTTACCCTCCTGCATAACTGTTCTTTCCATCAATGCCAGAGTATCCTCCAGCGAGGTACAGAACCAGCATTCCCGGTCACCAAACCGGCGTATTCTGTCATCCTGTAGGATGCTGTCCAGCTGCGCTCGATTTGTGTAGTGGTATAAGCTGCCCTCTGGTTTTTCAATGCGTTCATATGCCATATCACACCTCTCAGTCCGGTTTGACAGGCGCAATGTGCCAGTCATCCCAAACGCTTCCCTGGATGTTTACTGAGTCGGTCAGATTCATAGAAAGCATTCCCGAAGGTGTCCAGCAATCTATCAGCCATGTGTAGGGAGTATAGCTTCCATTCGGCATCCATACGGGGGTGAAGTGCGTTCTGCGTTTGTAGGTAGAATACTTATTAGAGGCAAATTCAAACTTGGAGCTATAGCCGGATTGGGTACGCTCTAAAAGCCGCCAGTACGTCTGATACTGGAACTCTGGAAAATAGGTGACTGCATTTTGTGCATCGGTCACTGCAGAGGATTGATTGGTACTGACATTAGCAGTGGTGCTTTGATTAATGCCATAACCGCTTCCCATGGTTTTTCCCGAGGCGGTCGGTACCTTTGAATCGGGAGTGATGCTTATAGATGCGGAAAGACTGGCATGGTATGCGTCCCAATCGAACTCCCACCATCCTTCGTCTTCCCACCAGCCATCCTCATCGTCGTCACCGCTGTGCCAGACCCAATATTCATGCCACCACGGGCGCCAGACACCCCAAGAGGCCGAGGTATTCTGTTCCTTACTCGGCACGGATGGTTTGGTATAGCCGTCGTTCCGGTCATCTGCCACAGGATTGGGCGGATCATTGCCGGATAGATCAACGATTTTAGCTGTAATGGTGCCCTTGCTGGCAGAACCGCTGCCTGATACTGACACATTAATGGTCATGGTCTGTGGTGTGGAGGGTGTCCTCCAGCGCACCCATACCAGTTGGCTGTCTCCCTCTGGGTAGTACACGCCACTGACGGTATAGGTTCTGCCTCCTATGTTAAATCGTACTGTTACCGGATGGTCAGGATCGGACTGTCCACCGCGGACGGTGACTGAGGTGATGACATCGGTATTAACGCGGTACTCATAATCCCATGCAGTCACTTCGGGTTGTTCGTTCGGTTTTTCCTTAAACCTGACAACACCAATTCCGAGAGACGAAATGATATCAACATTAGAGGCCGATGATGATCTTGAGCCTGACCATGCGGGATAACCGAGATCCGATACCTCTAAAAACATTGCTAAGGGCAAGTTTTTGTGGCTAAGCGAAACCATCTTGCTTCGCAGTCCACCACCCAGCTGCTGATCGTAGAGAGCCGCTTCAGTTGCTGTCATTGCCATCTTCATTCCCTGGAAAGTCATGTATGCAATAGGCTCCAACATAAGTTTGTAATTGCCATTTATAAGCACATCATAATCCATACCTGTGACTTGAGCAATATACCGGATAACAAGTTCATCTGTAAAGTAACTTTTAATTTGTTCAATACTTGCCTGTCCGCTGCCTGAACTAATGATACGTGGCAAAGCCTTACCGGGATTACTGTATGTGTATCCACCCATTTTAACCGATAGACTACTACCGCTGTTATACTGTATCTTGCTCACTTTTCCAAAATGAACAAGACTATTTGGCTGCGTTTTATTTGTAAAATCCACGGGAGTGGTGACTGTAATTCTATCTTCTGCTCTGACTACTGTGATACGGACTCCTTCATTCCCAGAATTCCAATAGTTTTCACTGGTGCCACTACCCATTCCACCGCCTCCATGGTCAATGTTTCCTTCTCCTTCGGCGTAGGCGGTAATGGGTGAAAATACAGAAATCAGAATCACCAATATAAGAAAAAAGCTAAGATATCGTTTCATATGATACCTCCTAAAACAGTGAAAGCACCGGAAAATCCGGTGCTTTCACAAGAATTATTTTATACTATAGTGCTAATCCATCTCTCCTACTTTATTTCCAGTAAGCTCGTCATCATCATTGCCTACTTTTGTTCCAACATTCTCACCACTGTTATCTACCCAGCCAAAACCAGGTACCCACATCTGCCCCTTATCATTTATAGTGCCTGCAGCCGGTTCCTGCGGTGTTGTCTTTACCGTGCCCTCCGTCTTATTCTCGGAAGTCTTACTTGGGTTAACAGTAGGATTTTCTTCCTTTGAAGTCGAAACTTCCGTTTTAGGTTCCTCTGTAGGAGCAGGTGGTTTCGTAGGCTCTGCCTGGATGCTCTGCTCGGTACCGGTTGATTTTCCAGTATCCGCGCCCTCTGCCACAGCCGGCGTTTCTGTCGGATCAATTGATGGTACGCTGATCTTCGGCGTTTCCGAAGGCAGCGTGGAAGGGTCAGGAATATCTACACTGGGGGTGACCTCACTGGACACCGCCTGCGTTGGCAGTATCTCCGGTTCGTTGAGAACCTCTGTTTTAAACTGTGAGGCAATTGCTATTACAAGGGCGATGCTCACAACACCGAGTCCTGCAACTGTAAGTCTGCGTTTTGTTTTTTCTGTCAGTTTCATGTAGGATGACCTCCTTTTCGTGAATGGTTGATGGTATGTTTTTCAATGACACACCATACTACATAAGTTTTCGGAAGTCTATGGATAATCCGAAAACAGCTAAAATAAAGGCATATATTTCGCCTGCGTTTTGAGGTTAATCACCATCGGCGGAAGCAGCTTGCCCCCAAACCGTACCGGAACCTCCAATCGGATCACTGCATCAGCCAGAAATCCACGGCTGTTGTTTGGGCTGCCCGGTGCCAGCGGCATATTTTCTAAGTTTACAGATAGTCGTGAGAGTTTGAATTCCAAGCCATCTCCGGCATATTTCACATGATATCCGCCTTCGTAGCGCAGCCCCAATAGCTCGTCCAGATACCCATAGATGTCGCCGTAGTCAAGGCTTTCCTCAAATTCGTCTGCAGATGGCATATACGCTCCGGCGTAGCCCTCACGGACACCGTGATATACATCGTCATAGCTGTCGTTCACGGTGGAAATTACTGCGGATTGAACCGCGTCCCGGACGCCCTGGGCAATGATCGCCAGTCGGATATACTCGGCGGCTCCGCACAGCACCATCAGCAGCACCAACGCTACTGCAATAATTAAGGGAAACGAGGTTCCTTTGTTATCTTTCAGAATAGCATATTTTTTTCCATTTGTCACTTCCAATACACCTCGCTTTTCCCGCTGGCCTGTGCTTTCAGTGTGACAGGGAAACTCCCGAAGCCACCAAATAATCCGAGATCTGTCTGCACGGTTACCGTCACGGTAAATTCCTGATTCAGTTGAATTTTCCCGCTTCTCGACCATGAGATATCGGGATTAAGCCCGGTCTTTTGGGTCAGTACCTGTGCCCGCAGGGTGGTTTCATTTCCCACACGTCCGGCGATTTCCGCTTCCCGGCACAGCTCGGCGGCATAGGTGTCCAGCTTATTCTTTGTAACGAATACAGGCAGGACGCTGACTGCCACCGCGATGACCAGCATCATGCACAGCACCAGCACGGCTACGTCAATATAACCTTCACCGCGTCTGTTTTTCAGAATTTTCTTCAGCACAGGGTCACCCCCTCCATGGGAGTCTGCTCCTGCTCCATATCCATTTCATGAATGTAATCACTGAGCAGATGCCATGCACCATCACTGAAACGGGCATTTACAACCTCCTGTTCCAGCAGCTCTTCTGCAGGAATTTCCACTGCATACTCCGGGCTTCCCGGATGCCCCTTCGTGCTCTGCCCATCCAGCAGAAGTTGTGCCTTTTCCGGTGTCAGATACACATATCCGCCTGGCGTCATCATATCATAGGCAACGCCTTGGTGCTTTTCAATGAACTCCCGAACAGTTACAGGGCGATCCCGGTTGGTGGACGGTTCTGCGCCTTTTGACAATGCATAGAGGTTTTCTGTATCCTGGCTGTCCATTACCGCCCATAGCACATGGGAGAAATCCTCATCATGCACCATCTCCATACCGTTCTCTGCTATCCATCTATCCCGCACGACCTCCAGTGGATTTTCAAAACGCAGAAGCCATGCGGCCTGCTGCTCATCCACACGTCCCATGAGGTGTTCTTTTGTCATCTGAACCGCATAGATTTCCTCCGCTTTACCAATCAGTTCCTCCGGTGAAAGTCCCGACCATTCTGCGGTAAAGGCATTGTAATTCTCCTGCAGGCGGCCAAACAGCAGGACTTGATATTTGTTTTCCAAAGTTACACCTCCAATCTAAAACATTGTTTCAAGTGAATTTAAAATCTCCACGGCGATGATGGCGAGATAGGTAAAAAGAAAGCACATCAGCATAATAAAGGAGAATACTCGGATTTTCGGCGGGATCTTCTGTGCCTGCCCCTTGAGTCTCTGAAGCTCCAGCGCTTTAAAATCATGAGCCAGCATCTGAAAATATACAGCACTGTCATCCCCGCGCAGTACGCCAATGAGACCTCTGACCACATCAGAGAGCATGGGAGAATTAAGCCTTGACTCAAATCGGGTCAGCGCCGCTTCATAGCTGGAGGAGCGCATGTCGGCGGTCAGAACATCCAGCTCATGGGCAAAGGCAGGTCCGGCATTCTTCTTGTAGGTTTCAATCATCGCCAGCACATCCCGGCTGGCCTTTAGGGTCTGCTCAATGGTTGCCACAAATCGGGGGAGCTCACCTTCTACCTGCTCCCGCTTCTCCCGAAGCTGCTCGTCAGCACGTTTCGTTTCCTGAAAATAGGTCAGTACTGCCAGAATCAACAGTACCGGAGCCAGCAGCGGAAGCAGGAACAGGCACGGTAACGCACCAAGTGCAATGGCTCCGGATTTGGTAATGGCATAGGCCGTATACACCTCCGGTGTCATGGAAATGCCGGAAGCCTTCAGGATATTTGCCATCCGGCTGCGCTTGTACTCATCCATCCGGATGTATTTCGAGAGCTTTACGGCACCTGTCATCAGCCACGCTTCCACTGTTTTAGCAGCTTTCTTATTTTCCTTGCCGGCACCCAGCATGGCCTTTCCGGCCCCCATGGCGGGAAGCTTTAGCACATCCGCCAATATCAGAAATAACCCCGCGGCAATTAGGATTCCGGTAAAAAACAACTGTGTCATCATCCCGGTCACCTCCTGTACTCAATGGGCTTGGTTAGCCGTATCACAAATGCCGCAGAAATAAAGATAGCGGCAGCGCAAATTGCCAGAATGATCTGCCCCACCATAGTGTGCATCAGCGTATGATACCAGTCCCGGTTCAGCATGTACATAATGGGGATATTGCCCACCACCAGCATCGCCATGATGATAAATTCCTTGCGGGGCTCTGATACCAGATACTCAAGCTCCGCATTGACAATCCGCATATCGCTGAGCTTTGAGACAATAGGCGTCAGCGTGGTTTTTAGGCTTCTGTCATAACGGCAGGAGCTGATGGCATCCACCCATTCATGAAACACATCGTTCTGGATCTTGGGCTTCATGGCATGGAGTGCCGCTTCCACATCTGGGTCAATGAGCTGGGTTTGTGCCAGAAATTCTGTAAACACGTTTTTTACCGGCGGGTTCAAATACTGTACGCTTTCCTCCACGGCGGTGAGGATGTCCTCATTTCTTAAGTAAGATGTGGTAATGATGGAGAGCGCGGTTTCCAGCTCAGCCGCCACCGCCTTTTTGTAATGGGACGCCGTCAGTCGGATGTACCAGAAGGGCAGAAACATCAGCCCCGCCGCCAGCACTGGCACCAGAAACACATTGTTTAGCAGAATAGCAAAGGCCGCCCCTGCCGCGAAAAGTAACAGCGACACCGCGCACACCATGGAAAAGCGGCTTGCGCGTCCGGTGAGCTTTAAAATCTCCTGCACTTCAATTATCTCCCGGCGTAGAAAACGAGTCTTTTTCCGGTTCGTGCTTTCGTTGATCTGCGCACGAATGCTTTGATCCTTTCGGGTCAGAAACCCGAACAGGCCATCTGTAAATTCCAGAGGGGAAAGGCCGAGGATGAGAAAAGCGCCTGCAATCAAACCGATGCAGGCGATTAAAAGGATTCCTGTCATGCGGCACCTCCCATCGCAAGAATGCGCTTCAAGGTACTTTGCGGCATGCCGTTCTCCAGCAGCCTTCTCTGCAGACTCCCTGAGATGCCCTGTACGATCTCATGGTGTCCTGTAATGATGAATTTACCGTTATCCATACGGTTTTCGGTAATGTGGTACTGGAACAGCGGTCGGAAGTTTCTTGTGCCGTCCGGCAGGATCTCGCATTCCATAATTTCCATCACGCGGCGGGCCTTATTCTCAAGCTGCTTGCAGAACACCACAAGGGGATAGGCTTCTGTCACATACGCCATGAGGGTTTCATCAGACATATCCACCGCGCGTTTGCACAGGGATACCATCCTGCGCCATGTGGCTTCGCAGGAATTGGAATGGATGGTGGTCAACACTGTGATACCGGTTCGAGCGGCTTCCTGGGCCGCGTTTGCCTCAGCGCTTCGCATTTCGCCCACCACTACATAATCCGGGTTAAAGCGCAGGGACATATCCAGCAGACTGGTCTGCGTAATCCGCTGCCTTTCATTTTCACTGTCGCGGGTCAGCGTATGGATGACGCTGTTTACGACTTGCCCATCTTGGCGCCTTACCAATGCAAGCTCGCGGGAGCCGTTCTCAATGGTAAAGATACGCTTTCCATCAGGTATGGTGGTCAGAAGCCAGCCTGCCAGCGTAGTCTTGCCAGAGCTGGTGGCTCCTGCCACACAGGTGGAAACCCCGTACCGCAGGCATTCCGATAAAAAGTCCAGCATTGGCTCGGTAGCTGTCCCACCTCTGGTAAAGTCATCCTTTTGCATGGACTGCGGGTTTACAATACGGATAGATGCGGCAACTCCGACATCTTCATCTACCACCGGTGACTTAAGGACCGCAATACGGATATTCTTGCTTAAATGTCCAAGTGCAGTAGGGCTGGCGTTATCCAACACCATGCCGGATACATGCAGCATACGGCGTACCACATTGATCGCGTGTTCGGGACTTTCAAAGTGTTCCTCCAGCTTTCTCGTGATACCATTGCTGTACTGCACCTCCACGTCATCCCAGGCGTTCACATCAATTTCCTCAATGCCCTCCCCGAAGATGTACTTGGTCAGGAAGGAAAATTCGGCCATTTCAGTATAAAGCGCGTCAGTGAGCTGGTTCTCGGTCATTCCCGCCACTGCTACCCGATTATCCTGCAGGTACTTGGCAATGTAGCGCTTGATCTGCTCCTTTCGTTCACCATTGCTGCCATCTGTAATGAGTCCCGCATATTGGGAGGAAATGTGGGCCTGAACCTCCCGCAGGACTGCGGCAAATTCACGGGTATTTGAGGATGAAAAAAACAGGCTCTGAGAGCCTGCCGCAGTTTGTGTCTTATCTATTTTCATGACCGGAGCAGATACCAGTTGTTGGTCTGCATTTCCAGGCTTCTTTCGGCTCATACACCAAACACCTCCTTTGCTATTTTTTCAATCTCCTTGCGAAAACCCCGGCTGTCCTTGAGGCTCAGCTCCCCAAACAGATTTCCGCACAGAGCGAGATTCTCCAGCTCATAGGAATGAGGAAGCTGAAACACCACATTGCCCAGCACCTGTTCAATATGCTCTCCTGCCTGATTGGAGCGTACATTGGATGCCACCTTATACTGCTTATCTGCATCCCATTTCTGATCCTTCAGCAGGGGCAGCTGGCTGGATAGGTAGCTGATGGATTTTAAGTCGCAGTTTACCAGACGAAGAACGGAGTCCGCCTCCAGAAGAGAAACTGCCGACAGAATGTCGTGAGCAATATAGCTGCCACAGTCGACGATGATGTAGGGTGCGATATCCCGTAGGTGGTCGATCAACTCTGCCGCCAGCTCCTGGCTGTAGGGCGGATAGGTGAAGACATTTTCGCCCTTGAGCATACCGATCATGGTCAGGTTGCCGATTTTCTTATGGGTCACACAGTTCTGTTCAATGAGCAGATCACTTACATGGGTGGCGGCAAGGATACTGCCAAGAGAGCGTTCGCACTCCAAGTCACCAGGTGGGCAGATGCAGGGAAGCATGGGGGCGGTCATATCACACAGCAGCAATGCCACGTTCTTTTTATGTTCGGCAAGGTACTTGGCAAGACGCACACTGACGGTGGTCTTTCCACTGCCGGGGCTGCCCCATACTGCCAGCACCTGAACATCCTGTTTCGGTTCCTCCGGCAGGGTTTCCTTTTTATCTCGGGAGAAAAGGCTTCCCTTCATAAAGTTCAGCATGTTATTCACCTCCTGCTTCAGTGGCAGGAGCCTCCGTTTTAGCAGATGGTTCTGTGCCGGAAGGCTGTGATGCCTGAGTATCGCCCGATGCTGTCAGTATGGGATACAGCTTGGCGATAACCTCATCCTGCAGATCCGTAAACTGAACGGCATTTTCCTTGGAACCTCTGAAAACGAGAGAAAGGTGGAGCTTTCCGTCCGATTCCAGCGCTGCAAGGATTTTTGCTTGTTCGGGCGATACCAGCAGTGTCACCGTAGAGGGAAGCTCCTTTTCATCCTCATCCTCTGAAATCTCTCCGGTGTCTGTGTCATACCCGGTGCTGGCCGTGACGCCGATCACCTCTACATACGTCAGTTCTGGGGGGATGACTGTGGCGCCTTGTTTTTTATAGTCCGGTGCAATGACCGAGACAATATCGCCTGAGATGAGTTTGCCGGAAAGCCCCTGGGCAAAGTTTTTAATACTGACTGAAATGGCCTGCTTGTCACCATTTAAGCTGTACAGATAGGCATTTTCGGCAGCTGGAACGTCAGATAGCTTGTCGGTAAGGATATAATCTCCGGGAAACAAATCCACTTCGGCATATTTGCCGATTACTGAGTCGGTCTGGCGCAGTAAGTTCTCCGGCAGGTTATATCCGCCCACCTCCACCGTTTGCACGATATCCTTTGTGATCTGGTCACCGGCTTTGATCTCCTTTACCACCCGGACAATACTTGTTTTCTGCGATACGCTTTGGTTAAACAGCGGAGTAAGCGCAAAGCAGATGAGTAATGAAAGCGCGATGCAGAGTACCCCCAGCATCGTGCGGTTTTTCAGAAAACTCATAAAGACAATTCCTCCTTCTTTCTATTAAAATTCGGATTAGAATCAAAAAAAGCGGCGGTTTCGGAATCTGCGGATAAGCAGTGCTGTAACTGCAGCAACCGGAACAGCGACACAAGCGACAGTGAATAATGTTTTTTTCATGGGATAGCCCTCCTTCAAAATAAAAAATAGGCTGCAAGACAGCCAATGGATAGAAAAGGCGCGAGAGGGTATGCCCTTGGCACAGTCCTCCCGCGCAGTTTTTGGATTATAAAACACAGCGCATGAAACAGAAGAAGCAGGATAAGTCCTGCCGCTAACGCTGTCATTCCGTTGTAAAAGCCCAGCACCAGACCGGAAGCCGCCATGAGCTTGATATCCCCGCCACCCATGCCGCCCCATAACAGGGCAGCACTGAGCAGGACGAGGCTGGGAATCAGACCAAGCAATTTTTCCGGCGTGAAATCAAGCAGAGCGGTCAGGGCGATGCATAGGCAAAGCATGTCGGGGACGATCCGTTTGCAGATATCCCAAGCGGATACCGCAGTCAGCAGGACAATAAAAAAGCCGCCCTGCAGCAGGAGCGACGGATCAGCCACCATAATTGAACATATCAACGATACGCTGTTTTAATGTAGGTAGGACGGTCTCACCGAACAGTGCATACAATCCGGCCAGCACCAGAGCACCAATGACAACAGCCATAAGGATCTTGATTGCCGTGTCGACGAAATTTTCCCCGTCCTTTCTGCGGAGCAGAGCCTGTGCTTCCAGTGCCTTTGTAGTGAGCTTATTGCTTACCTTGGATACGAATTTTTTCATTGAAATGACCTCCATTTTATTTTATTTGGTTTTAAGTATTGGTGAATGGTTGACATGGTGAGACTACAGCCCCGCCATCTGCATGCCGGGCTGCTGCTCCGGCTGGGATGCCTGTTCCATCAGCTGTCTGCCCTGGGCCTGACTCTGTGTCAGAGCTTGCTGGTAAGCGTCAACTACCGCTTGGTTGAGCTGTTCGCGGAACTCCTTGGTGACCGGGAAGCAGATATCCTTGTACTCGCCATTGCCAGCCTTATAGCTGGGCATGGCAATGAACAGTCCTTTGGTACTGTCCACGATTTTCACGTTGCGGATGGCAAAGCAGTCATTTAGGTTGACTGATGCATACGCCCTGACATTGCCGTCCGGACGAATGGAGCCGATCTTCACGTCGATTTTCATGGGGAGTGGCTGTTCAGCGGCGGTCTGTGCTGCTTTCTGTACAGTTTGTGCTTTACTCATGAGTGATTCCTCCTTCTTCAGATTCTTCTACTTGCAGGGTCTGCTCCCCGGCCTGCAGGAGTGCCTGTCGGTATGCTTCCAGTACCGCTTCATTGATCTGCTCCCGAAGCTCTTTTACGATAGGAAAGCAAGTGTCCCGGTACTCACCGGAGGCACTTCTGCGGCTTGGCATAGCGGCAAACAGGCCAGTGGGTGTTTCGATGACCTTCACGCCCCGGACAACAAAGCAGTCTGCCAGCGTAATGGATGCAAAGGCTCTTACCCTGCCATTCAGGTGAATCGTATTGATACGGGCATCGATTTTGATGGGTGTCGATTGCTGGTTCATGTGTTTTCCTCCTTCATTTTAAGCAATAAAAAACAGCCCGATGGCTGTGTTGTTTGTAGCTACAGATTCATTTGCGGTCCCTGGATTTGTTCCTGATCCGGCGCTTGAAACGAGATTTCCTTGAAGCCGAAGGTATCACAGTAGTGAAAGGTGCTGCCATTTTTGTCATACAGCTCCAGCACATCTGACATAGATAGGCTGTGCCCCTCGTAGCCGGGTGGGTGGTCGACATTGAATTTGGTATAGAGCTCTTCCAGTGCATTGGTATCCACCTCGCCGTCATACACCACCTGGTAGCTGGCGGAGTCTGGTTCCCCGAAGCGTCTTGTAAATTCATCATAGCTGATGAATTTCATCATCACATCCGTTTCAGGTGCAATCTGCCACACACGGCAGCGCTTGAGCAGTGCAGCGTTGCCCTCTGGATCGAGGGTTCCCGCCGCCAGACGCTCGAAGGTGCCGGGTGTCCATTCCACTTCCAGTCCCTTTTTTTCTGTGAGATAGGATTTCAGCTCATCGGTTTGGAACATGGGATCGACCACGGCATTTTCCCCGGAGAGATAGCCTGCCGTGTTTCCGTAGTACAGAATGCGGTTGTTTTTAATCTGAATATTACTCATGAAAAAGTCCTCCTTTCCGGGTGTGGCTAATTACTGAAAGAAAAACTCCACACTGTAGGTAATGTTGGATTTGTTATACATGCAATCATGGTTGGTGTAGTAATAAAACTCCAGCTGACTATAGATGCCGGGGGAAAGGGAACGGCTGAAAGTGATGCCGTTGGTGGTAGTTCCGTAGTCGAGCTGATCCCACTGTCCGGTCAAGGTATTGTATCCGCGCACACGTCCGTAGTCATTGCCGGAATGCCCGGAAACAGGCGGCACGGTGAAGGTGTAATTGGTAATGGTCGCGCCGGAGATGCCCTGCTCCAGAATGACTGATTCGGGGCCTGTCAGGGTCATGCCGCCGCCGCGATTCGGGTCGGCTACAAAGAATACAATCGCTGCCCAGGGAGATTCGGCGCCGGTGGAGTCCACCGCTTTCACTCGCACCACGTTTTTCCCTAGCGGATATGCGGTACTTGTCTGCGCAGGACGGCCTTCCCAAATATAGCTGATTGCATCCCCGTCGGGGTCTGTGCTGGAGGCGGTAATGGTAATGGCAACTCCGGGAGCCACGCTGTTTCCGTTTGGTGTGCGGGCAATCACCGGGGTACTGGGTGCGGAATTACTCACAGTGAAGGTGATATTTGTCCAGTCAGAGTATAGCCCCCATGCATCTTTAGCACGAACCTTTACGGTATGAGCGCCCACGGCATAATAGCTGTCGGTAGTGTTGCCGGAGTATTCCAGAGTGACAGCATCCCCATCCGGGTCGGTAGCCGATGCAGTAATATTCACCCGCAGCTTACCATTTTGAGCCGTGCGGGTAACGGAGGCGCTTCCGGTTGGTTTGTTCGGTGCATTGTTGGTGATGGCGACATTCTGAGCATAACTGAAGATGCGCCCTGTGCTATCTGTGGTGCTGGCAGTCAGAACATAGCTGCCTGTGGCGCTGATGGTAATATTGCCGCCACTGTTTACGAGACTTCCGGTATAGGATGCCGGACTGCCGCCCTTGGTCAGGGACCATACAAGATTTCTACTATCCAGTCCGGTGGCTGCCGGCAGGGATACATTAAAACCGGAGCCGATATGAACGGAGGACGGCACGGTAAACGGGAAGCTGGCAAGAGGCTTGATTGTTCCTGCATTTGAAACAAAAGTAAACTTGCGGCCGTTTGTATCTGTTGCTTCTACAATCATCTTCACGGTGATTGTCTTGTTGGTAGAGGTATGCAGATTTCCACCATTCTTGGTCAGAGCACCTGTTGCATACTCGGTATAAGGTCTGGCGGCTCCGCCATCAATAGAAAGAAGCCATGCCATATCCATTTCCGCAAGCTCCGAGCCCGAAGCGGTAACCGCCATGGAGTCCCCGCTGTAGGTCAATGCAGGAACGCTGATGCTCATGGTCGGGATAGGATAGACAGTAAAATCCCGGCTTTTTTCATAGGTGCGGCCGGCAGGGTCTGTCATGGTCAGAACCAGCTGATAGGTTCCCTTTGCAGAAAAAGTAAGGGAGCCACCTTCTTCTGTCAAGGAACCAGAGGCATAGGAGGCATAAGGCTTGGCTTCGCCTGCGTCCTTGCTGATTGTCCAGTTAGCAGTGAGGTTCTCCAGATCCGTACCGGTGACGCTGACCGCCCCAGCTTCTCCTGCATACCATACCTGAGGTACATTCAACGTAACTGACGGTACAGGATAGACTGTTGTAGCTGCTCTGTAAGAAAATACACGGTCAAGAGCGTCTGTCATGGAAGTGGTCAGGGTGTAGGTTCCGACATCCTTAAAGCGGATTTTCCCGCCGTAAGCATTCAGACTGCCTTCCAGCGTTTCGCTAAGCTCAACCGACTCCCCATCTTTTGTAAGTACCCATTCTACCGGCAGCGTATTGTTATTGCCGCGGGTACGCAGGTCAAGGGTGCGGTCGGTATGGGTGGCATCCGGCAGCTCAAAGGAAAGGGTCAGCACTGGCAGGACTTCAATTTTTCCGCCATCCTCATACAGGAACACACGGCCGGTTTCGTCGGTAATCCGGGCAATGAGTTCATAGCTTCCTGCATGCTTGAATCGGATCGTCCCTCCGCTATTTGTAAGCGTACCGTCAAGATAAGTCGCAAGATCCTGGAATCCGAAGCTGTTCTCCAACAGCCATTCCACCTTTAAGCCATTCAATTCCACAGTTTGGGGAATCACTGACACAATGGAATCTGTATGATCGGTTCCCGGCAGCTGGTAGGTGATACCCGGTACCGGATAGACTTTAATGGGGGCAGTATAGCTGTAGCTTCTGCCTGCAGGGTCCGTAAAGGCGGCTTTCAGCATATATTCGCCCTTTTCCTTGAATCGGACTGTGCTGTCGCTACCAGTTAGAGTTCCTTCCACGTAGTCCGAGAGCGTGACCGCTTCACCATTTCGAGTCAATGACCACTGGATTTCAGCAGTCCCAAGATGTTGGAATGATGCCTGTACCTGAACACTTTTGTCGGTATGAGTGATTTCAGGAAGGTAGAAGCCAACGGAACCTACCGGGTAAATCGTAACAGCTTGCGATGCTTCAAAGGTTCTGCCTGTTTCATCGGTCAGCGTTCCGGTGAGACGGTACACGCCTTTGTCCTTGAAACGAACTTTGCCGCCTTCATCGGTCAGGGAGCCTTCCAGTTCCTCTGCGATTTCAGCCGCCTCTCCATTCTTCATAAGGCTCCAAACCACAGGCATATCATCTGCATTTAGCAGTGTGGTGGAGATTTTAAGCTCTGTATCAGTATGGGCTGCTTCAGGAAGCGCAAAGGTAATCTCTGCAACGGGATAGACTGTTGTACTTTCCGTATGGGTAAAGCTGCGGCCAGTTTCATCGGTCAGGGATGCTGTAAGTGTCTGTTGTCCGGAATTCTTGAACACAAAGGTGCCGCCCTCATTTCCAAGCGCACCATCCAGCATATCGGTAAGAGCTGTTGTTTCACCGTCTTTTTCTGCCGTCCACATGATGTCATGCCCATAAAGAGCTTCCAGCGCATAGGACAGCGTCACCGATTTGTCTGTGTGGGTGGTTTCCGGCAGGGCGAAGGTCAGGTCAATCACCGGGTAGATCGTCACCGTTTTGGATAGCACGGTTTCCTTTCCTCTGACGTTTTTCGCTGTTGCGGTCAGGGTATATTTACCCGGCTCCTTAAACTGGAGTATACCGCCCTCCAGACTGAGCGTGCCGGCATCTGTCAGTTCTTCCGGCTGCTCGGAGCCGTCCACGGCAGTTTTACTCAACGTCCATGTAAAGCTCTGCATGTATTTCCATACCGGCATGACTTTGATTTCAGTATCGGTATGTGCGGTTTCGGGAAGCTCAAAACGCACCTGCGCATCCGGGTAGGAATAGGGGCCTCCGCCGGAACTACCACCGGAGCCGCCGCCGGAGCTTCCTGAATCATCATCGTCATCCGAATTTCCGCCGGGTGTCGGTGTTGGTTTTACAGGATCGGGCGTATTAGGCGCGGGTGTTGGCTTGGGTATTTCCGGTGTGGGGGTAGGTGTTGGAAGAGGTTTCGTTTTATCAATCAGATCCTTAGCCTCACCCTTGGTAACCGGATCGTTCGGCTTCAATTTTCCGTCAGAATTTTCTCCGGTAATGCCATCCTCTTTGCCGATAATGACATAGCCCTTGTCGCCATTCTTGATGTCCTTGTCATCGTCATAGCCGCTGTGTCCCTGGGTATTTTTCGCTTCCTCATCCTTTCCGCTGATACGCACCAGCATCTTGATGATTTCAGCACGGGTGATCGGATCATCGGGATGGAAGCCATCCGGATAGTCAGCAGGGTCAATGATGCCTGCATCAATCAGCGCCTCAATGTACTTTTCCGACCAATGTCCGTCAATATCAGGGAAACTGGCCGGGTCTTTCTCCACGTCCTTTGTGTCCAGCGGGATATCCCGCACCATAATAGTAGCGAACTCACCACGGGTGAGGATCTCATCCTCCGGGATAAACAAATCGGGACGCTGTTCCATAAAAACAAAAATCCCGCCGCCGATCAGCAGCAGGAGGAGAATGAGGATGGCGATTACGCCAACCCTTCCCTTTTTCTTTTCTGCCATGAGAATACCTTCCTTTCAATTTTTTATAAAAGGAGCCAAAGTCTGCAACGCGTTACAGCTTCAGCTCCATGCCGCCATTTTGTTCCTGTTCTTTGCGATGTGCATCCAGTATCTCCTGCGTTGGATAGATGAGTTTACCATCCACCATATCAAAAACGCAGAAATCATCCCGGTCGCAGACCATGATTCGATGCTGATATTCCTTCTGCAGGTCGATGTAGTCCTGCACCTCCTTGGGGCTGCAAAGCCACACACCGGAGGTATAGCGGCCATCCGGCAGAAAGCAATAACCGCTGTACTGAGGCTCATGATTTTTCAAGTCCAGCGCTCCTGCCGGACGAATCTGTGAGAGCTGGAGTCTGGCATGGTCCGTAAGAATTTCAGGCTTTGCAATGCCGAGAATGTCACTGCGGTTCCAGCGTATCTGTTCGCCATCTGCCAGGGATACGGCAAAGACCGCACGTCCACTGGGGTTGGGCTTGCTGCCAAAGCCTCCGGTACAGAAATACAACTGATGCTCCGTACTGCGGAAGGCTTCCGGAAGTGCGTCCGCACTCAGCACCACAACCTTTCCCTCCAGTGAGATATCATATCCGGTCTGCTGGCAATCCTGTGAAGTTAAAAGCTTTTTTTCATCCACCAATTAATTCTCCTTCCTTTGCTTGAGCAACCCGGTCAGATCGGTGATGAGGCTCAACTGTGTGTCATCCGACATACGCTTGATGGCAGCGCGTACATAGGCTTCCACCGCTTCAGGGGACTGGTCGCCCACCTCGATAAGCTCCACCTTCTGAATGCTGACTGCACCCTGACGGACATTCAGCTTTACGATATCGCCGTAGTCCAGTCCGGATGCTGAGCGCATGTCCTTGGGAATCAGCACTCTGCCCTTACTGTCGATAATGCGGTATGTGTTTTTAGCATTCATACAAAGTAACCCTCCTTTCTCATAACCTCCCGAACGGTATCGGGGTGAATACCAAGCTCTTGAAAGAGCCCGGTCAGCTCCTCTGGCAGTTGATTTAAAATATCTGAGGCAAAAATGACAATGGCGCCGTCCCCACAGATGATTTCCAGAGCACTGTCGGCAGGAATTCCCGCATCCTCCAGCAGCTCTGCCGGCAGATTCAGACCGTCCTCGTCATCTGCTTCATCCTCGTCCTCCGGAGCATCCGACAAAGCGCACAATGGTACGGCAACCTCGATGCCGGATTGGGTAAGTAAAAGCAGAGGGGCTGATTCCTCCGCCTGGGATGCAAGAATGACATTGACCTGATCACCAGGTGTCAGCCCTGCGGGAATTGCAGGAAGCGTCAGAAATCCCTGGGTATCGACGACCGCTTTTGTTTTCATAATTTTCATAGAATGTTTCCTCCTTCATTAATACCCCTTGCGGGAGTTGGGTTATTGGTCAAAGAAAAGACCGGTGTCAAAAAGATTGAGCTGTGATGGCATATCCCGCAACCTTTCGCCAGTATCATAGTTGGAAATCAGCACCTCGGCGTACTCACTTCCATTGTCATAGCGCTGCGCCAGATTATTGAGACGGCTGACC
This sequence comes from Lacrimispora brassicae, assembly GCF_054772055.1. Lineage (NCBI taxonomy): Bacteria > Bacillati > Bacillota > Clostridia > Lachnospirales > Lachnospiraceae > Lacrimispora > Lacrimispora brassicae. The sequence goes on along the minus strand of NZ_BRYH01000027.1, from coordinate 5,497 downwards.
GATTCGATCTGGAAGTCTTTATACAGCTCCCTGATGAATTCGCAGTCGTTATAGCTGACCAGAAATTTACCCTTGCAGGCTGTCAGCGTATCCCGCAAACGGTAATGATCCTCCTTTCTGAATTCAACAGCATAATGTCCTTCTGTCTGATAATAGGGAGGATCGCAATAAATGAAAGCATTTTCTCTGTCGTACTGTCGGATGAGGTCTTCAAAGTCCTTGTTCTCTATGACCGTATCCTTTAAACGAACATTGGCCTGCCAGAGCAGGTGAAAGGCTTTCCGGATATCAAAGGGCTGACAGCCGAAGCTGGTGCATCCGCTTCCGTAACTGTATCGAATGAGTTTATAGAAGGCGGCGGCGCGCTTCACATCATTCATGACTGCTTTCTCTGTAAGAATCTGCCGGATATCTTCATGCTCAAGTGGGGAGAGAGATCGCCCGGCAAGCTCTAACTCCTTTGCCAGATACTCACTGGTGAATTCCTGCTTCTCCAAATACCTGCGAAGCACGCCAAACTCATCTCGCCCATTCAGCGGCAGGAAGTTCAGTTCCTGAATCAGTGCAAGTGTTTGCTCCTTAGCACACCGGAACATGTTCGTTAGGTCGTAGTTAAAATCGTTGTACACCTCCATGGCGGTATCAACCGGCCGACCGAACAGCACCCAGCCCCCGCCGCCGAAAACCTCAATATACCGCCCGAACTCTTTGGGCATTCGCTGATAGATTAGTTCCCGCAGTGCTTTTTTTCCGCCTACCCAGCTGATGATGCTGTTCATTTTTTCACCTGCCTTTACTGCGGCGGTTGATGGCATCAACATCCGTTTTCATACAGGTTCCATCCGAACTCCAGCAAATGAAACCGATACGGGGATAAGGACAGCCCTCGCAACGGGAACGCTCGGCTGGCAGCGGCACGCCATAACGTTTTGGGGGACCGGTTGCTCCCGCACCCGGCTTTTCTAATGGATTTGCTTTTTGATTCATGGTTTATGCTCCTTTCGCTGAAAACAAAAAAGGCGCCGCCTTTTTCCAAAGACGACGCCTCATGTTTTCTTATTCTGTTTATCATAGTTGATTCAGGAAAAAGAAAAAGCGCCTTTCAGTTTCAGTTGAAGCCAAAAGGCGCTACATATTAAGTTGCATCCCTTGACCGGGATAGATAATAACGAGACGGGAGGCTTGTAGTTCCACCACTTCACCAGTTTCAATCATTTCACGATGCAGAGCAATCCAACTTAAATCCTCCGCACCAGCAGGTTCGGGAGGACCGTGCCCGTAACGAAAAGATTTGGCGATCACGGCGATGTACTCTGATGCACCACAGTCCTCAAGAAGCTCCGTGTATAGATTGGACCGTTGTATGTCCTCTACCTCCGGAATACCGCTCATAATTCCAGCATCGCGAATTCCTGTATTGGTTTCCAGACCAATGATAGAAAAAATTTTGCTCATGATGAATTTGACCTCCTACATTTTATATTTTCTGTGTCATAAAAAATGGGAACAAAAAAAGGCTAAGTCTGCAGGTCATTAAAGTTGACCTGAAACTTAGCCTCTTAATTTTTAACTGATAATATATTCACTTCTGCAAATCAATATAAAATTTCATTTCATAGTTGTGTAAGCTCTGAACTGTCTTGTAATTTCATCATCTTGTTATGGTCGTATGACACCCTTACGAAGAATATTATCCCGGTTTTTTTTAGCTACCTTCTCTTAACCCAAAACTATCGCATTTTCTTAAAATCATCTATGTCATCTGTGGAAGGGGCAAAAAAACGGGGTCAAAAATCGCATTTTTTGAGCTCTGAAACCAGTCGTTTTTGAGCCAAAAACCACAACATCTTGTGGTCTAACCCTTGGTTTTCTTATCTGAACCACAATACGTCATCATTATCACTGCTTCAACATGATTCGTCGAAGGAAACATATCCACCCCCCATCCCATTTTCGCCTCATACCCCCTTTTTCTAAAATACTCTAAATCCCTGACCAGTGTCTCCGGCCCGCAGGACACATAAATAACCTTTTCCGGCCTCATTTTAGCTATTGAGTCTATAAAACCTTCCGTGCTTCCACTCCTGGGAGGATCCATAAACACCACGTCTGCATGCTCTCCGCTCTCCACCATATTCACCATAAATTCCCCTGCATCATTGCAAAAAAATCTGGTATTCTTAATCTCGTTGATCTTAGCATTCCCCACGGCATCCCGCACTGCTTCCCGGTTCAATTCAACTCCAATAACTTCCTTTGCATATTTACTGGCAACAATCCCTATCGTACCGATGCCGCAATAAGCATCGATCACCCTCTCCTCACCGGTAAGTCCGGCAGCCTTAATAGCCTTATTATAGAGAACCTCAGTCTGCACCGGATTTACCTGATAAAAAGATTTAGAAGAAATACGGAAACGGAAGCCGCAGAGAATATCCTCAATATATCCCTTCCCAAATAACACATGTTCCTTATCTCCCAAGACCATGCTTGTTTCCCGGTCATTTACATTCTGTATAATCGTAGTGATCTCCGGATGCTTTTCCCGAAGCGCTTTTACAAAATTATTCTTAGATGGAAAAATCGGTGATGCAGTTACCAGAACTACCATAACCTCTTCCGTAGCAAATCCCCTTCGTATCAGTACGTGGCGCAATAACCCGTATCCTGTATCCTCATCATAAGTACGTATTTTAAAGGACTTCAGCATACCTCTTATGGTTCCGATAATCTCATCTGCCTTCTGATCCTCAATCATACAGCTTTCCACCGGAACCACGCTGTGGGAATTCGCCTCATATACGCCGGAAATAGGATTGCCCTTTTTGTCATGATCAAACACCGCATGAACCTTATTACGGTAATGATAAGGATTGTCCATTCCAATAATGGGTGCAACGGGACAATAGGGCTTCAGCAATTCTTCCAGATACTTTTGCTTCTGTTCCAGTTGTTTTTTATAAGGCATATCCAAAATTTGACAGCCTCCACACTTTCGAGATACCGGACATTTGGAAGAAGTTTTTCCACCTTCCTTATTATGCACGATGCCGTTTCGTCCACTCTTGCTGCTGTAGTTGCCGTTCCTGTCATCGTTGTTGCCACTTTTACCATCTCTGCTGCCGTTTCTGTCTCCAGTGTTACCGCTTTTTTTTTCCCTGTTGATATTCCTTCCTTCAGTGTTATCGTTTTTACCATCCCTGTTGCCATTCCTGCCTCCAGTGTTGCCACTCTCACCAGCCCTGTTGCTATTCCTGCCTCCGGTGTTGCCGCTCTTACCATACTTGTTGCTATTTCTGTCTCCAGAACTGCTGTTCTTACCATACTTGTTGCTATTTCTGTCTCCAGTGTAGCCACTCTCATCAGCCCTGTTGCTATTCCCGCCTCCGGTGTTGCCGCTCTTACCATACTTGTTGCTATTTCTGTCTCCAAAACTGCCGCTCTTACCATACTTGTTGCTATTTCTGTCTCCAGAACTACTGCTCTTACCATACTTGTTGCTATTTCTGTCTCCAGTGTAGCCACTCTCACCAGCCCTGTTGCCATTCCCGCCTCCGGTGTTGCTGCTCTTACCATACTTGTTGCCATTTCTGTCTCCAGAACTGCCGCTCTTACCATACTTGTTGCTATTTCTGTCTCCAGTGTAGCCACTCTCACCAGCCCTGTTGCTATTCTCGTCTCCGGTATTGCTGCTCTTACCATACTTATTGCTATTTTTATCTCCATAACTGCTGCTCTTACCATACTTATTGCTATTTCTATCTCCATAACTGCTGTTCTTACCATACTTGTTACTATCTCTGTCTCCAGTGCTGCCGCTCCTGCCTCCGGTGTTGCCACTCTTACCATACTTGTTGACATTTCTGTCTCCAGTGCTGCCGCTCTTACCATACTTGTTGCTATTTCTGTCTCCAGTGCTGCCATTCTCACCAGCCCTGCTGCTATTCCCGCCTCCGGTGTTGCCGCTCTTACCATACTTATTGCCATTTCTGTCTCCGCTGGTGACAACCTTACCAGCCCCACTGCTATTCCTGCCTCTAGCGTTGCCACTCTTGCCGTCGCTGATGCCATACCTACCTTCGGTGTTATCATTCCTGCCTCCGGTACTGCCATTCCTGCCGCCAGCGTTGCCACTTTTACCATTGTTAACACCATTCCGGCCGGCGTCATTGCCGCTCTTTCCGCCATTGTATCCGCTCTTGTCACTGCTCCTGCCGGCGTTGCTGCCGCTCCGGCCACCTTCCTTTTTCTTCTGTCCCCCTGTCTTCTCATTATCACTGCCTTTTACCCATCTGTCATCGCGAAATCTTTCTTTTTTCAATCTGTTATCTATCATAAGTGTAATCTACCCTTTCTGTATTTAGTCTCTTTTTATATTTTATATCTTTCTAAACTAAATCTCTTTTTATATTTTATCTCTGCCTATATCTAGTCTCTCCCCAATTCTCCCAATCTAACATCTCCACCCAATAAAATCCGGCCTCTTTCTAAAACCCAAATTATTTCTATCCCTGTTTTACTACAGGTATTCTTTCCTCTCTTTTCTCCACAGCTATTATAATACATCTCCATCTCCAAAACCACCTAAATCCTTCTACATATAAAAAATACTTGTAATATTTCCTCCCCAAGCTATAATAGATCATAAAAAGACAAAAGGAAGTGGAACACATGATTCATACAACCGATAACTTTTACCTGGATAAAACCCTTTATGACAGACGGCCTGTTGACTTGGCTGGACGTCTTCCCAAAGAAATCCGTGCCTATGACCTGCTGGATAAATTAAACATATCCTATCAGCGGGTGGATCACTCCCCACTGCCCACAATAGAAGCTTGCCAAGAGGTAGATGCGCTGTTAAAAATGGATATCTGCAAGAATCTGTTTCTCCGAAATGCTCAGAAAACCGACTTTTATCTCCTCCTGCTGCCAGGCGGAAAAAAATTCCGTACTGCCGCTCTTTCCAGGCAAATCGGCTCTGCCAGGCTTTCTTTTGCAGAGGCAGAATTCATGACTCAATTCCTGGACATTACCCCCGGCTCTGTTTCGGTCCTGGGGCTTATGAATGATAAAGACCGCCGCGTCAGGCTGCTGATCGATAAGGATGTGCTTTCTAACGAATTTTTTGGCTGCCATCCCTGTATCAATACCTCCAGCTTAAAGTTTAAAACCGCGGACCTTCTGTCCAAGATCCTCCCTGCTATTCATTGTGAATATACGCTGGTAGACTTGCCTTCCGGACAAGATTAATCTCTGTGCGCAGTTGACTTCGCCTTATTATGTCGTTGCATCGCCACGCTATATAGTTGCACCGCCATACTATATATTTGCATGTATATACTATACAGCTCCATCGCCCTACCATACAGCTCCACCGCCACACCATACAACATCACCTACACACTATACACCTACACCACCATTTTATAAAGCTGAATAGAGTAGAGAAATAATTGCTAAGAATTATTTCCCTCTCATTGAACCGTACGTACGG